>JAJDJP010000029.1 GCA_030267215.1 Ruminococcaceae bacterium OttesenSCG-928-A16
TCTGTATATTTTGAGGGAGGTGAGGCATATGCAAGTAAATCAAAAATTGTTGCAAGACATCCCGTTGTTTAGGGGAATAAAAGAGCCGGAGTTTGGCACTTTGTTTGGCTGTGTGGGCGCTAAAAAGAAATATTTTGAAAAAGGAGAGTTTATTTTTCTAAATGGCGGCGAGACAAATTCCATTGGCATTATTCTATCAGGACGAGCACAAATTATTAAGGAAGATATCTTCGGCAACCGAGCTATATTGAATGACCTTGGGACTAAAGCAGTATTTGGAGAATCCTTTGTATGCGGTGGAAGCTATCCCCTTACTGTATCTGTTCAAGCGACTGAGAACAGCGATATTCTTTTGCTGCCTTTTGACCGCATCATGCACATCTGTCCCAGCGCTTGCGGCTCTCACAATACTTTGATTAAAAACATGGTAGAGATAATCTCTCGTAAAAACATCAAACTGATGGAGACACTAGAAGTCATCACAAAACGTTCTCTGCGGGAAAAGATGTTGACTTATCTGTCGCAACTGGCGCAGGAGCAGAGTTCCGCTACTGTTATCTCTCCACTCGGACGGGTAGATTTGGCCAATTTTCTGGGTGCGGATCGCAGTGCTTTAACAAGAGAGCTGGGACGGATGCGAGATGATGGGCTTATCCAGTTTAATAAAAACACGTATACACTGAAAGATGTTCGCTAACAAGCGTAACAGTTTAGCAACGACGTTCGAAACTGGACACCATTATAAAAACTCCTGTTTTTAATAGTGTGATACTAGCGGTTCTGTATGCAAGACTTTGGCAGTCAAACCCATATCATGTCCGCGGCAACAGATACTGTGACCATGCAACCCAATTTGTAGATATGTCTTTTTTCAATGGAATTTATCATAGCCAGAATGTATGACGATGCTCAGTAACTTGGTCAGAAAGAGATAACAAAAAAATCAGCTTGCGATGGGTTACAAGCTGATTTTACATTTCATTTATAGATTGCTAAATGGCCAGATTACTCTATTGTAATTGCACTGACAGGGCAACTTCCGGCCGCCTCTTTCGCACTTGCCATCGTGCTTGCGTCAGGCTGGGAAATTATTGTGGCAATGTTATCCTCATCCATTTCAAATACTTCGGGGCAAATCTCGGCACACAACCCGCAGCCGATGCAAGCACCCCGATCCACAGTCACCTTCATACTGTACTCCTTTCCAAGCTTTTTCCCGACTATTGATACAACCTCGGGCTGGGGGCCTTTATCACAAAAAATTCAGCTTGTTCCACATCTTCATTAGATATGTTCATCTTGATTTTTCCTGGAATATTCAAGATATTCCCATGTTCATAGCGTTTTGCAGGGTTCTCACCCAGTTGTGCAGTCACTGTGCCGCGCACGATAATCATGTAGACATTCGAGTTAGAATCATGCTGTGGGAGTGCCTCCCCCTGATTCAAAATCATGTGGTTAATCATCGCCACATCGTCATCCAAAACTTTCTCAATAAGCTTGTCTGTCGATTGCTTGAAACTATACATCTTTTCCATATTTGCTGACCTTCCTTTCAATAAATCGAGTAGAGTATTCATTATAAAGCATAACCTACTTTACTAATTATAAGTATATCATTGCGGTTGGATATGCTCCGTGATAAATGTCACGTAAATGTGCAATCAATCTGTATTGTAACCTGATCACAATTATTTAACCTACTGCGTACTATGATAAGGATAAGCTACGGATGCGCCGCTGTCGGCGTGCACGAGCATGATGGAACATACTACCGCTGATAAACCCTTCCTGCCAGGGACGGTCTCAGCAGGAACTGCCATCGATGATAGCAAAAAGCATATAAAGAAAGTGCAGCCAGCAAAGCTGCACTTTCTTTATTATCTTTGAGCATCGACTCTTTTTTACAAAACAACTGTCATGTTTTTTCCTGCTTTGACTGCTTAAATCCCGACGTAATTGCCTCTGTTGGACATACTTTCTTGCACTGGCCACAGCGGATACATTCCAGATTATTGGCATTTTTCACGGGATTGCACTGCATTTTACACGCTTTTGCACAGGCTCCGCAGTTCGTGTATTTTATGGTTCAAAAAGGGGCCAAAAAGCAAGGTTTTATATTTGAAAAAGGGACCAGGCGAATTTATTCCACGGTGCTCTTGACATGAGCCTCTAGCAACGCATGTTTTCATGGCAACATCGGCAATCAACGCCGCTACGCGGGTTAGTTGCCATGGCAGTCAGCCTAACATGCGTTGCACTCATGTCAAGAACCTTTCGCGGCATAAAAACCGCAAGCATGGGTGGGGGATTTTTCAATTATAACGGTGGGGGATTTTTAGTCTTCTAAAAGCACAGAATGCCGCGTGTATGTGGACAGGATTTTAAAACGTGTGGACAAAGATGATTTAGATCGCAAATCAAATACTGTGAAATTGGTTTTTCCAAGCGTTTTTACCAGTGCCCGGTCCACATTGATTTTAAAAGAGCCGAAATCCGAAGCAAGCACGCGCATCATCTGGCTGCCTTCCACTGTAGCCCGGCATATGAACGAGCTGAAAGAACAGCAGGAACAGCAAAAAGCTTTTCTGGGCAAGGACTACAAGGATTATGACTTGGTAATGGCAATGGAGGATGGCCGGCCTTTAGAAGGCAGTGTACTAAACGACCATCTGCAAATCATCATAAAAAAATACGGGCTTCCACCCGTTACATTCCATTCCTTACGACACACCAGTACTACCTATAAGCTCAAGATATCCGGTGGCGATGTAAAAAGTGTCCAAGGTGACACTGGCCACGCAGATGCGAAGCTGGTAATGGATACCTATGCTGAGATAATGGATGCTGACAGAAGAGTCGGCGCTCAGCATTTTGAGGCACAATTCTTTCAAGGGGCACGCAAAGTGGAACCTGCCCTTATTGCGCCAGACCAGCAACCGGAACCAGCAGTGTCAGCCAACGACCTTGTGGATCTTTTAGGCCTTCTTACATCCAACCCCGAACTGCTTCATTTGCTCAAGTCCCAGGCTTCTGTATTGCAAACGGCAGGACAATAAATTGTGTTTTCAAAACTGGAGGCATCCCAAAATGCTCCTTGGAGAGGGGTGCCCACGGAATATTTTTGAAGCAGTTTTTGAAAACCCCTCTTTTTGAGTGGTTTCTATTTTTGAAAAACCGTAAAGAAAATACCTTTTCAAAAATAAAAAACGCCGTAAGCGCTGTACACACTTACGGCGAAACGCCCCAAAAACGGCGTAGAATGGTGATCGCTCGGGGATTCGAACCCCGGACCCATTGCTTAAAAGGCAATTGCTCTGCCGACTGAGCTAAGCGATCATGTATTCACTTGTTTCACAGGGGACCACTTGCTTAAAAGGCAATTGCTCTGCCAACTGAGCTACAGGATCATTTATAATGGCATCGCTTTGGTTTGCATTTCTCTTGTGCGGCACGCAAATCATCAGCTTTACAATTATAGCAATACGGCATTGCCTTGTCAAGGCATAAATCATAAGTTTTTGGGTGGTTTTTCACCCGCTTAAAAACCGCACCGGTGGCAGGGAAATTCTTCTGCCACCGGCATGGTGTATTTTAGCATGTTTATTGTATGCTGGTTGGGTTAATGGCATCGTAATACTCGCCCGGCACAAGGGTAAGTTTGGCCATTTCTGGGGCCAGCAACTGGTCCAGCAGGGTATTCATTAAATCCGACGAAACAAGCGAATCCAGGTTTTCATCCACATAGGTTTCGTTTAGCGGCAGGCGCATAATTATGTGGTAGCCATAGCTGGTTTTTACTGGGTCCGAAACTTCGCCTTCTTTTAAAGCAAGGGTAGCATCGTAAAATTCTTGCACCATTTGTCCCTCGGGGAAGGTATAGCCTTCATCTGGCTGGCCGGGGTCGTTTTCTTTATATTCAACAAACAGTTTTTCAAAGGTTTCGGCTTCTTCGGTGCCAGCAGCCCTAATTTCGGTCATCAGTTCATCTGCTTTTTCTTGGGCGGCTTTCTCGTTGGCGGCAATTTCTTCCTCGGTGGCTTCGGTAGCGTTATTAAACGGGATAAGAATATGCTTGGCGCTTACAACGCTTTCCACAATTTCATCGCGGTGTGCTGGCAAAATTTCGTCTTGCACAGCGGTTTGAATTTTGGAGAGCAGCAGCTGTTGCTCGCTCATTTGCAAATAAAATGCTTCGTCTACCAAATAAACTGCCCTCAGCTGGTTTTCAAAATCATCGCCAAGCGAAGCCTTGGTTTGCTCTAGCGAGGCCACAATTTCGGCCTTCTCATCCTCGGTTAATGCAATGCCCTTTTGTTTGCCTATTGCCATTAGGGCCGCTATTTCTTTCAATATATTATCCACGCTGTCTTTTAGCTCTGCCGCTTTGGCTCCGTCGGCGTCATCCTCAAAATAGGCGGCATCGCTATAGGTGTAGTTGGCCATACTGCTCATGTAATAATAGCGGTACTCGTTAAAAGAAACCTCTGTATCGCCATAGGTGAGGATAATGCCTGGGTCTTTCACCTTTTTGCCGTTTACGGTAAGGGCAGGGTCTGCCACGGTGGCAGGCTTATTAGCGTTTTCGCTGGTAACAATGGCAATGGTTGCTACAATACCAACCACCAACACCATGGCGGTAACCAGGGCAATCATTTTTACGGTTTTAGACATATTCGCGCTCCTTTAAAAGATACTGTTTTATAGCTGCTATATAACAGGTAGTGCCCCGGGGTAAACCGCATAGCATATCCATTATACTTGGCCGCATAATGGCTATTATACAATATAAAACCGCCCGCGTACATGTTAAACACACAAATTTCAAAAAAAACCACACAAATTTATTACAAATAGTATATAATTTGCTAAATATACTATATTGTGGCATGTTTTTGGCAACTATCTGCTTAGCCCCTTGCCACAAAGCAGCCCAACCACCAAGCCAACACCTGCCCGCAACCTTGTTAAAAAGCGCCAAAAACCAGAAAACCTTGCCAATTTTGTAGATTTGCCCGCGTTGCTTCGCTATAATTAAAATAGCGCAATAAAATACTAACAGTGGCACAACCCGAAAGTGAGGCCCACGTGAGAGAAATAGACGTACAACATATTACCGACGCAGTGGCAAACATGTGTATACAAGCAAACCAATACCTGCCACCCGACGTGCAAACCACCCTGCACGCCGCACAAAGGGCCGAGCATTGGCCGCTGGCCACCCGAACCCTGGCACAGATAAACATGAACCTGGCCCAAGCGGCCGACAAGCAACTGCCCATTTGCCAGGATACCGGCATGGCATGCGTTTTTATAGAGCTTGGGCAGGACGTACACCTAACAGGCGGCAACCTGGATGACGCTGTGAACGAGGGCGTGCGGCGGGGATATACCGAGGGATACCTGCGGAAAAGCGTGGTGCAAGACCCCATACGCCGAGGCAACACTGGCGATAACACCCCCGCTTTGTTAACCGTGCACATTGTGCCGGGGCAGCAGGTAAACATTACGGTGGCGCCCAAAGGGTTTGGCAGCGAAAACATGAGCCGCATTGCCATGCTAAAGCCTGCCCAAGGGCGCGAAGGTGTTGTGGATTTTGTGCTGGAAACAGTGCGCCTGGCCGGGCCCAACCCCTGCCCGCCCATAGTGCTGGGGGTTGGCATTGGCGGCAGCTTTGATAAAGTTGCCCTGCTGGCAAAGCAAGCTTTGCTGCGCCCCTTAAACCAGCCCAGCCAAACCCCCTACTATGCCCAGCTGGAAGCCGAACTGCTGGAAAAAGTAAACCAGCTTGGCATTGGCCCTGCCGGGTATGGCGGCAAAACCACCGCCCTTGATGTTGCCATAGAAACCATGCCCACCCACATTGCGGGCCTGCCGGTGGCGGTAAATGTATCTTGCCATGCCACCCGCCGCGCCAGCGTGGTGCTGTAAGCACGCTGCCACCAACAAAGGAGAGTTGTATGCAAATAGAACTGAGCACCCCGCTAAGCATTGCCCAGCTTGCCAAGCTGCGTGCTGGCGATAACGTGGCCATAAGCGGCACCATATACACCGCCCGAGATGCCGCCCACAAGCGCATGGCCGAGCTTTTGCAAGCTGGCCAACCACTGCCTTTTGCTTTGCAAGGCAGCTGTATTTATTATGCCGGCCCTTCGCCTGCCAAGCCCGGCGGGGTAATTGGTGCCATAGGCCCCACCACAGCCGGCCGCATGGACGCCACCACCCCCCTGCTGTTGCAGCACGGCCTTGCCGCCATGATAGGCAAGGGCGCACGCAGCCCCGAAGTACTTGCCGCCATGCAACAGGCGGGCGCTGTGTATTTTGGCTTTATTGGCGGGGCTGCCGCCCTTGCTGCTGCCCACGTAACCGCCAGCAAAATAATTGCCTGGGAAGATTTGGGCAGCGAGGCCGTGCGTGAGCTTACGGTGCAAAACCTGCCCGTAACCGTGTTGGCCGACACCGTTGGCGGCGATTTATATAAAAGTGGCCCGGCGGCTTATTTGGCATCGCGCAAAAAATAACCGGCCATGTACGCAGCGCCTTTTTAACCTTTGTTTGGCAAATTAATTGGTTTTTATGGGTTGCCACACCATTTTTGTGTTGTTGTTTTAGCGCTGCTGTGGCATACTATATTTAATATTAGCATGTTTATTAACCATACACTCCCCTTGCCCGGGGCACCAACATTCAGTACCATTTGCGAGGAAAACCATGAAGCAAACCTCCCTGTTCAAAGCCATCTTAAATAATATGGACGATGGCGTTTATTATGTAGATTTAGAGCGCCGCATTAGCCTTTGGAACCACGCCGCCGAGAAAATTACCGGCTACACCAGCCAAGAAATGGTGGGCCATTTTTGCCACGACAACCTACTTTGCCACATCGATTTAGAGGGCCACCCGCTTTGCACGGTTGGCTGCCCGCTGTATGCCAGCATGGGCGACGGTACCCCCCGCCAGGCAGAGGTTTTGCTGCGCCATAAAAATGGGTACCGGGTGCCGGTTACGGTAAAGGCTGTGCCGGTGTATTCTGGCGATGTTGTGGTGGGCGCAGTAGAAATTTTCCGTACTAAATCGGCCGTGATATACGAGGACCGGTTTGTGGACGCCATTGCCGAAAAGGCCATGAGCGACCCCCTTACCGGCCTGCCAAACCGCACCTATTTAGAAAGTTACCTAGAGTATAAGCTGCAGCAGTTTGCCCGGTTTGGCAACCCCTTTTGTGTTTTATTTGCCGACATTGACAACTTTAACCTGTTTAACAACCACTTTGGCCACAACACCGGCGACGCTATTTTGCAAAGCATTGCCCAAAACATTAGCGCCAACCTGCACGGCACCGAAAAAATGGGCCGCTGGGGTGGCGAAGAGTTTTTGGGAATTTTTGATTTGCATGATGACGCCGAGCCTTATGCCATAGCCGAGCGGATTCGTTCCCTATTCGCCCATTCGGGCGCCACCTACAACGGCACGCACCTTGCGGTAACTGCTTCGGTGGGGCTTTCGGTGGTAAAGGCTAACGACACCGCCGAAAGCATAGTGGCCCGTGCCGATACCTTAATGTACAAAAGCAAAGTCCGCGGCAAAAACTGTGTTACCCTTGATATTGCCCCGCCCGATGGCTTAGCGGCCACTTTGGACGGCGATGAAAAAAACGAATAGCTCTTTGAAATTCTATGCAAAAGCCCGGCCTTTTTACAAGGCCGGGTTCAGCTTATCAAAAAAGTGAACTCTCACTTTTTTGATAAGCTGACTGCAATATTTTGATGGGAACACCAATTCTCACAAACCACATATTTGCGTCAAAATATTGATTATCTGAAATGGGGAAGAGGGCCACAGCCCCACTTCCCCAAGCCCCATTCCCCGTTTTTAAGGGCAGAATAGCAGTTCTTTAGCAGCCTAAGCCCGGCCTTTTTACAAGGCCGGGCTTTTGGTTATGCACATGCGCCGCAATGGGGGTAGGTAACAAAGGGCAGCTTATGTTTATGGCAGCACCGCTTGCAAAGCCGCCAGCTCTTTTCCGGCTGCCTCGCTGCCATTGTACAAATACGCATAACGGAACAAGGCAAACCCGGAAAAGCCGTCGGTGCTGCGTAGGTGGGCAACCATGTCGGCCAAAATATGGCCGCTGGCCCACTCGCTTTGGTCGCCTGCGCTGCCGTCCCCCTCTTGCACGGCGTAGGCTGCAAGCCCGGCATACAGCCGCACGCTTTCGGTACGGGGCAGGCCCGCCCACTCGGTACATTTATTGGCAAAAGCCGCTGCCGTGCTGCCCGCTGTGCTTTGGTAGTTAAAGCCCCAGTATAATTGCGGCATAATATAATCTACATAGCCGGGGGTGCTCATCCAAAGGTTCACATCAGCGTAAGAGGCATCGCGGTTGTTTTGGTTATTGCCGGCCGGGCTTATGCCAAAACTGGCGGTGGGGTTGGCTGCTTTTATAGCGGTGTAAGCCTGCCGCACCATGCCACTTATATTTTCTCTGCGCCAATCGGCCAAGCTTTTGCCACCGCCTGCCGCCGCATATTCTTCGGCATCAAAACTTTCGTCTATGCCGCCGGGGTAAAAATAATCGTCGAACTGTATGCCGTCTACGTTGTAATTGGCGGCTATTTCGCGCACGCCCTGCACAATTAGCTGGGTAACTTCGGGCAGGGCCGGGTTAAACCACAAGGTGCCGTTTACTTCACGGGTCCACTGTGGGTGCAGGCTGGCAGGGTTATTTTCAGCCAGCGGTACATCTTTATACATACCATGCCGGGCACGGTAAGGGTTCACCATCGCCTCTATGCGCAAGCTGTGGCTGTGTGCCTCTTCCACCAATATCGCCAGTGGGTCAAACCCGGGGGGCTGGCCTTGGGTGCCGGTAATTAGGTGGCTCCAGGGGTACACTTCGCTTTGGTAAAAGGCATCGGCAAAGCCACGCACCGCCACAATTACGGTGTTTATACCCAGTTGTTTGCAATTGCTAAACAAAGTGGCAGCATAGCTGTGCAAGGCGGGTTCGGTGGCAATCTCGGCACTGTCCCATTCCAAAAAAGAAACCCACATCGCCCGCATTTCATCTGGCAGGGGCAGGGCGGTGTAGCTATTTATGGCCGTGGGCGGCAGGGTAGTGCCCTTGCTGCCGGGGTTAGTGCCAGCCACGCTTTGCACCGGCAGGCTTTGCCCGCTGGTGGTTCCCCCTCCATTGCAACCTACAAGCCCTGCCAGCAACACCAGCGCCGCCAGTATGCCACCAAAGCGCAGCCGTGTGGTTTTTATTTTTTGCATGTTTGGCATATTTTCTCCTTTATATCATATTTGTGTTGTAAAATAGGTTCAAGCTTTAGCTAAATCATTGGCAGCTTTTAACTTATTGGTTAAAAGAAATATATCCGAATCCTCAGTTGCATTTTAAATCAATTTTAATAAAGTTGTAAGTCGTGAATCGCTGAATTCAAACGGAAAATTTCTGCTTCCCAGTTATTTCCTTTAGTGATAAAAATTACGCTGCGAAATTCCCCATTGGCATAGAAATATGAGCCCTATCGGAAAAGCAAGCTTGAGATTGGAAACTTTTGTTTAATAATAAAGGCTGTATCGTTCTATGGTTTCAAAAGATTTACTTAGCCACCAAGTAATGCAATCTTTTTGTGTTGTTATATTATAGCACGAATCTATTTTGTTAATCTGCTATAAATATGGTATATTTAATAAGTTGTGGTTATGCCAACTATGCGCCCAATTTTGTTGCTTTTTTAGCCCAAAACGGTATAATAAAGGAATAACCAAACTATAGTTTTGCAGTATACTTTAAACAAAAAGGAGGCGCCGCGCATGAGAATTGGGCTGGATATTGGCTCTACCACCATTAAATGCGTGGTGCTG
The DNA here is from genome assembly GCA_030267215.1 of Ruminococcaceae bacterium OttesenSCG-928-A16. Classification (GTDB taxonomy): domain Bacteria; phylum Bacillota; class Clostridia; order Oscillospirales; family Ruminococcaceae; genus JAAYCI01. The sequence continues at coordinate 9,874 of JAJDJP010000029.1, forward strand.
AACGATGAAAACCAAATTGTTCACACCACTTACGAGCGTCATTATTCCCACATTACCGAAAAGGCTGCCGAATTATTGGCAGATTTAGAAGAAAAATATGGCGAGGAAGAGTTCCTTGTTGCTATTTCCGGCTCGGCCGGCATGGGCCTTGCCGAGGGCTGCGGCGTGCCCTTTGTGCAAGAGGTTTTTGCCACCCGTGTTGCCGCAAGCGCCCTGCAGCCAGATGCCGACGTGATTATTGAGCTGGGCGGCGAGGATGCCAAGATACTATTTTTAAGCGATGGCGTGGAAGTGCGCATGAACGGCAGCTGTGCCGGCGGCACCGGCGCTTTTATAGACCAAATGGCAACCCTGCTTAAAATTACCCCTACCGAGCTAAACGAAAAAGCCAAGCAGCAAGAAAAAATTTACACCATTGCCAGCCGCTGCGGCGTGTTTGCCAAAACCGATGTGCAACCCCTTCTAAACCAAGGCGCACGAATTGAGGACGTTTCGGCTTCTATTTTGTATTCGGTGGTAAACCAAACGGTGGCCGGGCTTGCGCAGGGCCGCCACATTGGTGGCAAAGTGCTGTACCTTGGCGGCCCCCTTACATTTATGAGCGAGCTGCGCGCCGCCTTTAACAAAGTGCTTAAAACCGAAGGCATTTTGCCCGAAAACAGCCTGTATTTTGTTTCGATTGGGGCGGCGCTATACAGCGATGATGCCACCACCTTTACCCTGCCCGAGCTGCGCGACAAAATTGCCGCTGGCGGGGGCAAAGGCAGTTTTGACCATACCGCACCCCTGTTTGCCACCAAAAAAGAATATACCGAATTTTTGCACCGCCACGAAAAAGCCAGCGTGCCGGTTGGCCGGCTAGAGGGTTTTGAGGGCCGTGCCCACCTTGGCATAGATGCCGGCAGCACCACAGTAAAAACCGTGCTAATTAGCGAAGATGGCGAGCTGCTGAATACCACCTACCAGCCCAACAGCGGCAACCCGGTGCCTTTGGTTAAACAGGCCATACTAAAAATGTACGAAGCCTGCCCCGGCATGACCCTTGCCAGCGTTACCACCACCGGTTACGGCGAACAGCTATGCAAAGAAGCTTTTAATGCCGATTATAGCCTGGTGGAAACCATGGCTCATTTTGCGGCGGCCAAGCACTTTCAGCCCGATGTTGATTTTATCATCGACATTGGCGGGCAGGACATGAAGTGCTTTAAAATTGCCGATGGTGCCATCAGCGATATCTTTTTAAACGAGGCTTGCAGCAGTGGTTGTGGTAGTTTTTTGCAAACCTTTGCCGAAGCGCTGGGCCGTGATGTGCGTGATTTTGCCAAGCTTGGCCTGTTTGGCGACGCCCCGGTAGAGCTGGGCAGCCGCTGCACTGTTTTTATGAACAGCAGCGTAAAACAAGCCCAAAAAGACGGCGCTTCGATTGAGAACATTAGCGCCGGGCTTGCCATTAGCGTGGTTAAAAATGCCCTGTATAAGGTAATACGCGCCAGCAGCCCCAGCGAGCTAGGGCACAATGTGGTGGTGCAGGGCGGCACTTTTTATAACGATGCCGTGCTGCGTGCCTTTGAAAAAGAGATGGGCATGGAGGTTATCCGCCCCAGCATTGCTGGGCTTATGGGCGCCTTTGGCGCTGCGTTATATGGCCGCAAGCGTGCCAAAAATGCGCAAAAAAGCACCGCCCTAAATAAACAAGAGCTGGAAAACCTAACCCACGACGTGCAAACCGTGAACTGCAACCTGTGCACCAACCATTGCAGCCTTACCATTAATAAGTTTAGCGGCAACAGAAAATTCATCAGCGGTAACCGGTGCGATAGGCCCATTACCCACCGAGGCGCCGAAAACCCGCTGAATATTTACGATTATAAACAGCAGTTATTGGATAGCTACGCCCCGGTACCCGGCCCACGTGGCAAAATTGGCATACCCATGGGGTTAAACTTTTTTGAAACCTTACCCTTTTGGCACACCTTTTTTACCCGGCTTGGCTTCGAGGTGGTGTGCAGCCCGCACTCTACCCGAGAGCTATACTTTAAAGGGCAGGCCACCATACCCAGCGATACCGTGTGCTACCCGGCAAAATTGATGCATGGGCATATTAAGGTACTTACCGAAATGGAAGGCATAGACACCATTTTTTACCCCTGCATGAGCTATAACATAGACGAAGGCATGAGCGATAACCACTTTAACTGCCCCGTAGTTGCCTACTACCCCGAGGTTTTAAAAAGCAGCTGCGCCGAACTGGAGGGCAAAACCTTTATCTACGATTATGTGGGCATTCATCGGCCTAAAGATTTTGTGAAGAAATTTACCAAAATACTAGAAAAATACTTTACCGGCATTACCCAAAAGCAGGTGCAACAAGCTACCGATGCCGCCTTTGCCGAGTATGACGCTTATTTAGAAAAAATACGCGAAAAAGGTGCCGAAATTATGCGGCAGGCACGGGCCGAAGGCCGACAGATTATTGTGCTGGCCGGCCGCCCTTACCATTTAGATAACGAAGTAAACCACGGCATCGACAAGCTAATTACCAGCCAAGGCGCCGCCGTTATTAGCGAAGATGCCATTAGCCACCTAATGGACAAAGCCCCCACCACCGTGCTAAACCAGTGGACCTACCACGCCCGGCTATATGCCGCCGCCCGCTATATTGCCAACAAGCCCGACATGAACCTGGTGCAGCTGGTTAGCTTTGGCTGCGGGCTAGATGCCGTTACCACCGATGAAGTGCGCGAAACCCTGCACCGCGAAGGCAAGCTTTATACCCAAATTAAAATAGACGAAATTGCCAACCTTGGTGCCGTCAACATCCGGCTGCGTAGCTTGTTCTCGGCACTTGAACAGGAGGACAGCGCACCCAAACAGGAGGATGCCGTATGAGCGAAACCAAACCCGCGGCCAGTACCATGCCGCAATACCCCAAATTTACCCCTGAAATGAAAACCACCCACACCATTCTTATCCCACAAATGGCACCCATTCACTTTCACATGATAGCGGCTGCCATGCGCCAGGAAGGCTACCGCATAGAAGTGCTGGAAAACGGCGGCCCCGAAGTAGCACAAGAGGGGCTAAAGTATGTGCACAACGACACCTGCTACCCCGCCCTTTTGGTTATTGGCCAGTTTATCGACGCTTTAAAAAGCGGAAAATATGATTTAAATACCACCGCTTTAATGATTACCCAAACCGGCGGCGGTTGCCGTGCCTCCAACTATATCCACCTGCTGCGCAAGGCGCTTGTAAAGGCCGGGTTTCCGCAGGTGCCGGTGGCTAGCCTCAACTTTTCGGGGCTAGAAAAGGACAGCGGGTTTAAGTACACCGTTCCGCTTATTCGCAAGGCTATTGCCGCCGTATTTTATGGCGATGAGTTGATGAGCCTTTCGAACCAGCTGCGCCCGTACGAAAACAACAAGGGCGAAACCGATGCGCTGGTGCTAAAATGGCAAGAGGCGCTGAGTGCTGAGTTTGAAAACGGCGGCGGCGTTAGCAAAAAAGATATGAAGCGTAACTTTAATGCCATTGCCGATGATTTTGCCAAAATACCGGTTACCAAGGTACCCAAGGTAAAGGTTGGCGTTGTGGGCGAAATTTACGTAAAGTACTCCCCCCTTGGCAACAGCCATTTAGAGGACTTTTTGGCCAGCGAAGACTGCGAAGTGAACATGCCCGGCCTAATGGGGTTTATACAGTATTGCATTGTAAATGGCAGCGAAAACATTAAGCTTTATGGCGGCAGCAAAGCTGTGCAAAAAATATACGAAGTGGTGATGGACTTTACCACCGTGCGTGAAAAGCTGATGATTGAGGCCATTGCCAAGCACCCAAACCTGCATGCCCCCACCCTGTTTGACGAAGTGCGCAAAATGGCCGATGGTTTTATTGGCTATGGCGCCAAAATGGGCGAAGGCTGGCTGCTTACCGCCGAAATGGTGGAGCTGGTGAAAAGCGGCTACGGCAACATTGTGTGCGCCCAGCCGTTTGGCTGCCTGCCCAACCATGTGGTGGGCAAAGGGATGATATCGAAAATACGGGCCGTTTACCCCGAAGCCAACATTACCCCCATTGATTATGACCCCAGCGCTACCAAGGTAAACCAAGAAAACCGCATTAAGCTGATGATTGCGGTTGCCAAAGAAAAGCTGGACGGCAACAAGGCCGCTACCGTGGCTATGCCCCAGCTTTCTGCCCCACCTAAAGCAGAAATAAAACTGGGGAATTTGTAAGAAATAAAAATAGAGGCATGCCATCCGGCACGCCTCTATTTTTTAATTTATTTTGCCAAACCTTGGTTTTTTTCTATCCCACTTGTAGCTGTTGCTTTTAATGCAAGCTACATATTAAGGTTTACCATCGCTGTTATCTCATTATCTAAAGTCAAATCGAAGTAAATTTCAAGCCAAAAATAATCCGGGTCATCATCCACCGTCTTTAAATCATATGTCATCATACTATTGCCATTTTGCAATAGTTCTTCTGCAATTTCTTCCGGGTCGTCGTCCATGTTTTTTTCGGTAAATGTGTTAATTTTAAAGGGTTTTCCCATATCCTCTGCCCAGCTGTTATAGGTGCCTTCAATGGCATTTTTAAAACCCATTATTGCAGATTTTGTATCCCCACTTTCGTTATACCAAGAACCATGAAGCTGTATCAGTGTTTCCAGTTTTTCATATTCGTTATTGGCTATAAAATTTACGATACTACTTACCATTTTTAAAAGTTTTTCTTTTATTTGTTCTGTATTCATTTTGCCCTCCATAAATACAACATAGCTATTAGCTAAACAACCCCAGCACCAAGTAATACACCACCGGCACCAAAATAGCCGGCAGCATATTGCCCACCTTTATTTTGGTAATACCCAATATATTTAGGCCAAGGGCGGCTATCATAATGCCACCCACCAGCAAAATTTCGCGCAGCATATCGGCCGTTAACAGCGGGCTAATAACCCCCGCCAGCAGCGTAATGGCCCCTTGGTATATAAACACACTAACCGCCGAAAACAGCACCCCCACCCCCATGGTAGAGGCCATAATAACCGCGGTGATACCGTCTAGCACGCTTTTGGTAAACAAGGTGGTGTGCTGCCCCTGCATGCCGCTTTGCAGCGCCCCCATAATGCCCATGGTGCCCACACAAAACAGCAGGCTGGCCGCCACAAAACCGTCGGCAATATTGCCGGTGTCTTTTTTGGTGCGTATTTTGCCCTGCAACCAGTTGCCCAGCTTTTCAAGGCCGGCTTCTATTCCCAATAGCTCGCCCAAAAGGCCGCCAAGCACAAGGCTTACAATAAATAAAACCGGGTTTGCTTCTGGTTGCATTATTTTGCCAATGGCCCCCGAAAGCCCCACCACCAACACCGAAAGCCCTATGGCTTGGTTTGCAATGGTTTGGTATTTTTGTTTTATGCCGCCACGCAGCAACAGGCCGGCTAACCCCCCCACCAAAATTGCCACCGCATTTACAATGGTACCCAGCATCTGCCTGCCTCCCATTTCTAATTTACACGCCTTTTATATTTTACCAATAATATTACCCTATTTATTGGTTATTATTTTATATTTAATTTTACATTACCTATTTTTATTTTACCATGCTACCACAGTATAAAATGCAAAGTCAATTGCTTGCCAACCATAAGGGTACCCCGCAATGTAAGGCTACAATCTGTATTGTAGCCTTACACAAAGTGGCACAAACTTAAAAAACCAACCCTTTACAAACGCCAAATAGTTGGTATAATTAATAAGCACGCCTTAGCTATGCTAAAGTGTGATATATGCGCCTGTAGCTCAGCTGGATAGAGCACTAGCCTCCGACGCTAGGTGTCGCACGTTCGAATCGTGTCAGGCGTACCAACAAGCAGGCCCCGCTTTTGCGGGGCCTGCTTGTTGGTTAACTAAGTGTAATAAGGCTAACAGCTGCTATTTTACCAGCGAAAGATACGCTCCGTATCCCTCTTTTTCCATGTCCTCTTGGGGGATAAACCGCAGGGAAGCGCTATTGATACAGTAGCGCAGGCCACCTAGCTCGGCCGGGCCATCGGTAAAAACATGGCCCAGGTGGGCGTTGCCGGTTTGGCTGCGCACTTCGGTGCGTAGCATGCCATGGGTGGTATCGCGGGCTTCTTTTAAAAGGTTTTGTGCAATGGGGCGGCTAAAGCTGGGCCATCCGCAGCCGGCGTCAAATTTATCGGTAGAAACAAACAAAGGCTGGCCGGTGGTAATGTCTACATAAATCCCTTTGCGGGTTTCGTTCCAATACTCGTTATTAAAGGCGGGCTCGGTACCGGCGTTTTGTGTAACGTTGTACTGCAAAGGGGTTAATGTTTGCTGCAAAACCCGCTGACTGGGGGCGGTATATTGGGCCGGAGTAGTGGCGCGCGCCGCCGCGGCTTTTTCAAACTGGGCGGGGGCAATATGGCAATAGCCGCCGGGGTTTTTGGCCAAGTATTTTTGGTGGTACTCCTCGGCGGGGTAATAGTTTTTTAGTGGGGCCACCTCAATGGCAACGGGTTTATCCAGCGTTGCCTGCAATTCGGCAATCGATTGCTGTATCACCGGTAAATCTGCCACATTAGTGTAATAAATGCCGGTGCGGTACTGGGTGCCAACATCACCGCCTTGGCGGTTTAGGGTGGTGGGGTCAATGGCATCGTAAAAAAGGGTTAACAAAAAAGGCAGGGGTGCTATGGTTTCGTTGTAGGTAATGCGCACGGCCTCGGCGTGGCCGGTGTTGTGGCCACACACTTCTTCGTAGGTAGGGTTTTGGGTGGCGCCATTGGCATATCCAACATCGGTGGCGGTTACCCCCTGCACCAGGCTAAAATATTTTTCGGCGCCCCAAAAGCAACCGGCGGCCAAAACAATTTGGTTCAAATTAATCGCCCCATTTACAAATAAATGATAGATAAAGAAAAGCTTATTTAAAAGAATAAAAAAGAATTTATTTTTTACACAATAATACGCAAAAGTATGAAAATGAAGAACAATAAGCCCGGCTATAAACAGAAAAAGCCGATAAATTCTACAAAAGATAACTTAGGAAAACAAAGGAAATTTCTATAAATTCCACACAGCGGGGTTGGTAGAAGAAACCGCAGTTGCCCCGGCGTTTAGGGCGCTTACTACGTCCTCTTTATCGGAAATAAGGCCGCCCGCAATAACCGGTATGGTGGTTTTAATAACAATTTTTTGAATAATTTTAGGCATGCAACCGGGTAAAATCTCAATAAAATCGGCAGCATCGGGGGTTAGTTGCTTTTCCAGGCTTTGCAACGCCAAAGAATCTAGCAAAAAAAACCGACGGATTGCCACAAGCCCGGTGGCCTTGGCATGCTTTACCAGTGCGGGTTTGGTAGAAATAATCCCATCGGCCTTGGTGGTTTGGGCAATATAATCCACCGCTACTTCGCGCGGGGCAAGGCCGTCAATTAAATCGATATGCACAATAGCGGCTTTGCCGGCCTTGTGTATTTGCCCCACGGTGTCTGCAATATCTACAATGCTGCCGTGCAGCACAAACACTACCGGGGCATTGCTGGCAAGGCAACGGGCAAGGCCGGCGGCGTCTTTTACGGCGGCAACCACCGGGGTTTCGGCCAGCTGGGCTATTATTTTTGTCGAGTTCATGTAGGCTCCTTTAATAGTTATTAGTCTCTAGTCGTTAGTCGTTAATTAAGGGCGAAACCCTGAAGTTTCGTAGTGATTTTTATGGCTAAAAGGAAGAACAGGGAAGCGGGACTTTTCTGTTTAAGTTCAGTTGGTGAGTTCCCAAAGAAAGAAGTAGAATACATCACTGAGCTTGGATACACATCTTTAACTTTTATTATACAACATATTAAAGTTGAATAAAAACTATTCTATTTTACCCAAACTGCGGGTGGCTACAAAATTTTTGCCGGTGCCTAAAATATTAGGTACAATAACCGTGCCTACCCTTACCGGGGCTTGTAAGGTTACCCCGTTTAACAGCTGCATGGCCGCAAAAATTTTGTCTTTCGGGATATCCCCATCGGTTTTTACCGGCATGCGAGGGATTTCGGCTCCCTGTATGCGCACGGTGCTGGTTACCACCCGGGTGGGGTTGGTAAGCTCTTTTACGGCATATACGGGGCCTTTTTCGCAGGCGTTGCCGGTTACCGCAAATCCATTTTCTTCGTCTATTTTTAAATGGCAGCCCTTGGGGCACACAATGCAAATCAATTCTTTCATTTGGCGCCCTCCTTTGCAATGGCAATAGTGGCGGTTTGGCTATTTATTTTGTTTAGCAGCACCGCCGGCAGGGTTATTTTTTCCATTTCGCCGGGTGCCATGTGCTCGCGCTTAAATTTGGCAATTAGGGCATCGCCGCTGCGCACCTCAATTTGCACATTTTTAAACACCTGGTTTACCCGGAAGAACACCTCGACCGATTTTTCTACCCTATCTGGGCGTATTTTTTGTGGTACTGTGTACCCAATGCCGTTGCCGGCCTGCAGCTGGGTGGCGCTTTGTGAACTGGGGCTGCCGGTTTGGCAATAAACAGCGGCAGCCTTGCCGGCCCGCTGGCTTTCGGCGGTAACAAAATCAACCAAATCGTGCACATGGGCCACATTACCACAGGCAAAAATACCCGGTATGCTGGTTTCCATGTTCTCGTACACGGCGGGCCCGCTGGTGCGGGGGTCTATTGCAATGCCCGCATGGCGCGAAAGCTCGTTTTCGGGGATAAGCCCCACCGAAAGCAGCACGGTGTCACAGTCAATCACCTCTTCGGTGCCGGCAATGGGGGTGCGGTTTTCGTCTACCTTTTGCACCACCACCTGCTCTACACGTTTGTCGCCGCGTATTTCGGTAATGGTGTGCGAAAGATGCAGCGGAATATCGTAGTCATCTAAACATTGCACAATATTGCGGGCCAGCCCGCCAGAATAGGGCATAAGCTCGTATACGCCCAGCACCTTGGCACCCTCTAACGTCATGCGGCGGGCCATAATTAGGCCAATGTCTCCGCTGCCCAGTATAACGGCACGTTTGCCCACTTGGTAGCCCTCAATGTTCATGTAAAGCTGGGCGGCACCTGCGGTAAAAACCCCGGCAGGGCGGCTGCCAGGTATGCCAATGGCACCCCGGGTGCGCTCTCGGCAGCCCATGGCCAGCACAACGGCAGCCCCTTGCAGCTGCATGTACCCATGCTGCGGGTGTATGGCAAGCACACTTTTGTCGGGTAATACGTCCAGCACCATGGCGCCGGTTAGCACCGTTACATTGCTTTTTTCTATTTCGTCAATAAAGCGCTCGGCGTATTCGGGGGCCGGTAAGCTCTTGCTTAAAATAGTGCAACCCAAACCCGTTATGAATACACTGGTTTAAAATGCCGCCAAGGTCGTTGTTACGCTCTAGCAGCAGGGTGTTTTTGGCGCCGTTTTGGCTGGCAGCAAGGGCGGCGGCAAGCCCAGCAGGGCCACCACCCACCACAATTACATCGTAATTGGTGTTCATGCCTTCTCGCCTCCTTCGCTTTTGGTGCGGCCCAGCACAATGTCCATGCCTTCGCGGTCCAGCGGGATATCCTGCTGCGAAAGGCCTAGCTCGCGCGCAATAATGGCCTGCACCCGTGGGCCGCAAAACCCACCTTGGCAGCGCCCCATGCCGGGGGTACAACGCCGCTTAATACCATCGATGCTGCGGGGAGCCAGCGGGCGGTGCAGGGCATCTACAATTTCGCCCTCGGTAATGGTTTCGCACCGGCAAACAATGCTGCCGTATAAAGGGTTTTGGGCAATGGCTTTGGCGCGTTGCTCGGGGGTAAGGTACTTAAAACGCAGTACCTTGCGTTTTTTTACAAACGCCGGGTTTGGGGTAAGCGCTAAACCGGCCTTTTGCAACATCTGCACCACATCGGCCGCAATGGCCGGGGCCGACGTTAACCCCGGAGATTTAATACCGGCAATGTTAAAAAACCCCGGTGTAGAGGGAGATTCTCCCACAATAAAATCATCGATATTGGCGGCGGCACGCACCCCGGCAAAATTGCGAATACTTTCGCGGAAATTGATGGAGGGAACCGAGCGAAGCGCCAATGTTTTTACATAATGCTGCCCGCTGGCGGTGGTGGCGGTGTCTTCGGCTGGTATATTTTCGCTGTTGGGGCCGGCCAGCAGGTTGCCGTGCACCGTTGGTGCCACCAAAACACCCTTGCCTTCGGCGGTGGGGCACTGAAAAACAATGCGGTTTACCAGCGCCCCCTGGGTAGTATCTAGCAAAAAATACTGCCCGCGGTTGGGGTGGATGGTAAAATGGGCGGGCTCTGCCATTTGGCTTACAACATCGGCAAAAACCCCGGCTGCATTCACCACAAAGCGGGGCGTTTATTTCGCCGTTATTGGTTTGCAGCACAAACCCATCGGCGGCTTTGGCAATGCCGGCTACCTGGGTATTCAGCTGTACCTCGGCGCCGCCCTCTACCGCGGCTTCGGCTTGGGCGCTGGCAAGCTCCCACGGGTTAACAATGGCACCGGTGGGGGCATGCAGGGCACAAAGGGCAGCGGGGGATATATTAGGCTCCATTTCACGCAATTCGGCTTGCTCTACAATGCGCAGGCCGGGCACGCTGTTGGCAAGCCCACGGATATAAAGTTCCTCTATAGTGTGGCGGTCCTGCTCATCAAACCCAATAACAAGCGAACCGGTTTTTTTATACAGGATATCCAAATCGGCGCAAAGCAGCTCTATCATTTGGTTGCCCTGCACGTTGTATTTGGCCATTAGGCTGCCGGGCTCAGGGTCGTACCCGGCGTGCACAATGGCGCTGTTGGCTTTGGTGGTGCCAACGCCCACGTCGTTTTCTTTTTCTACCAGCAGGGTGCGCAGGTTGTAGCGGCTTAGCTGGTATAATAGGCTGCACCCGCTAATGCCGCCGCCAATAATCACTACATCATACATTGCTTATCCTCCCGCAAGTTTATACAAAAAAATCCAGATATTCTGTTGGTGCCAGCAGGCCCCGAAAAAACAAAAGAGCCAGGGCACAAAAACCCCACAAAAAAGGAAGGGTTTCTGTTTGCCTGGCTCATGTCTCTAGCAAATAGAATACTTATAATAATAGTATACCCCCTGCGTGCTGGCTTTGCAATAGGCAGATGAACA
>JAJDJP010000003.1 GCA_030267215.1 Ruminococcaceae bacterium OttesenSCG-928-A16
AGTGCCGCCGGCCAGCAGCTCTTCTGCTGCGGCTAGCTCTGCTACAAACGGCACCATTAGCATAGATACCGCACCGCCATCCTCCGTGCCAAGCAGTTCTGGCGGGGCACAAAGCGAAACCCCACAAGCAAACAGCAGCCCCAATAGCGGTAGCTCGCTAACCACGGTTAGTGGCGGCACCGTGCCGGTGGCGGGCCCTAAAGCCGACACCTGGAGCCTACTAAGCTTGCTGATGGGAATGGTGGCGCTGGTGGTATCGCTGGTACTTTTGGTGCGTGGCTTTGGCAAAAACCAAGCAGACGAAGCGGATGAAGACCAAGAGGCAGAGGAACAAGCGCAAGAGAAACAAAGCAAAAACCGCTGGAGCGTACTGCGTGTATTGGCTGTAATTTTGGGTTTGGTGCCGGGCATATTGTTTGTGTTGCTAGACGACATGGGCCAGCGTTTTGCACTGGTTAACCGGTACACACCTATTATTGCCATTGTGTTTGTGCTTGCCACTGTTTTGGCCATTGTGCAGGCAGCTGTGGGCAAACGCCGGCAGCAAGATGAATAAAAAATAGCAGCAAGCGTAGCCCAAAAGTAAGCGAAAAACAAAACAAAAAAGCCCCCTTTTCAGGGGGCTTTTTTAATTTTAATTTTTATTTAAATATATGGCTGCCAGTGTTTTGGGCTGCCGTGCTACACAGTAAAGTACCCATTATTTTACTTTTTTTACCCGCCGCTTCGAGGACGGCGGAATGCCCGCTTCCTCCCGGTATTTGGCAACGGTTCGGCGAGAAATTGGCATTTGCACCGCTTGCAATGCCGCGCTCAGGGCTTCGTCCGAAAGCGGGTTTGCGGTGTCTTCTGCCTCTATAAAATGGCATAGCTGCTGCTTAATGCTTTCTGCCGATAGCTCGCGCCCGTTAACAACGGCGGCCGCCGTGGTAAACAATTTTTTTAGCGGAATGGTTTTGCCGTTAAATACAATGGTTTTGCCCTGCACAGCACGGCTGATGGTGGAAATGCTAAAGCCCAGTTGCTCGGCCAACTGGCTAATGGTAATAACCTGCAGGGGCTCGTTTTTTAAAAAGAAGTCTTTTTGCCGTTCGGCAATCACTTCCAGCACACGCACCAAGGTATTTTGGCGCTCTTCGGTAAACTGTATCAGCTGTTGCGCTTCAGCCATTTTCTCTTTTAAATAAGCTTGCTCGGCAGGGTTGCTGCTGCTTTGTAGCAGGTTGTGGTTTTGTTGGTTTAGGCTTAGCCGCAACATGCGCAGCCGGTCGGTTTCTATTTTCACTTCGCCCGCTTGGCAGTAAAAAACGGCCTCTGGTGTTTGGTAGGCTACCAGTGTTTCATCGGCATAGCCTTGGGCCGGCCGGGGGTTTAAGGCCCGCACGGCATCGGCTGTTTGCTTTGCCACGGCCTCGGTACAACCAAGCAGTTTGGCCATAGCGGGTAGGTCGTTTTTAGCTAAAAGCTCTAGGCCGTGTTGCACAAGGCGCAGGGTGTTTTGGTTAAACTGTTTGGTGCGGGCCAGTTGCAAAACCAAGCATTCGGGCAGGCTACGGGCCGCCACGCCGGCGGGCTCTAAATCTTGCAAAATGTACAGGGCTTGTTGCATGGCAAACAAATCTACCCCTTGTTCTGCGGCCAATTCTTCTAGCTTAAAGGTTAAAAACCCATTTTCATCCAAGCATTCAACCAAATAGGTGCAAAGCGCCCGCATATCCTCGGTAAGCCACTGCATTCTTATCAGCTGCTCCAGCAATGCATCGGTTAGGCTTTCGGCTTGCAGGGCGGGGTCTGCTGCATGGCTGGTAAAATCAAACACTTCATGGGCTTGGTGTATCCAGTTGTCGCCGGTGGCAGGGTGTGCCGTTTCCCATGCAGCGGGGCTTTCGCTTGCGCTTCCTTCCCAGCGGTCTTCGTCTTGCTCGGCAGGTGCTGGCTCTGCAACCGATGGCTCCCAAACCAGTTGGTTGGCACCTTCGTCTAAATCTAAAAGAGGGTTAGACAACACGGCTTCTTGCAAATACTGCTGTAATTCGGCCAGCGGCATTTGCAGCATTTCTAACGATTGCCGCATGTTTTGGCTTAGAATTTGCTGCTGTATCTGGCGCTGCTTGTGTGTTATTTTCATGTTGCCTTCCCCCTCTCTTTTTTTAAAGTAAAACCCGGGTAAACAAAGGCCCTTTGCTTGTTGCTAAAGCGTTGCTGGCAAAGTGGTTTTGCTCAACAAAGCAAGGGGGTATACCCCGGTGGTGGCCCTGCCAAAAAAATGGGCAAAAAAGAATGATGCCCTTTATTTTAGTATAGCAGTATTTGACAAAGTTCGCAAAAAAAGTTGCTAATTCCATAAAAAAACTACGGCAGAAAAATTCTGCCGTAGTTTTTTACAGGAATAGCACTATACTTCAGCCATTACCTCAATTTCGCATAATACACCTTTGGGTAATTCCCTTACGGCTACGCAGCTGCGTGCCGGTTTAGAGGTAAAGTAACGGGCATATACCTCGTTAAAGGCGGCAAAATCGGCCATGTCGGCCAAAAAGCAGGTAGTTTTTACCACGTTGGCAAAACCCAGGCCGGCCTCTTGCAAAATAGCCCCCACATTTTTACAGCTTTGCTCGGTTTGGGCGGCAATGCCCTCTGGCACTTCGCCGTTTTGGGGGTTTACCGGTATTTGGCCCGAAGTAAACAGCATATTGTTGCTAATAAATGCCTGCGAATAAGGCCCAATGGCCCCGGGTGCGTTGCTGGTGCTAATTTCTTTCATATTCCAGTCTCCTTTTAGTGCCCGGCTATCAATAAGCTGTATAGCCACACCCCGCACGCTGCCATGCCGGGCCGGGCAGCTTTGTTTTTAGATTATGGCGGCCCCGGGCACCGCTGTTTGTTGCGGTACCCGGGGCAGTATGAAAAGGGGTTGCTATTGAATTACTATTGTACCACTTCGGTACCTTTTTTGCGAAGCACCCGCCCGGCACGTTTGCCGGTGTGTTTGCCTTTGGCAACGGTGGTAACACCATTTACAAAAACATACTCAATGCCTTCGGGGTATTGAACAGGATCGGTAAAGGTTCCTTTATCAATAATCGTTTCGGGGTTAAAGATGGTAACGTCTGCGTAGTAACCTTCTTTCAGCTCGCCACGGTCGGTCATGTTAAATGTGGTGGCTGCCTTTTTGGTCATTTTGTAAATTGCTTCTTCCAGGCTAAGGGCTTTGTCTTCGCGCACATATTTGCCCAAAATACGGGGGAATGCGCCAAACACACGGGGGTGGGGTTTGCCGCCCAGCAGGCCATCGGTGCAAGCGTTCATTTCCGGCAACTTCATAAATAGCTGTACGTGCTCTTCGGTGCCGTAAAAGTCTACCATGCCAACGGCATTTTCTTCTTCCAGCAACAAATCAAAGGTTGCCTCGTAGGGATCTTTGCCGCGCAGTTTGCCAAGCTCTATCAGGTTAAGGCCTATGGTATCTTCGTTCTTTTTATTTTTTACGCTGGTTACAAAAATTTGGTCTAACCCAGCAAATTCCACAAAGTTATCCCAACCCGGAATACCACGCTCGATATCTTCTACCATTTTTTTGCGTAGCTCGGGGTCTTTTAGGCGCTCCAGCAATTTGTCGGTGCCGCCATCGTGCACCCAGGGGGGCAAAATAACGCCCAGCATGGTGCTGCCGGCCACGTAGGGGTATTGGTCAAAACTAACCCGAATGCCCTCGGCTTTGGCTTTTTCCAGCAGTGCAACCACTTTTTCAATTTTATCCCAGTTCTTTTTGCCGCACACTTTAAAGTGGCTGTAGTGTACTTTTACGCCAGACTGCCGGCCAATTTCAATAACCTCTTCCATCGATTCCAGAATGGTATCGGCCTCGCTGCGCTGGTGGATAACAAAGCTGCCATCATACTCGGCCACAACTTTACACATTTCAATAATCTCGGTAGATTCCGAATAAGCGCAAGGCATGTAGATAAGCCCGGTAGAAAGGCCAATGGCGCCGGCTTCCATTTCGCGGCGGGTAATGGCGCGCATTTTTTCTAGTTCTTCTTCGTTGGGCAGGCGGTTTTCCAGGCCCATGGCCTCCATGCGGATATTGCCGTGGGGAACAAGGTAGCACTCGTTTAGGCCAGGCTTTACATCCTCTATCATTTTAAGGTAGCCTTCGGTGTTTACAAATTCCCAGTTAATATCGTCGCTGTCGCCATCTAACCCGGCAAGGTTTTTGCGCCAGGGGCTAATGTACTCTTTGGGCAGCGGTGCCATCGAAATACCGTCTTGGCCCAAAATTTCGGTGGTAATACCCTGCATTACTTTTGGTGCCACCTCTGGCTCTAGCAGCACTTGCAGGTCGCTATGGCTGTGGGTATCTATAAAGCCGGGGGCCACTACCAAACCAGTGGCGTCAATTACTTCCATGCCGTCTGCGGCGGCAATATCACCAATTTGGGCAATTTTGTTGTCTTCAATTAGCAGGTTTGCTTTGTAACCCGGTGCGCCCGAGCCATCTACAAGGGTTCCGCCAACAATCAGCTTTTTCATATTTTGCACCTCGTTTAATTTGGTTGTGTTGTAAAAAGCCTACGCCTCACTTTTTTGCACAAAGTTTTGCCGTAGGCTTTTTAACGTTTCGGTTACGTACAAGGCAGGTAAGGGTTGGTGCCGGGGCAGCCGCCCCGGGCACCAATAAAACCAAGGTTTTTATTCTTCGCTAAACTCAATGGGGGGCGCAGCCGGTACACCCAGCTTACGGTCGATAGCGGATACCAGAAAGATGACGATGAACGCCACGATACCGCCAGGAACCATTGCGTTAAGGCCCCAAGGAGTGCCCAGTGCGTAAATCCAAACAGCGGCTACAATGGTGCCTACCACAATAGAGATAAAGCCGGCGCGTTTGGTAACGTTTTTGTAGAACAAGCCGCAGATAAATGCTGCGAAGGGGCCAGCACTACGCAGGGCAAATGCACCCATCATAACGCTAATTACGTTAGAAGCAGTGATGGCGATTACAAGGCCAACGCCGCCAACAATAACCATGGCAATACGAGAAATCCAAACTTCTTTTTTATCGTCTTTAACGCCTTTGTTAATGTATGGGCGGAAGATATCGTTGGTGAACATGGTGGCGGTACCAATCATGTTGCCCGAGGCACTACTCATGGTTGCCGCAACAATGCCCGAAAGCACCAGCCCAGCAATAATGGCCGGGGCAAAGGTGATGGTAGCAGTGGCCAGCGCATTCTTTTGCGGGCCATCGGCGCCAAAACCATCGATGCAAACATAGGCTACTAGGCCAATGATGGCCGGAACAAGGGCGAACAATGCCGAGATAACGCCTGCCAGCACAGAACCAACTTTAGCGGTTTTACCATCTTTGGCAGAGCAGAAGGTTTGTACAATTTCCTGCCCGGTGGGGAAGGTCATGAAATACATGGCAATGTAGCCGATGATGGTGGGGAAGCCTACTTTGGTCATGCTAAGCAAATCCATGTTTTGGCCGGCGCTGTTTGTCATGGCGCCTGCTTTGGCAAACAGTTGCCCAAAGCCGCCTACTGCGCTGTTGTTTACAATAGCCAGCATGGCAACCGCCATACCTATGGTAATAAATAACACGTGCATCATGTTAGCAGCAGCAACCGAGGCAAAGCCGCCAATCATGGTATACAAAATAACAATAACGGTGGTAATAATAGCCGCTGTTTTAAAATCTAGCCCGGTAAGCACGTTAATAATGGAAGCCGTGGCGATAATTTGGGCACCGGTAGCCATAAATAAAGCAGCAATAGAGGTGAATGCGGTAAAGATGTGCGAAGCTTTGCCATACCGCTTGCTAATAATTTCTGGCACTGTGCTGGAGCTAGAGCGCCGGAAATACGGAGCGATGAAGGATACCAGGACAAACCCGATACCAGCCGCAATAACATACCAGGCAGATGAAAGCCCCTGGTTTAGTACGTTGGTGGCAACGCCTGTGGTACTAGCGCCGCCGGTGTTAGCCGCAAATAGTGTGCCCGCCAGCACAAAGGGCCCTAAAGATTTACCTGCCATCAAGAAATCTTCGTTGCTCTTTCTCCCTGCGTTTTTCTTTTGTTTGTACGAGGCAAAAAGCCCAATACATACCGTAAGAACCATGTAGAGAATGATGATGATAAGTGCGGTAGTTTGTGTACTGTTCATGTTTCTTCTCCTCTTTTACTATATTTTTGTTATTTTAATAGCGCTTCCATTACGCCATAATAACAATCGGTAACTTTGGTTAGCTGGTCTATCTCAATATATTCGTTTACGGTGTGGGCCAGGTTTTCTTTGCTGGGGCCAAGGCCAAAGGTTTGTATTTTGGCTTCGCCTGCATAGTGGCTGCCGTTGGTGCAAAAGTTGTACTGTGTAATAGAGGGGGTGTAGCCCTTTTGTTTTAGCTGGCTGTAAACGTCTTGCACAAAGCTGGCGTTTTCATCGTACAACCAACCGGGGAAGAACCTCTCGCCCTCAATGTCGTTGCCGGTGTGGCATTTTTCGTGGCCTACCGCATAGCTTACTTTTACTTTCAGCTCGGGGTCTTGCGCCATCAGCCCATCCAGCAGTTTTTGTATCGGCTCTAGCACGCTTTCCTTGGTTTCGTCTACCAGCAGGCGGCGGTCGTAGGTGGCACGGCAATACTCTGGCACAACCGAAGCACCGGGGTACGGCGCGCTTTTAATGTCGGTAAGCTCTAAAATGCCATCGCCCAGCACCGGGTGATGTGGGGGCTGCAGGGTACGAATTGCCTCGATGACTTTTGCCATTTTATACACTGCGTTAACGCCTTTTTCGGGGTTGGCGCTATGGCAAGGTATGCCAAAGGTTTCTACCACAATTTCGGCACGGCCACGCTGGCCAATTTTAAGGTTTAGCTGGCTGGCTTCGCCAATTACCACATAATCGGGCTGCACAGCCTTGCTTACCTCCCGTGCGGCAACGCCTTCAAAGCATTCTTCGTGCACTATGCCGGCTACATATAACTCGCCCGCAAAATCTTTGCCGGTATCGGCTGCAAAGTTGGCAGCGGCACAGGTCATGGCGGCAACGGCACCCTTCATATCGCTGGTGCCACGGCCATAAATTTTGCCGTCGTGTATTTCGGCTGCAAACGGGGGATGTATCCACTCGGTTTCATCGCTTACAGGCACGGTATCAATGTGGCCATCGAACAATAATTTTTTGCCGGGGCGGTTGCCCTTAATGCGGCCCACAATGTTGCCGTATTTGTCTACCGATACATCGTCGAAGCCCATTTGCTGCATGGTTTGTTGCAATACCTGCACAACACCCTGCTCTTCGCCAGAATAGCTTTTTTGCTGTATCAGCTTTTGGCAAAGCTCAATAACCTGTTGTTCCCTTTCCTTGCTTAACATCAAACGTTTCCTCCTTATATTGTGGTGTTATCTATTTTTCACTGGGATATCTGCCGTCCCAAACAACTGCTTGGTAGTTTTCTTTGTCGGTGTCTCCCTCGGTGCTAAACAGCAAAATTTTAGAGTTTTGGTCCAGCCCTAGTTTTTCTTTAATAGGGGCAAGCTCGGGGTTGCTCATAATTTCGGCTACACAACCAAAGGTGGCAGCACCACTCTCGCCCGAAATCACTCGCTCGTCGCCTATGGTGGGGTTGCCCATAATGCGCATTCCCTTAGCGGCGGCATAGTCGGGGCAAGAGATAAAGTGGTCGGCATAATCGCGCAATACATCCCAGCCAATGGTGCAGGGTTCGCCACAGGCAAGGCCTGCCATAATGGTGTTCATATCGCCGGTTACAAAATGTATCTTGCCATCGTTTGCCTTAGCAGTGCGGAAGATGCAATCTGCCTTGGTGGGCTCTACTATGGTAATAATGGGGCGGTCTTCGCCGTATACCGAGGAAAAGTACCCGGTTACTGCCCCCGCCATAGAACCTACGCCGGCTTGTAAAAATATGTGGGTTGGTTTTTCGGGCAATTGCTGGTGTGCTTCCAGCGCCATGGTGCCGTAGCCCTGCATAATCCAGGTGGGGATATCCTCGTACCCTTCCCAGGCGGTATCTTGCACCATTACCCAGCCCTTGGTTTCGGCTTGCTGGTTGGCAAGCCGCACGGCCCCGTCGTAGTTGGTGTCTACAATGCTGGCGTCGGCGCCTTCGGCGCGTATGTTTTGCAAACGCTCGGTAGCGCTGCCTTTGGGCATGTACACAACCGAATGCTGTTTCAGCTGGTTGGCTGTCCAGGCAACACCACGGCCGTGGTTGCCATCGGTTGCGGTTACAAAGGTTATTTCGCCAAGCTGCTGGTGCACCTCGGGCGATACCATTTTCTCAAAAGGCAAATCGGCAATATCCATGCCCAGCTTTTGCGCCAGGTACCGGCCTATGGCATAACTGCCACCCAGCACCTTAAATGCGTTAAGCCCAAACCGGTACGATTCATCCTTTACATAAATATTACCAAGCCCAAAAGTTTCGGCTGTGTTTTTAAATTCGGCTAGCGGTGTTTTTTTGTACATTGGAAAGCTAGCGTGAAAACCCTCTACCTTTTTAGCTTCTTGTTGGCCCAAAAAGGTTATATCTGTTTTGGGCTGGCTGTTTCTTTCATACGAAACAACCTCAAATACCTCTCCCATAACTTTTATCATCCTTTCGTTTTATATCCATAAGTTTTTTGCCTTCCACCCTATAGCAAGCAAACTTGGTGCCAAAGCCCCAGTTTTTATAAAATTAATTATAAAAAAACACGATGAACTTTACAATTCATCGTGCTGTCGGCTTTTATTTTGCCAAAAGAATTTATTGCTTTTTGTAAATGGAGTTTGACTGCGAGAAAACACGGTTCTCATTTTGAGAAGTTTCTCATTTTGAGAGTCGTTATTATTCTCGTTTTGAGAATTCGTCCATCTTGCGGTACAGCGTAGCTAAACCAATACCCAATGTTTTGGCGGCCTGTTTTTTGCCTTGGGTGGTGTTGCCAAATACCTTCAGCGCTTTTTCTATTTCTTGCCGCTCTACCAATTTAAGCGGCATTATTTCGGTTAGTCTTTCACCGCTTGCGTCGGGGGGAACATCCCCCTCTAGCAAACTATAGTGGCCACCCACCAAACGGCCTTGCACAAAAAAGTCTCTTGGCAGGGTGTTTAGCCCCAAAACACCCTCTTCATCGCTCATGTTTACCATAAATTCTATGGTGTTTTCTAGCTCGCGCACGTTGCCGTACCAAGGGTGGTTGGTTAGCACCTGCATGGTTTCGGGCGGCACACTGCAACGAGACTTGCCAAACCGGGCGGCATATTGCTCGGTAAAGCGGGTTACAAGGTCGGGGATATCTTGCGTGCGCTGCCGCAGCGGCTGAATGTGCAGAGGGATAACATTGAGGCGGTAGTACAGGTCTTCCCGGAATTTGCCGTCGGCTATCATGGCTTTTAAATTTTTATTTGTGGCCGCAATTACCCGCACATCTACCGGCACCAAATGGTTAGAGCCAATACGGATAATTTTTCTTTCTTGCAATACCCGCAATAATTTGGCCTGCAGGTATAAGGGCATATCGCCTATTTCGTCTAAAAAAATAATGCCTTGGTTTGCCAGCTCAAACTTGCCAATGCGGCCATTGGGGTCGGCCCCGGTAAAGGCGCCCTTTACGTAGCCAAATAGTTCCGATTCCAGCAAGCTTTCGGGAATGGCGGCGCAGTTAAGCGCCACAAACTGCTTTTTATTGCGGTTGCCTGCCCGCCAAATGGCGGTGGCTACCACTTCTTTACCGGTGCCGCTTTCGCCGGTTATTAAAACAGTAGAGGTGCTGTGTGCCACCTTTTCAATTTCGGCCCGCAGGGTGGCGGTTTGTTTACTGCTGCCCACCATAATGCCTGCGCTTACGGCCGCTGTCATGGCGTACATTTTTTGGTGCATGTCTTGGCTGTGGGTAAAAACAAACACCTCGGCATACCCTTCGTCCGATTCGTACAAAGGAGAAATTTCTCCCAATACCTGCATCTTTTTGCCACCCACCAGCAAAAGATACTCGTTTTGGTTGTTTAGTTTATCGCCGGTGGGGGTAAGCTCTACCGGCATGCCTTCCAGTTGTTCTATTTTTAGCTGCTTTTTGGCAGCGTGGTTTGCCATGGTAATGGCCCCTTTGCTGCCCAACACCATAATGCCTTGGTCCATATGGTTTATAATGTAAGCCAGCGCTGCCAGCATAGAGGTTTGCTTGCGCTGGTCTACCAGTTCCATGGCTTTGGCGGCAATAAAGCTGGCAATTTGTTCAATTAGTTTTAGGTAGGTTTCTTCGTCTTGCAAAATGGTGGCGCGCTGCTGCGGGCTAGAGCCCACCAGCCCAATAACACCAATGGTTTTGCCCCGGGCGGTTATGGGCATAGCTATTTCTATTTCTTCGGTGCAGTTGTGGTTTTTGGGGCAATTTCGGCAAATAGGGTCTTCGCCGGGGGTGTAAATAACCTGCAATTTACCAGTTTTTAGCACCTGCTGGTAGGTGTATCCCTCGGCAGACATATCCATGTTTACCAGTTGCTTAAAAATGCCGGTGCCCGCCACCCTATAAAGGTCGGCGTCCACCACCTCTACGTCAACATCTGCAATTTTGGCCATAATAGAGGCATACTGCTCTACCGTTTCTTGAATTTCGAGTAAAATACCCGGCATACCTTTTCTCTCCCATTTTATGCAACCGTTGTTGCGGCGTGTAAAGCCCCATTTTTAGTTGAAAATAACGGCATAACGCACACGCTGCGTTAGCCCTATTTACCTTATATATAAGCATACCACAATTACACATTTTGGGGAATAAAGCAAACCCACACAAATGGGGCGCCTGTGTAAAAAGGGTTAACCATAGCCTTTAAAAACCACGGCAATCACCCTTGACATTACCAAGTTTAACAGTATAATTAACAGCAGATAGTAAATTTACCCATGCTATCTAGGGTTGGTATTTATAATTGAATATTGATTATTGTTACTTGGGCGTTTGGCCTTAGTATCTGGGAGAGTGGAGGCAATACCCACTCTCTTTTTGTCTTTTTTTGAAAGGAAAGAACAAGATGAAAACACCCAGAACAAGCCAAATGGAAACCGCCCCGGTGGGCAAATTACTGCTCACCACCTCACTTCCCATCATGTTTTCGATGATGGTACAAGCCCTTTACAATATCGTCGATTCAATTTTTATCTCAAGATTCAGTGAAAAAGCCCTAAGTGCCATATCGCTTACCTTTCCAATGCAAACCTTAATGATAGCGGTTGGCATTGGCACCTGTGTGGGGGTAAATGCCTTTTTGGCGCGTACATTGGGGCAAAAAAACACCGGCAAGGCACAAACCATTATTCAGCATGGCGCGCTTTTGGCGCTGTTTTCGTATTTGCTGGCCTTGTTTGTGGGCCTGTTTTTTACACGCTGGTTTTTCTCTATTCAAACTACCGACGCAGAAATTATAGCTTACGGTGTAGACTATATGTCTGTTTGCATGGTATTTTCGTTTTCTTTGTTTGGGCAGCAATTGTTCGAAAAGCTGCTGCAAACCAGCGGGCGCTCGGTATTTTCGATGGTTTCGCAAATAATTGGTGCGCTTATTAATATTATCTTAGATCCCTTGCTTATATACGGGCTGGCAGGGCTGCCGGCGCTTGGGGCAAAGGGGGCTGCCATTGCTACGGTAATTGGGCAATTGGCGGGCTTTGTAAGTGCTTTTGTGTTTCACCAGCACTATAACAAATTGCTCAAACTCTCCTTTTCGGGCTTTCGTTTTAATAGCGCCATTGTAAAAGAAATTTACAAAATTGGGCTTCCGGCCATTGTAATGCAGGCCATTGGCTCGGTGGCAAATTTTATGCTGAATGGAATTTTGCTAACTTTTTCGACAACGGTTACGGCGGTATACGGCATTTGTGCCAAGCTGCAAAACTTTGTGTTTATGCCGGTGTATGGGCTTACAAGTGGCATGCTGCCCATTATGTCTTACAATTTTGGCGCAAAGAAACAACAGCGTATTTTAAAAACACGCCGCTATGCGCTGTTGTATATGGCGGTTATTATTTTGGTTGGGGTATTGGTTATTCAGCTTATGCCAAACCAGCTTTTAACCCTTTTTGGGGTATCGGCAAATATGCGCAGTGTTGCCATACCGGCTCTTCGTATCATCAGCTCGTCTTTTATTTTCGAAGGCTTTTGCCTTATTAGCCAAACCAGCTTTCAATCTGTACGCAGGGGGCTGGCCAGCTTGGTTTGCTCTCTTACCCGGCAAGTGTTTGTGTTGTTGCCGGCCGCTTATCTGCTATCCTTAGGGGGTAATATCAACCATGTGTGGTTGGCTTTTCCCCTAACGGGGGTGGTAAGCCTGGTGGTTAGCCTGCTACTGTGGAAAGATGTGTACAAGAAAAACATTGCACCACTTGCCGCCCCTTTGGCAGGGCAGGCTGGCAGATGGGCCTAAGTTTGTTGCCATAACCCGTATGGTTTAAAAAATATAATCCCCCTAAAATTTACGCAATTTTAGGGGAATTATTCAGGTAATTTTTGCCCCCCGCAGTGGGGCTTTTAAATAAGCGTTGCTTTGCCAAATAGGCATAAATAAAACCCGGTATTGTAAACCATTATTTGCCGTTACATAGCCTAAATTAAGGAAGTTATAGACAAGTATAGTTGCCACAAAAGAACAAATATGTTAAAATAGACACATAAAAGATAATTTTAGATTGCTTATTTTGTGGCACATTGGCTGCTTTTGGCAGAAGATGTTGTGTGAATATAAGGTAAAAAAGAGTTGAAAAACCAGCACCTATAAGCAGATTAGACGGTAACCGTAAAGCACGTGGTACCTTTGTCGCAAAGCGGGCAAACTGCGAAGAGAAAGGAAGTGCAAACGGTGAAAGTAGTGTTGTTAACCGCCCTTGGTTTGCTTAGCTTGGCACTGGGCATCGTGGGCATTTTTATTCCCATATTGCCCACCACCCCGTTTATGTTGCTGGCAACGGGTTGCCTCGGCGCAACGCCTCGCCTGCGCAAAAAAATTATGGAGGCACCCTTTTTAAAAGATTATTTTGGGCGCTATCGGCGCGAAAAAAAGCTGCCGGCAAAAACGGTGGTATGCAGCCTTGTTTTTTTATGGGGCATGCTTGCGTTGTCTATTATAAAAGTGGCGGTTTTGTGGGTAGATGTTTTGCTGGTGCTGGTGGGGCTTGCAGTAACCGTGCATATTTTGTTTATGTATATTCACCAGCCGCCGGAGATATAGCCGTATGAAAAAACATAAGGTGTTATTTGGCTATTTCGAGATGATATTTGACCTGCTATACCTATGTGTTGCGGCAGCAGCGGGTGTTTATATGTTGCTTACGGCATTGGCCCCTGCCCAGCGGCTGGCCGGTGTGGCAGCGCTGGTTTTGGCAGTTGGCGATGCTTTTCATCTACTGCCCCGTGTGGCGGTAATAGGCAGCCAAAACCCCCAAAAGTATCAGCGTGCGCTGGGGTTTGGCAAAATGGTAACCTCGCTAACTATGGCGTTTTTTTACCTGCTGCTTTGGCAGGTGGGCCTTTTGCTTAGCCCGATGCCGGTTTACACAGGGTACACCTACGCCATTTGGTTTTTAGTGGTAGCCCGGGTGGTGCTATGTGTTTTGCCACAAAACCGGTGGTTGCAAGGCCCGCCCTTATACAACTGGGGTATTTGGCGCAATGTGCCCTTTGTGTTGCAGGGGGCCATGGTACTGCTGCTTTTTGCCAAGGTTGGTGGGGTGGTAATGCCCCTGCGGTGGATGTGGCTTGCCATTGCGCTAAGTTTTTTATTTTACCTGCCGGTGGTGCTTTGGGCAGACAAAAACCCAAAACTTGGAATGTTGATGCTGCCGAAGACCTGTGCTTATATATGGATACTGTTGATGCTAACAAATATTTAATAAATAAAAAAGGAGTGTTGTAATGGACAAGTATGAAAAGTACAAAAAGCTTACCAATGAGGTTGGTGCCCCAGTGGCAGACAACGAGAATTCTATTACGGTAGGCCCCCGTGGGCCGGTTGCTATGCAAGATGTGTGGCTGATGGAGAAGATGGCCCACTTTAACCGGGAGGTTATTCCAGAGCGCCGAATGCATGCCAAAGGGTGGGGCGCGTATGGCAAGCTAACCGTTACCCACGATATCTCTCAATACACCAAGGCAAAGGTGCTACAGCCTGGTGCCGAAACAGAGCTTTTTCTGCGGTTTTCTACCGTAGCAGGGGAGCGCGGCGCCGCCGACTGCGAGCGGGATATCCGGGGTGTTGCTGTAAAATTTTATACCGAAGAAGGCAACTGGGACCTTGTTGGCAACAACACCCCCACCTTCTTTATCCGGGATGTTCATAACTTTTCCGATTTGAACCGGGCGGTAAAGCGAGACCCTAAAACCGGCCGTCGTTCGGCCCAAAATAACTGGGACTATTGGACGTTGCTACCCGAAAGCTTCCACCAAAGAACCATTGTGATGAGCGACCGGGGCATTCCGGCTTCCTTCCGCCACATGCACTTTTTTGGGGAGCATACATTCAGTTTTTACAACCAAGCCAACCAAAGGGTTTGGTGTAAGTTCCATTTTAAAACACAGCAGGGGATTAAAAACTTTTCTAACCAAGAAGCGGCAGAAGTTAATGGGCAGGACAGGGAATACCACGGTAAAGACCTGTTTGAGGCCATTGAGCGGGGCGATTACCCCAAATGGACGCTGTATGTGCAGATTATGACAGAGGACCAAGCCAAAGCCCACTACGAAAACCCCTTCGATATTACCAAAATTTGGCGGCATGCCGAATACCCCCTAATTGAGGTGGGCGTGCTAGAGCTAAACCGCAACCCAGAAAACTATTTTGCCGAAGTGGAACAATCGGCCTTTACGCCTGCCCATGTGGTGCCGGGCATTGGTTTTTCGCCCGATCGCTTTTTGCAGGGGCGGCTATTCTCTTACGGGGATGCCCAGCGCTACCGTTTGGGGGTTAACCACAACCAAATTCCGGTTAACCGCGCAAAGGTAGATGTGAACGAGTACCACCGAGACGGAGCCATGCGGGTAGACGGCAACTACGGTGCCGCCCCGGCCTACACCCCCAACAGCTACGGCGTGTGGACAGCCCAGCCCGAAGTGGCAGAGCCGCCGCTGGACGTGGAGGGCGCCATGTGGCGCTACGACCCCAAGGACGACCCGACGGACGATTGCTTCCGTGCAGGGGGAGACTTGTGGCGGGTGATGACCGAGGACAAAAGGCAGCTGCTAATTGATAACACCGCGGCAGATATTGCGCCGGTTACCACCAACATAAAATATCGCCATGCGGTGCACTGCCTTCTGGCCGATAAGGAGTATGGCGAGCGCATGACAAAAGCTCTTTCGTTAGATTTAGAAAAAGTTAAAGAGTTGGCAAAACTTGACCATGCAGGCTTGATTCAGGCCACCCTTGCAGAATTTTAGCAAATTGTTAGGCCACAAATTACGTGCGTATACGGCGGCATTTTTAAAATGCCGCCGTATTTTTGTGTTATAATCTGCTTTTTTACGGGGGGCTATGGCGGCGCTATGTTTTTTAGGGCATGACGTTTTGCTGGCCGGAAGAAAAATACGCAAACCAACCCCCTGCAAACAGTATTGTTTGCAGGGGGTTGGCAAATAGGGGGAAATTTGAGCCCCCGTGGAGCCTGTGCCAATTGCGTTTTGAAAAAATAAAACCTTATAAAATACTCTAAAAAGTTAAAAAAAATCCAATTTATCTGTGCTGGCTTCAGAAAACCGCCGCCGGTACTCTCTGGGAGAAATGCCCATTAACTTGTTAAAAACACGAGAATAATAATTGGGGTCACAAAAACCTACGTTGCTGGCAACGTCGGCTATAGCGCTATCGGTTCGTGTCAAAAAGTCTTTGCTGGCCTCGATGCGCACCTTGTTTATATAGGTGGTTATGTTAACATTGGTGCGTTTTTTAAATATACGAGAAATGTAAGATTCGCTGCAGTGGCAGCTTTCGGCAAGCTCGGATATCGAGATGGGATGAATGAAATTTTGCCGTATGTACTTGCCCGCGTGGGAGAGAATGGTGTCTTCGCTGGTGTTATGTCGGTGTACATGCTCGCTTGCGTCGTGGGTATCTAGCAGGTTTTCGTAGCTTAATGCAAGGTAATCGGCCAGCATCTCCATAATGGGAATAAGCTCGTTTGGGTCGATAAAAGGCTCGGAAATATTGCTTTCAAACAGTTCTAGCGCGTGGGCTTCCTCTAATTGAGAGGAGGCCCTGCACACGCGCGAGATGCAGTGGTTGCTGCGTTTTCGGCCAACATCAAAAAAGCCGGCGTTTAAGGTGCCAATTACCACGCCACGGCTTACAATGGGGGTTACGTATTCCCCCAGGCCCGCATGGCACATTCCAAAATATGTGTTGTGTGTGCGTTCGCTTTTCTCCCGCATTTTTTTAATCATGGCAAGGCAGCGGTGGTAAATGGATTTGTCGTGCTTAATATACATGCAAAAATTATTGGTGTGTGCTAAAAAGGGTTGCAATACGGTATCCAGCTCTTTATTAATAGCCACAAACCCACAAAGGTCCTTTACACACACGTGCAGGTTGTAATGTTCTTCAATAAACAAAAGATAATTTGCCAGGCCCGAAAACCTATTTTTATTTTGTGTTGCCATGGGTCACCTGCTTTCTTTGTGGGTAGTATAGCCAAAATTTCGGCCTTCGTCAAATTTGTGCAGAATTGTGCTACAAAGGAACAGAATAATTAATGAATTGGATAAATAAGCGTGCTATACTGTGCTTGCAAGTTGAAATATACGACAGTAATACTTATAGATTGCGCTATTTATTGTGAAATACTTACAAATAACTTTGTTGATATAAACAAATTGGGATGGAGATAGGCATGAAGATTAGCACAAAGGTGGCTGTGATAGGGGCGGGCCCTGCGGGTATTTCGGCAGCCATTGCGGCGGCCCGGCTGGGGTTGGCTGTTGCGCTGGTAGGAGACCGCCCCGTGCTGGGTGGTAACAGCAGCAGCGAGATACGGGTGTGGACGCGGGGCGCCGTGGGGGGAGGTAACCTGTACGCCGAAGAAATGGGTGTATGGGGCGAGGTAAAACTGCGCAATTTATACATAAACCCCCATGCCAACCCCGTGCTGTGGGACGATGTGCTGCTAGAGCAGGTAACCCAGTACCCAAACATTACCTTGGTTATGAACACCCACATTACCACCCTTGAGCAGGACGACCAACAGCGGGTAACGCAGGTAAGTGGTTTTCAGCTTGGCACCGAAAAGCAGGTGTTTATAAAAGCGTCGGTATTTATCGATTGCACGGGTGACGGCACCCTTGGCAGGCTAGCGGGTGTGCCTTTCCATATGGGGGCAGAAGGCCGTGATACCTATGGAGAAAGCATGGCGCCCGATGGCGAAAAGCGCAGCACTTTTGGCAACACCATCTTCTTTTATGCCAACCAACGCAACGGCCCCATCTCTTATACTGCGCCCAATTTTGCCTATTCGTTGCATCAGGTAGAAGAAATGCTGGGCAAGGGTGGCCGAATTGTGAACGAACAAATGAACGGCTGCGACTATTGGTGGTTTGAAATTGGCGGGGCGGGCAATACAATTGACGATGCGCAGGATATAGCCTTTGAATTACGCAGAATGGTGTTGGGTATTTGGAACTACATTAAAAACAGTGGCAAATTTAATGCCGATAACCTGGCGCTAACGTGGGTGGGCAGTGTGCCGGGCAAGCGCGAAAGCCGGCGCATGGTAACCCACACCGTGCTTACCCAACAAGATGTGTTACAAAACCGCTCTTTTTCCGAAGCGGCCTTTTACGGTGGCTGGCATATGGATTTTCACCCCTCGGAGGGGATTCATGCCGACGAGGATTATTGTGAACAAATACCGGTACAGGTGTATAGCATTCCGCTGGGTACCCTTTTTAACGCCAAAGTGCCCAACCTGCTATTTGCAGGGCGAGACATAGGAACCTCTCATGTGGCGTTTTCTTCTACCCGTATTATGAACACCTGCGCCTTATCGGGCCAGGCGGCGGCCACTTTGGCGCACCAGTGCATACACACAGGCACTGCGCCGGCGCAGCTTAGCAAAGCGCAAGTGCAGGCGGTGCAGCAAACACTGCTGCGCGAAGATATGTTTATACCCGGTGTAAAAGCTTTGGACAAAGACGACCTGGCCCCGCTGGCAGTGGTTAGCTCGGGTTTTGGTTATAGCAAGGGCGCAGAGGATGAAGCCGGCACGGTGCCGGTGCTTAAAAACACCTTTTTAATGCTGCCAAAAGCAGCACAGCAGCCCCAGTTTTTGCTAACGGCAACGCACGATACCCAACTGGAATACACCTGCTACAGTGCGCCGCTGCCGTCTCGGCTTGCCTTGGGGCCGCCGCTGGGCAGCTACAAGCAGCCGGTTAAAAAAGGCAGGCAATGGGTAGCACCGGTTGTTCCTGAAGCGGCGGAAGGTTTTTGCTTACTGGTGATGCAAGAAAACCCCGCAGTGGAAATTGTAACCGCCGCAACCCAGCTTACCGGCTTTTTGGGAGGGCAGACCGATATACCCGGCCACTGGTTCCCAATTGTGCGCATAAACAACGGGCACGAGCTTTATGGCCCGCAAAATGTGGTAAATGGTTTTGGGCGCCCTTGGCAAAACCCCAATTGCTGGGTGTCGCAGCCGGGCAAGCAACCAAGCTTGACGCTAAGGTGGGAAGAAACGCAGACCATCCGCCGCATTATATTATACGCCAACCCAGATTTAAGCCTGGAACTTACCAGCGCTCACCCCGAACAATGGGATACCCACCATGCTTTTAAGGCACGCACCGGCATGCCTGCCCAGCTGCCACGCACAATAGAGGTGTATGCAGCCACAGAAGCGGGCGAAGATAAGCTGGTTGCAAAGGTGGCGGATAACTGGAAGCGAATGATTGAGATTCCACTGGAATATCCCACGCAGGCAAGGCAAATAAAGGTTGTGTTTGTTTCAAACTACGGTGCAAAGGTTGCCGAGTTGTTTGAGATAAGAGTATATTAAGTAAAAGAAGAGGAGATTGACATGAAAAAGAGCAGATTTCTTGCACTGGTTCTATCCGTGCTAATGGCAGCATCCGTTCTGGCCGCCTGTGGTGGCTCTGGCGCAGGTGGGGGCGTAGCCTCTGCACCTGCTAATGGGGCAAGCGGTGCTGCAGCCGGCAGCACGGCCCCCTCTGGCAATCCGGTTAATATTGTATGGGCCGGCTGGTCTGGCGAAGAAGAAGCCTCGAAGGAAATATTTGGCCGTATGCGGGGCGCTTACGAAGCCGAGAGCGGCAACAGCGTTACCTGGGTAGGGTGGACCTGGGCCGACACCGCCCAGCAACTTCTCATCCGCACCCAAGGCTCGGAACAGCTGGACATTGCGCAGGTGGATATTGGCATTTTTAACACCTTGGCGCAGGCAGGCGTGCTGGCCGATGTAAGCGAAATTCTGGGGCAGGGATACCTCGATAGCACTTTTGAGGCATCGGCGCTAGAGGTGGGGAATGTGGACGGCCAGCAGCTGGCTATTCCGTGGAGCATGGCCTCTATTTCGATGGTATATAACCCCGAAATTTTGGCGCAAGCCGGGTGGGATACCGTGCCCGCAACCGTTGAAGAATTTGAAAAATGCCTTGCGGACATTAAAGCCTTGGGTGGCGATGTAATTCCCTATGCGGTATCTACCAAAGACGCCACCAGCGCAGGCGACTTTATGCCTTGGCTGTGGACTTTTGGCGGCGCTATTTATGGGGAAGACGGCAGCGTTACCATTAATAGCGAAGCTGCTATTGAGTGCATTAAATGGTACCAAGGTATGTTAGAAAAAGGCTATATTGCCATGGATACAGGCCGGGGTGAAGCACGGCAAATGTTTGCCCAGGGCAAGGTTGCTTTTTACGATGATGCCGTGGTGGCCAAAGGGCAGGCTGTAAGCAATGGCGTAGCGCCCCAAGATGTGGTGAATGTGTGCAGTGCTATGGAGCGCCCAGTGCTAAAGGCTGGCGACACGCCTCAATCTACCATGTGGGGGCATATGCTGGTTGTCTTCAAAGGCTCTGAGTATAAAGAGCAAGCGGCCGAGCTTGCCAAAACGCTTATTAGCGATGAAGTGGCGATGGATTACTTTACCAACAACGGCATGCCACCGGTTACTAAAAGCTTAATTACCAGCGATGCTGTAAAAAGCGATGCTTACCTGAATGGGTTTATGCAATCTACCGCTACAGCCAGCCTAGAAGAAACCGCCCGCATGGCCAATGCCAGCGAAGTAAAAACCATTATTACCGAGGAATTGCAGGCCGCCCTGCTGGGCCAAAAAACGGCCGAGCAAGCCGCAGCGAATATGGAAAGCCGCCTGAAAGCGCTGTAAGCCAAAACAATAAGAACACCCGCTTATCCTGCTAACGGCAGGCGCCCGGGCAGGATAAGCGAGTACATTTTTAAACTTTAAACGGGAGAGGATCGCCTATGAAAAAGGGAAGCCCATTAAAAAGCCTTACAGACAAGCAGGTTGGCTTTATGCTTGTAATACCGGGGCTGGCAGTGTTCATTGGTATTATCCTGTACCCCTTTGTCAACTCGGTTATTATGTCGTTCACAAACCGCTCGTTGTTGCAGCCTAATTACGGGTGGGTGGGGTTTGAAAACTATGCCAAAGTTTTTAAAGACCCTTACTTTTTGCAAACCCTGGGCACCACTTTTTTGTTTGTGCTGCTTGCCACTGCTATTCCCTTTGCGCTGGGGCTTATTTGGGCAATTGTGCTAAACCAGGGCTTTAAAGGGGCCGAATTTTTGCGTGGGATCACACTGGTTAACTGGATTATCCCTGGTACGGCCATTGGTTTTTTGTGGAGCTGGATATTTAACGGCCAGTATGGAATTTTGAATGGGATATTAAAGGGCCTTGGGCTGCTAGAAACCGGGATACCCTTTTTAGGGCAAACGGGCACGGCGCTGCTGTGTGTGGTTGTTGCACGCACCTGGCAAATGCTGCCATGGTACATGGCCTTTTTGCTTGGTGGGTTGCAGGGCGTTTCGCTAGACCAAATTGAGGCGGCACGCATAGACGGCGCCGGCAATTGGCGTGTGTTTACCCACGTTGTGGTGCCCTCTATGAAAACCATTATGACGCTGGTATTTGTGCTGGGGCTTGTGGGCAACCTGCAACACTTCGATCTTCCCTGGACGATGGCACAGGGCGGCCCGGCCCGGGCCACCACTACACTTTCGATAGAGGTGTACACCACTGCTTTTAAAAATTGGAATATGGGCAAAGCGGCCACCATTGGTACTATTTGGGCCGTGCTTTTGGCCTGCTTTAGTTTTATCTATTTGCGGCAAGTGAACGAAGCTGACTAGAAAGAAGGGAGGAAGGGCATGTTTCAAAAAACGGCAGGTTTCAGGGTTTTCTTTTGGATAAGCCTCGTTTGTATTGGTGGTTTTATCTTTCTTCCTCTTTTGTGGATGGTGAATACCGCGCTAAAGCCGCAGGCCGAAACTTTTACAATGGGCTTTTTTAACACGGTAAGCCTGGAAAACATCAAATCGATTGTTACAAACGGCACAATTATGACGTATTTAAAAAATAGCCTAATTGTTTCGTTTGCGTCCAGCTTTATGGCAACGCTGGTGTGTACCCTGGCGGCCTACAGCTTTTCTAAATTTCGCTACACCGGGCGCAAGCTTATTATGGGCGCTTTTATGATGAGTCAGGCGTTTCCGCAGGCGATACTTTTGCTTAGCATTTATGTGTTAATGCAAAAAACGGGCCTGCTGGGCAGCTATGGGGCGTTGCTTATTTCTTATGTGGTGTTTACGCTGCCGGTTGGCACCTGGACGCTAAAAAGCTATTTTGACCAATTGCCAGATGCACTGATTGAAAGCGCTAAAATTGATGGTGCCGGCAACCTGCGCATTATGGGCCAAATTATTTTGCCCATGGCGATACCAGGCATGATTTCGGTAGCTATTTACGGCTTTGTGTGGAGCTGGAACGATTTGCTGTATTCCATGACATTGGTTACCGACAGCGCCAAACGTACCTTGGCCTCCGGGCTTGTAATGACGTATCTGGGCGAGGCCTCTACCAACTGGGGTGCCATGATGGCTGCCAGCATTGTAAGCGCCATTCCCGTCACCATCATCTTTGTGTTTTTGCAGCGATACTTTATACAAGGGCTTACGGCCGGTGCGGTAAAGGGTTAAAAGTGTCAGCCCATATTCATGCCATTTATAGAATAAAAAAGAACACCTCCTCACGAATGGAGATGTTCTTTTTGTTGTGATAAACCACCCGCTGTGCCGGTGTATGTTAAAAAGCTTTTAGCGTTGAAAATGATAACACTCCTTGCTGTAGTTTCTACTCTACAACAAGGGGTGCTTGCTCTCAATTGTGGGGTTTCTGCCGGATACTCCAGGATGCTGGCGGGTATCTTTTTAGTTATTAGGCGCCGGTTAGTCTAAAATATAAACATCCAGTGCGCGTTTGCCAAAGCTGCGGCATTCGGCGTTGGTTTCAAAATACAGGTCTACGTCTACATAGCCTTCCATCATGGCGGTGCCACAATCGCTTGCAATGGCGTAGCCATACACAAATTTGCCGTTGGCAGAGGTAATGTACAGCCGTGTACCATAAGGTATTACATTGGGGTTAACCGCTACGGTGCCGCAGTACAAACCTTGGCCGCCCGCCCCACGCCCGGCCGATGCACTGTAGGCGGTTGCCACAGCGCCCTCTATTTTGCGGGTGTAGTGCGTGGGTATCCCGTCTTCGCCTATCTCCACGCCCTCAAAAGCGTCGATGGTGGAAACCGGCACACCAGGCTCAAAACCACCCGAGGGAGCGTCGTAAGGGTGGTACACAGCATTCATGGCAACCATTTCACTCTCGGTTACTTCGCCGTTTACCAGGGTGTCTTGGTACACCATATCGTAAATGCGGCTTTTGCTGGTTACAAAGCTGGCGGCCTCGTCTTCGGGCAGGGTGGCAACAAATGCGGCCACATCGTCGGCGTTAACCTCTACCCGGCGGCTGTTTTCGGCATAGGTTACACGGCCTACTTCAATCGTCATGCCGCGGGTTAGCTCGGCATCTAAAGCGGGTTGCACAATGTCGTCTTCGCCAAGTTCAACATTTTTGCTCTGTAAAAAATCGGCCACGGTTCCCTCGGTGGCTTCGCCGCTTAGGGTGCTGCCGTCTACCAGTACATTTACCGGAAACGACCGGTTTACCACAATGTTGGCACCCTCTTGCGGGGTGGTGGTGTACACAATTTCATCGTTGTTATCGGTTTTTACGCCCACCAAGGCCAAAATGGCTTCGGGTTTTTGGTTGCTGGTGGTTAGCAGTGTTTGGCTGGTTCCATCGCCAGCATCGGTAACGGTTACAATGTCCAGCTGGGTCATCATGGTGGCTAGGCACAAAACAAGCCCAAACACCGAAACCCCGGCCACCAAAAGCTGCTGCCTTTTGGCCATTTTGCTGCGGATACGTTCGATTGTACGGCGCATAGGTTCTCCTTATATAAATAGCTATAAACGGTGTAAACACTCACCCTTGCAGGCGAGTGCGCGAATGCTTTCGCGCTTTCAAAACAAGTTGGTTTTAAAGTTTACTGGGTATATTTCCAAACCGGCACATAAATTGGCTGGTTTGGTTTTTTGGTGTTTTACATGCGAATAGGCTTGCAAAAAAACAAGCAGATGCCGGGAAACATCCCCAACATCCTGCTTATTTTATCAATAAAATGGCGGCTCCGTCAATCGATTTTGCGGCATTAATCTTGCATTTTAAGCCATTTTTGGCAAAAATACCCGGTGGCAGGCCATTATCCCTTTCAAATGCTTGCCCGTCTTTCGTTTTGCTCGGATTTTCGGCCTATTCTGTAAGGCAAAGTACGGTAACACGTACTTTATTTTTGGGCCCAATTTGCCATACAATGGCTATTCTTTGGGTGAAACTCTAGTATTGTGCAAAAATAGCGGCTGGTTTTTGGCGTTTTTTACACAGGTTTGCCAGCACTAGGCCTTATTGTTACACATATTTTTTTACAATTTGCTGCATTTGGGCAAAGTTTGCCTCCATATCGCTTACCAGCTTAAACTGGGTCCGGCAACGGTCCAGGTTTTGGCCGGGGCGCTCGGTTTTAAAATAAACATCACCATTTAAATAGTCGGTTAAAAAGCGAATACCACACTCCAGCGTGATAATGCGCGCACCCTGCGGAAGCATATCTTTTTCGGTGGGGGTAAGTGCGGGGCCGGCGGTTTGCAAAAAGCCTTTGGTGTAGGCCTCGTACAGGGGCAGGCTTAGCGTAACCTTGGTAAGGTCGGGTTCGTCTTCGGCGGCTTCGGTGGCGCCAAACCGAATAGAATCGCCATAATCGTTAAGCGAAAGGCCGGGCATAATGGTGTCAAGGTCTATTACACACAGGGCTTCGCCGGTGGTTTTGTCAAACAATACGTTGTTCAGCTTGGTATCGTTATGGGTTACACGCAGCGGCAATTCGCCCGCTTCCAGCATGTTCATCAACAAAGCACAGTCCTCGGCACGGTTCATGGCAAAGTCAATTTCTGGCTGGCAGTTGGCGGCACGGCCGGCAATATTTTGTGCGGCAGCCTGTTGCAGTGCCTCCAGGCGGCGGCGGGTATCATGAAAATAGGGAATGGTTTCGTGCAGGGTTTCGGCAGGGTAGCCCTCTAGCAGGCGCAAAAAATCTCCAAATGCGCAGGCAGATTGATAAAACACTTCTACCGTGGGGCTTTTATCGTAGCAAAAGCTGTTTTCTATAAAAACATAGCTGCGCCAGGGCATGCCCTGTTGGTCGTAAAAAGCGGGCTGGTCGTCGGCGGTTTTTAAAAAGTGCAGGGTGCCACGGCTGGTGTCTCGCTGTTCCCGTTCCAGTGCGGTTTTTAAATATTCAGTTACGCCCATTATGTTTTGCATAACGGCCCCGGGCTGTTTAAACACGTTGGTGTTTAAACGTTGCAAAATATAACCAATGCGCGGGGCGGGGTAGCCCTCAACATACACGGCGTAGGTATCGTTAATATGGCCCGAGCCAAAAGGCTCCAGCGCGGTAATTTTCCCTTCGTACGGAAAAGCCGCCAACGCAGCGGCCAAACATTGGTTTTCTACTTTCACAGGCGTATGCTCCAATCGTGTTTGTATAATTGCATTATACTGGGTACGGGCATTTTTAGCTTTGCACGGTTTGCCATAAAATTATACCATAATTGTACGTTTGGGCAATGGTTCATCTTTGCCACGGCGTTTATGCAATTTCCCCCCTTGTCCTTCTGAACATAATAAAGAATTTTGTTACGAGTGTGGCAAGATAAAAAATCTTCCGGCAAAGCCTACATCCTAAAATTCGTTAAAACCAAATATCTTAATTTTTAAATAAATTGAGTTCTCTGCCGTTTTTTCTGTTTTTTTACCTATGAAAAAAGGCCGAAATATGATACACTAAAAACTTGAACCAGATATTTTAAAAACCTGCTGTTTTTGCCGCAGTTAGCGGGCAAAACCGTGCCCAAACTTGCCGTTTATAACAAACGATGTGAACAACCAAACCAGCATATAGGAGGCTGCCCCATTGGCTAATTCCAACATTCGAAATTTCAGTATCATCGCCCATATCGACCATGGTAAATCTACCCTGGCAGACCGTATTTTGGAGCTTACCCAAAGTGTGGATGCCCGGCAGATGTCTTCGCAGGTTTTGGATAATATGGACCTGGAGCGCGAGCGAGGCATAACCATTAAAGCACGGGCGGTATCGTTAAACTACAAGGCAAAAAATGGCGAAACGTACGAGCTAAACCTAATTGATACCCCCGGCCATGTGGACTTTAATTACGAGGTAAGCCGCAGCCTTGCCGCCTGCGAGGGGGCGCTGCTGGTGGTGGACGCCACCCAGGGGGTGGAGGCGCAAACCCTTGCCAATACCTACCTTGCGCTAGAGCACGACCTTGAAATTGTGCCAATTATTAACAAGATGGACCTGCCCAGCGCCGACCCCGAGCGGGTGGCCAAAGAGGTGGAGGACGTAATTGGCCTGCCGGCTATGGATTCTCCCCGTATTTCGGCCAAGGCCGGCCTCGGTATCGAGGACGTGCTGGAGCGGGTGGTAAGTGATATCCCGGCCCCCAAAGGGGACGAAAACGCCCCGCTAAAGGCCTTAATTTTTGATTCGGTGTACGACAGTTACAAGGGTGTAATTGTGTACGTGCGCTTGTTTGATGGCACCATGAAAGCCGGCGATACCGTGGTTACCATGCAAACCGGGGTCGAGTTTCATGTGGTAGAAGTGGGGCGCATGGGGGCGTTAAGTTATGCGCCGGCGGCCCAGCTTTCGGCCGGTGAGGTTGGTTATTTTACGGCCAGCATTAAAAATGTAAGCGATACCCGGGTGGGCGACACCGTTACGCTGGTAAACAACCCGGCGGCCGAGGCTTTGCCCGGTTACCGCAAGGTGGTGCCCATGGTGTTTTGCGGCATTTACCCGGCCGATG
This sequence comes from Ruminococcaceae bacterium OttesenSCG-928-A16, assembly GCA_030267215.1. Taxonomy (GTDB): domain Bacteria; phylum Bacillota; class Clostridia; order Oscillospirales; family Ruminococcaceae; genus JAAYCI01. The sequence goes on from JAJDJP010000003.1 coordinate 26,548, forward strand.
GCGCCGATTACCCCGATTTGCAGGATGCGCTGGAAAAACTACAGCTGAACGACGCCTCTCTTTCGTACGACCCCGAAACCAGTGTGGCGCTGGGCTTTGGTTTTCGTTGTGGGTTTTTGGGGTTGCTGCATTTAGAGATTATTATTGAACGGCTGGAGCGGGAGTTTGACCTTGGCTTAATAACCACTGCCCCCAGCGTAGAATACCACATTACGCTGAACGATGGCACGGTTTTACAGGTGGAAAACCCCACCAATTACCCTGACCCTGCCCGCATTGCCAAGGCAGAAGAACCAATAGTGGACGCGCATATTTACACCCCTACCGAGTTTGTGGGCAGCCTGATGGAACTGTGCCAGGAGCGCCGCGGCACCATGAAAACCATGACCTACTTAGATGAAACACGGGTGGATTTGCACTATACCCTGCCGCTGGGCGAAATTATCTACGATTTTTTTGACGCCATTAAAAGCCGCAGCAAAGGCTATGCCAGCTACGATTATGAGCTGAATGGCTATGCCGAAAGCAAGCTGGTGAAGCTGGATATTTTGATGAATGGCGAAGTGGTGGACGCCCTAAGCTTTATTGTGCATGCCGACAAAGCCTATGCCCGTGGCCGCCGCCTGTGCGAAAAGCTGAAGGAGAACATACCCCGCCAGTTGTTTGAAGTGCCGATACAGGCGGCCATTGGTGGCAAAATAATTGCGCGCGAAACCGTGAAAGCCATGCGCAAAGACGTTTTGGCCAAGTGCTACGGCGGCGACATTAGCCGTAAAAAGAAGTTGCTGAACAAGCAAAAAGAAGGAAAGAAAAAAATGCGCCAAATTGGCAGCGTAGAGGTGCCCAGCGAGGCGTTTACAGCCGTGCTGAAGTTGGACGATTAATAATATCGATTAGCCAAGAGGTAAAACCAGCCAAAGAATCTCGGAATTTCGAGAATCTTTGGCTGGTTTTTATTTGCCGCCGGTATTATTTTGGCAAAAGAATTTGACGGAATAGTTGCTAAAATTGCGATTGCACCATACTTGTTGAAAACTTTATAGTAAAATTGCACAAAAACGCCAACACAACACAACCATTATTTGCCTATTTATCACAAGAAAGCCTTGCATTCTATAGAATATTTTTGTACAATAGAGCAAAGCAAGTGTTGCTTACTTAAGTGTAATATTTTGGAGGAACCCAATGCGAAAACTGAACAACCTGAAGGTAGATACCGAAATTTATGCGTTAAAAAAGGGCACGAATTACGATTGTCAGGAGTTTTTGGGCTCTCATTTAGTAGAGTATGGCGGCCAACAAGGGGTGTTGTTTAGGGTGTGGGCGCCCCGTGCTAAGGCGGTTAGCGTGGTGGGAGATTTTAACCACTGGATGCCCGGCGTAAACGAGATGAAGAATGTATCTAAAACCGGGGTGTGGCAGTGCTTTATACCCGGCATAAAAGAGTTTGATATTTATAAATATTGTGTAACCACCCCGGCCGATGAACAGGTGTTTAAAGCCGACCCATACGCGTTTCATGCCGAAACACGGCCCAGCAATTGCAGCAAGGTGTATAACCTAGAGGGCTACAAATGGACGGATGCCAAGTGGGAACGCCAAAAACAGCGCCAAAACCCTGTGTTTGGCCCCTTAAATATTTACGAGCTGCATGCCGGCAGCTGGCGCATGCACCAAGATGGCAACCCCTATAGCTACCGAGATTTGGCCGACGCCCTAATACCTTATATAAAAGAGATGGGCTATACCCACGTAGAACTTATGCCGCTTACCGAGTACCCCTTTGACGGCAGCTGGGGTTACCAGTGCACCGGCTATTTTGCCCCCACCAGCCGCTACGGTACCCCTAAAGATTTTATGTACTTTGTAGACGAATGCCACAAAGCCGGCATTGGCGTTATTATGGATTGGGTGCCGGCGCACTTCCCCAAAGACGAGTTTGGGCTGCATAAATTCGACGGCACCAACTGCTACGAAGACCAAAATCCCCTGCGGGCCGAGCACCGCGAATGGGGTACCATGGTGTTTGATTATGGCCGCCCCGAAGTACAATGCTTTTTAATTTCTAGCGCTTTGTTTTGGCTAAATACCTACCATATAGACGGCCTGCGGGTGGACGCCGTTGCCAGCATGCTGTACCTGGATTATAACCGCAAACCCGGAGAGTGGAGCCCCAACACCAAGGGCGGCCGCGAAAACCTGGAAGCGATTGACTTGATACGCAAGCTAAACATTGCGGCGTTTAAGCGCCACCCCGGCAGCATTATGGTTGCCGAAGAATCTACCAGTTGGCCGCTGGTTAGCGCGCCGGTTAGCAGTGGCGGGTTGGGCTTTAATTTTAAGTGGAACATGGGCTGGATGAACGACATGCTGGATTATATGCAAATAGACCCTTTGTTCCGTGCGGGCAGCCACCAAAAATTAACCTTTAGCTTTTTTTACGCCTTTAGCGAAAACTTTATTTTGCCCATTAGCCACGACGAAGTGGTGCACGGCAAGCATAGTTTAATTGGCAAAATGCCGGGCGAATACGACGACCAATTTGCCGAAATGCGGGTGTTTTACGGCTATATGATGGCGCACCCGGGCAAAAAACTGCTGTTTATGGGGCAAGAGTTTGGGCAGTTTATAGAGTGGAACGAAGCGCAGGAGCTGGATTGGCTGCTGCTGGATTATGACCGCCACCGCCAATTGCAGCAGTGGTGTAAAGCCTTAAACCACCTTTATTTGCAAAACTCGGCCTTTTGGGAGCGGGACTATTCCTGGGAGGGTTTCCAGTGGATTGTGCCCGACGATACCTCGCAAAACATCATTGTGTTTTTGCGCAAAAATGCGGCGGGCGATGCCGTGATTACCTGCTGCAACTTTGCGCCGGTAACCCGCGAAAACTACAAGTTTGGCGTGCCGGTTAAGGGCAGCTATAAAGAAATTTTAAACAGCGATGCCACCGAGTTTGGGGGCAGCGGCATTAAAAATGGCAGCCTGCGCAGCACCATGGGCGAAATGCACGGCTTTGCCCAGCATATTACGGCCACACTGCCGCCACTTTCTGCGGTGCTGTTTACTGTACCCAAACCGGCAGCACCACCTGCTAAAAAGCAGCCGGCTAAAAAGACGGCTACCAAAACGGTGGCCAAAGCACCGGCTAAAAAACAGCCCGCAAAAAAGGCGGGTAAATAGAATCCCCCAGTCTGGCACAAAAGAATGTGCCAGCCAGCCCCCCTTGCCTAAAGGGGGAAGCGCCTGTGGCGCAGGGGGGATAGCATTTGACCATAATTTTCCAACCCGTGATCCGCATTAGCGGCTAATGACCAACGACTATAGACTATGTAGAGGGGTGCTAACAATGAAAGAATGCGTTGCTATGTTGCTGGCAGGCGGGCAGGGAAGCCGCCTGTATGCCCTAACCCACAAGCTTGCCAAACCTGCTGTACCGTTTGGCGGCAAGTACCGAATTATCGACTTTCCACTGTCCAACTGCGTAAACTCTGGCATAGACACGGTGGGTATTTTAACCCAATACCAGCCGCTGGTGCTAAACGATTATATTGGCAACGGCCAACCGTGGGACCTTGACCGCCTTTATGGCGGTGTGCACGTGCTGCCGCCTTACCAAAAGGCCACCCGTAGCGATTGGTACAAAGGCACGGCCAACGCCATTTACCAAAACATTAATTTTATAGAGCGGTACAACCCCCAGTATGTGCTTATTCTGTCGGGAGACCATATCTATAAAATGGATTATGACAAAATGTTGGATTTCCACAAAGAAACCAAGGCAGATTGCACCATTGCCGTGCTGGAAGTACCAATGGAAGAAACCAACCGGTTTGGTATTATGACAACCGACAAAAAAGGCCGTATTACCAAATTTGAAGAAAAACCCAAGAAAACCGAATCCACCCTTGCCTCGATGGGTGTGTATATCTTCACCTGGGATAAATTAAAGGCAGCGCTGGAAAAGGATGAGGCGGACAAAAACTCTGAAAACGATTTTGGCAAAAACATTATACCCGATATGCTGGCGACAAAGCGGCGTTTAATGGCCTACCCGTTTGAGGGCTACTGGAAAGACGTTGGCACCATTGATAGCTTGTGGGAGGCCAATATGGACCTGCTGGACCCCAACATGCCGCTGGACGTGTGGGACCCCAGCTGGAAGATATACTCCCGCACGGCAGGCCGCCCGCCGCACTATATTGCATCTGGTGCCAGGGTAGAAAACTCGATGATTACCGAGGGCTGCACCGTAGAAGGAGAGCTGGAAAGCGTGGTGCTGTTTGCCGGCGCCAAGGTTGGGCGCGACGCCGTTGTGCGAGATTCGATTATTATGCCCGGTGCCGTGGTAGAAGATGGCGCGCAGGTAAACTACGCCATTATTGCCGAGGATGCCGTGATACAAAAAGGCGCCGTGGTGGGTGCCCGGCCCGAGCACATGGCCGACGTTAGCAAGTGGGGCGTTGCCGTTGTGGCCGAGGGCGTAACCATTGGCGCTGGGGCAAAGGTACCCCCTAAAGCAATGGTAGAGCAAGACGTAAAGGATGGTGACAAGGCATGAGAAGTGCAAACGCAATGGGCATTATTTTTGCCAATATGCACGACGAAAATATCCCTGAATTGATTGCCCGCCGCACCATGGCTTCGGCGCCGTTTGCCGGCCGCTACCGCATGATAGACTTTGTGCTTTCGGGCATGAGTGTTGCCGGCATGCAAAATATTGGCGTGGTGGTGCGCAACAACTACCAAAGTTTAATGGACCATTTGGGCAATGGCCGCGAATGGGACCTTTCTCGCAAGCGCGGGGGGCTGGCTATTTTTCCGCCGGGGGCACAAGGGGCGGGCAATGGCAGCCAGGGCCGCATAGAAGCGCTTGGCAATGTAATCGATTATTTATCGTTTAACAAAGAAGAGCTGGTGGTGATGAGCGACTGCGACATCGCCTGCGATTTAGACTATGCTGCTCTGATAAAAGAGCACAGTGCCAGCGGCGCCGATGTAACAGTGGTGTACGAAAAAGCCCCTATTAAAGATTCTTTGCTGGAAGACAACATTACCTATGTGCTGGGGCAGGATGGCTATGTGAGCGAAATACGGGTGAACGACTATAAAAAAGGAATGCAAAACCTTTCCATGTCGGTGTATATTATCGAGCGTGAACTGCTGCTGAATGTGCTGAAAGATGCCATTGTGCGCGGGTACGAAAGCTTTGAAAAAGATATTTTGGCCCGCAACCTTACCATATTAAAAGTGCGTGGGTACGAGTACACCGGTTACCGTGCCCGCATTAGCGATATGCGCAGCTATTTTGATGAAAACCTGCGCTTGCTAGAGCATGAAAACCTGAAGGCCTTGTTCCCCAAAGAGCGGCAGGTGTACACCAAAGTGCGCGACGAAGCGCCGGTGCGGTACGCCATAGGCTCGCAGGTAACCAACTGCATTGTGGCCGATGGCTGCATTATAGAGGGTGAAGTGGAGAACAGCGTGCTATTTCGTGGGGTGCGTGTGGGCAAGGGCGTAAAAATTAAAAACTGCGTAATTATGCAAGGCACAGTTATCGAGCCCGGCGCCCAGATGGAAAACGTAGTAACCGACAAAAATGTGAAGGTATGCGAGGGCGTTTCGCTGCGGGGGGCCAAGGGCTTTCCGGTGTTTGTTGGCAAGGGCCAGTGTGTAGAATAAACGGCAAAACCAAGTTTTAATAACAGTAGCATATACCAACAACCATTTGCATTAACGCCAAGGAGATGGGTTTTAACTTTTGCCCCAAACCAGCGGCTAATGCCTAGCAATTAACGACTATTGGAGGGCAACGTATGAATATTTTATTTGCAGCCAGCGAGGCCTATCCCTTTTTTACATCGGGAGGGCTTGGCGATGTTGCCGGCAGCCTGCCGCTTGCCATAAAGCGGCGTAAAACAGGTATGCGGGTTATTTTGCCCCTGTACAGCGAAATGAAGGAAGAATGGCGCAAAAAACTGAAATATATTACCAATTTTACGGTGCCGGTGGGCTGGCGCAACCAGTACTGTGGCTTGTTTGAGTTTACGCGGGGGGGCGTAACCTACTATTTTTTAGATAACGAATACTATTTTAAACGCACGGGGCTATACGGCTTTTACGATGACGGCGAGCGCTTTGCCTTTTTCTCTCGTGCTATTTTAGAGGCACTGTTTCATATCGACTATATACCCGATGTGATACATTGTAACGATTGGCAAACCGCCCTTGTGCCGGTGTACCTAAACCTGTACTACCGCCACCTAGAAAAATACAACAATATCAAAACGGTGTTCACCATCCATAATATTCAGTATCAAGGCAAATATGGGCTAGAAATTTTGGAAGAAACCATTGGTATTGGCCGCAAAGATGCCCATATTGTGGAGTATGATGGCTGCGTAAACTACATGAAGGGCGCCCTGGAAAGTGCCGACAAAATAACCACGGTTTCGCCCACCTATGCCACCGAAATACTGGACCCTTGGTATAGCAGCGGGCTGGATGATTTTTTACGCAAAAAGCAGTATAAGCTGTGTGGTATTTTAAATGGTATCGATACCGAGGTGTACAACCCGGCTACCGACCCCAACATTGCCGCCAATTACGATAGCACAACTGTGGAGGTGGGCAAACCCAAATGTAAGGCAGATTTACGTGCCGCTTTTGGCCTTGCCGAAAACGACAGCCCGCTGGTGGGCATGGTTACCCGCCTGGTTAGCCACAAAGGGCTAGATTTGGTGCGCCATGTGGCCGAAAGCTTGGTGCAAAGCGGCATTCAGGTGGCTATTTTGGGCAGCGGCGAATATACCTACGAAAGCTTTTTTCAAGAAATGGCGGCCCGCCACCCCGATATGTTTGGGGTACGCATTGGGTTTATCCCCGAGCTTGCCCGCAAAATTTATGCCGGGGCCGATATGTTTTTAATGCCCAGCAAAAGCGAGCCCTGCGGCCTTGCCCAAATGGTGGCGCTGCGCTATGGCACGGTGCCCATTGTGCGCGAAACCGGTGGCCTAAGAGACACCATACAGGATAGTGGTGATGGAAAGGGTAACGGGTTTACTTTTTCTAGCTACAACGCGTACGACATGCAAAACGCTATTTTGCGTGCCCAAGAGGGCTACGGCAAAAAGGCAGGCTGGCAGGTGCTTATCCAGCGCGATATGGCCTGCGACAACAGCTGGGGTGCCAGTGCCCGCAAATATATAGAAATGTATGGTGAAGTGGCGGCGTTGTGGTAGGTGGCAGCAGTTAAAAAAGCAAATTACATGTTAGAATAAAAATATCCCCCCTGCGCTAATGGGCCGCCCCCCTTTAGGCAAGGGGGCTGGCAGATGAAGAACGAATCTGACTGGGGGATAGCCTTTACAAAACGAAATAACCCCAAGCGGAATTTCCGCTTGGGGTTTATATATTTACTGAAATTATCTGCTACAGTTCCAACTCTATTTTACGCCCGCTTTTGCGGTAGGGGGTGTATTTCACGCCCACCATGTCAAACATTTTTTTGCTGGCAACGGTGGCGTCGCTTTCGGCATATTTGTCCGATAAATAAATTACCTCGGCAATGCCACTTTGAATAATGGCCTTGGCGCACTCGTTACAGGGGAACAGAGTGGTGTATATTTTGGCACCACGCAAGCTGCCGCCGGCGTTGTTTAAAATGGCATTTAGCTCGGCGTGGCAAACATACATGTATTTGGTATCCAGCGGGTTGCCCTCGCGCGCCCACGGCATCGAGTCATCGAGGCAGCCGGTGGGCATGCCGTTGTACCCCATCGAAAGTATTTTATGGTCTCGGTTCACAATACAGCTGCCTACCTGGGTGCCGTTGTCTTTACTGCGCTGTGCACTAAGCAATGCAATGCCCATAAAATACTCGGCCCACGAAATATAATCCTCACGCTTCATGCCCGTTCCTCCCATTTTAAAAATCTACTTGGGTACCATTATAACCCAGTTTGCAAGGGCATACAATAGCACAAAATAAAAATGCTGGCCTAACCAGCTTTTGCAAACACTACCATAAAACACCTTTTGGCACACCGCCTAAAAATTAACAAAATATAGGATAAAAAAGGGGCTGCTTATGGTATGATAAACCTAGATAGAAAGCAACCCCAATTTAAACGGAAGGAATGAGCAGCGTGGCAAAATACGTAATGGCGCTGGACCAGGGGACAACCTCTAGCAGGGCTATTTTGTTTGACCAAAACCAGAATATTGCCGAGATAGTGCAAAAAGAATTTACCCAGCACTACCCCAAACCCGGCTGGGTAGAGCACGACCCCCTGGAAATTTATGCCAGCCAAACCAGTGTGATGGTGGAGGTGCTTGCCAAAAGTGGGGTGCCGGCGGGCGAAGTAGCCGCCATTGGCATTACGAACCAGCGCGAAACCACCATTGTGTGGGATAAAGCCACCGGCCGCCCGGTATATAATGCCATTGTGTGGCAGTGCCGCCGCACGGCCGAATATTGTACCCAGCTGGAGCAAGCGGGCCACGGCGAGCTGATACGTGCCAAAACGGGCTTGCGTATCGACGCTTATTTTTCTGCCACTAAAATTAAATGGATTTTGGACAATGTGCCCGGCGCCCGTGCCCGTGCCGAAAAAGGAGAACTGCTGTTTGGCACGGTGGATAGCTGGCTGATTTGGAAACTGACCGGCGGTGTGCATGTTACCGATGTAACCAACGCCAGCCGTACCATGCTGTTTAATATCCACACCCTGCAGTGGGATGAAGAGCTTTGCACGCTGATGGATATACCCATGAATATGCTGCCCAAGGTGTGCAGCAGCAGCGAGGTGTATGGCACCACCAGCCTGCTGGGTAGCAATGTGCCCATTGCCGGTGCCGCCGGAGACCAGCAAGCCGCCTTGTTTGGCCAAACCTGTTTCGAAAAAGGTGATGTAAAAAACACCTATGGCACCGGTTGCTTTATGCTAATGAACACCGGCCATGAGCCGGTGATGAGCAAAAACGGCCTGCTTACCACCATTGCTGCCAGCGTGGGCGGCAAGGTGCAGTATGCGTTAGAAGGCAGCGTGTTTGTGGGCGGTGCGGTAATACAATGGCTGCGTGATGAAATGGGCTTAATTGCCACCAGCGCCGAAAGCGAAGAATTTGCCGCCCAGGTGCAGGATAACGGCGGGGTGTATGTGGTGCCTGCCTTTACCGGCCTTGGTGCCCCCCACTGGGATATGTATGCCCGTGGTGCTATTTTTGGGCTAACCCGTGGCACCGGGCGTAACCACATTATACGTGCCGCACTAGAAAGTATTGCCTACCAAACCCGCGATGTGCTAACTGCTATGCAACACGATGCCGGCATAGAATTTGCGGAACTGCGGGTAGACGGTGGAGCCTCGGCCAACAACCTGCTTATGCAGTTTCAGGCAGACATAACCGGGGTAACGGTGCGCCGCCCCATTATACGCGAAACCACCGCCCTTGGCGCGGCTTACCTTGCCGGGCTTGCCACCCATGTGTGGCAGGGGCTGGATGATATTAAAAACCAGTGGACGCTGGACAAATTATATGCCCCGCAAATGCCCCCGCAGCAGGCACAAAAATACTGCAACGGCTGGGAAAAAGCGGTGCAGCGCGCAAAGGGGTGGGCGCAAGAGTGAAGCTTTTAATTGCGAGCGATTTACATGGCTCGGCCAAATACACGGTGGCGTTGCAGCAATTGTTTGCCCAGCACAAGCCGGATAAGCTGGTATTGCTGGGAGACCTTTTGTACCACGGCCCTCGCAATAACCTGCCCGAAGAATATGACCCAAAGCAGGTAATTGAGATACTAAACGGCCTAAAGCATCATATTTTAGCGGTGCGTGGCAACTGCGAGGCCGAGGTGGACCAGATGGTGCTGCAGTTCCCGGTAATGGCCGATTACATGGTGCTGTTTGCAGGTGGGCCGCCTATTTATGCCATGCATGGGCACCATATCGAGGGGGAGTGGCCGCCCCTTGCTAAAGGGGATATTTTGCTAAGCGGGCACACCCATATTGGCGAAGAAAAAGTGGTAGATGGCATCGTGCGGCTTAACCCTGGCTCGCTTGCGTTGCCAAAAGATGGCCACCACAGCTATATGCTGCTACAAAACGGCCGCTTTACCCGCTACAACCTGCAGGGGCAGGTGCTGGGTACTTGGCAGATGGCCGCTAGTCGTTAATGCGAATCACTAGTTGGAAACAATTTTTTATTGTATCCCCCAGTTTGGCACAAAGGAACGTGCCAGCCACCCCTCTTTAGGCAATGGGGCCGAGAGAGCAGAATGTAATTGGTTGGTTGCCTGTAAAAAAACAGAAAAAGGACTGCCTGCGCAGTCCTTTTTCTATAGAGGGGTGGGAAAGTACAAATAAAGTTTCGTTCATTTGTACTTTCATTCTACTTAGGCGGGGTAAATTTGTCAACTAATAATTGCAAATTATTCTTTGCTATATTTCGATATTTGGAGTATTATACTTATATAATTAAGATAAGGCTAAAATCCCCTTTATTATTTAATTGAAAAAAGAATGCCCTAAAGCGGAACTTAATATTGTAAGGAAGTGACTGGATTGGATGAGCTGGATAAAAAAATTTTGACGCTGCTGAACAAAAATGCACGGGCCACAGTAAAAGAAATTGCGGGTGAGGTGGCACTTACATCGCCAGCAGTGTCGGAGCGGATACGCCGGATGGAAAAAAATGGGATAATAGAGGGGTACACGGTGCGCTTTAACCCCCAGCTAACCCAGGGGCATATCAATGCGCTTATCTCTATTTCGGTGCCCCCGAAGGACCGCCCAGAGTTTATTCGCCTATTGGCCGAGCAGCCCGCCGTACAGCAGTGTTTTCAGGTAACGGGGGGGTACAGCTACATGGTTAAGGTGCGCTGCCGTGATGTTGCCGCGCTGGAAGTTTTGCTAAGCCATTTGCAAAAAATGGGGCAAACCAACACCCAAATTATTCTTTCTACCATAGAGGGGAATGGCATAGAATTTTAAAATTAGCCAGCCGCCGCTGCCCTGCTTTCGTTGCGGGGTGGGGGTATTCGTGGTACAATAATTGGTATTGCAATTCAATTAATGTAATGCCCACACCCTGTGGGCTGGGTAAGGAGAGTGCGGTATGAACTGCGCAAAATGTGGGGCAGAAAATGGGCCGGAACAGGCATATTGTGCACGTTGCGGCGAGACAATAAACCCCTTGGCAAGCATGCCTGCAGCGCCCCCGGTGCCAGATGTGACTGGCCCGCCAACACCGCAGGCGGCGCCGGTGGTGCCCAATAGGCACATGGCGGCGCAAGATGTGCCTTTTGGTGTGGAGGCTGGCCCTTTGGCTTATGGCACCATGCCTGTTTATAACCCGCTTGCCGGGCCGGTGGTGCCGCCCAGTGCCCCGCTATATGGGCATACTATGGCCCCGCAGCATTATAGCGCACCTTGGCCGCAGGTTCCGCAGTATCCACAACCGGGGTATATGCCCGCTGGTACACAGCCAGGGTGGGGGTATGCCCCGCCTGCTGCGCTGCCGGTGTGGCAGCCTAAAAAAATAACCAAAGAAAAACAAAGTGATGTACCCGAAGTAGCCGAGGGAAGCAGTTTGCTGCTTACGGCGGGCCAGTGTTTTGCCACCATTTTGCTGGGCATTTTACCGGTGGCGGGGCTGGTGCTTTGCCTTGCCTGGTTGTACGGAAAAACGGGGCCACCCCAAAAAAAGAACATGGCAAAAGCTATGTTGTGGCTGCACGGTATAGCGCTGGTGGCGCTATTGGTTTGGCTGGTAATTTGGGTGGCAGGCTCTTGGGCGGTGCTGTCTTCGGCTGCGTGGTAGCCAAGCATTGCGTATAAAAAAATTGAAGGAGATACAACAATGAAAAAACTGTTTGCATGGGGCTTAGCCGCCCTGTTATTAATGGGTGTTTTGGTAGCGTGTGGTGGCGGCAATGGTGCCGCTGCAGGTACCGGTTCCTCGGCCGATTATAAAGTGGTGCTGGAGGCTGCACGCCCGGAATCTGCCGAAAATATACCGGTGATAACCAGCCCCGAAGAGGATGGCCCCACCGGCCTGCTGGATTTTTTTGGCGTACCACAGGAAGACATGAAAAAATATGCCATTAGCGTAAGCCTAATTAATGTTAAAGCGTATGGTATTGCCATTATTTTGCCCCAAGAGGGAAAAGAACAGGCGGTAACAGATGCGGTAAACGCTTTTGTGGAGCTTCAGCAAAAAGGGTTTGAAAACTATTTGCAAGACCAATACGCCATTGCCAAGGGTGCGCTGGTTAAAACTGCCCCCACCGGCGAGGTAATTTTGGTAATGTGCGAAGATGCCGCTACCGTTATGGCAGCTATTGAAAAAGGTTTGGCAGCATAAGCTGCTTAAAAAGGCGGCCAAAGCAAGATGTTTGGCTGCTTTTTTTGTTTTAGTTTGGGTTAAATTTGCGTTATTTTATAGGCTAGTTTGGCGCAAATAGCAGTGCCGCAACCAAAAACAACGTATAGCAGAGAGATTGCATTTTTAAGGTGGAGGTGTTATACTTTCCACCAAGTATAGGGCTGTAGCAAACGGCCGCAGCCCTATGCACACATGGCAAGGAGAGTGAACCTTTTGAAAAAAGCGATTGAAGAAAAAGTGGCCTACATAGTAGAAACCAAGGATGGTAAGGTGCTGGAAGTAGCAGATTTTAACCGTGGCAATGGCGGTGCCCTGCGCATTTGGCAAAACGCCGGCGGCGAAACCCAGCAATGGCTGTTAGAGCAAGTGGTTAAAGATTTTTATAAAATAACCAACGTGTTTTCTGGCAAGGTGCTGGATATTGTTATGCAAGGCGTAGACAATGGCGCCTGGGCCCACCAGTGGGATTATATTGGAGCCGACAGCCAGATGTGGCAGCTGGAAGACGCTGGCCGTGGGTTTGTTAAAATCAAATCCAAAGCATCGGGCAAATGCCTAGATTTAGTTGGCCTTGGCACCATGGACGGTACCCCCGTGCAGGTGTGGGAAGATGTGAACGGTAAAACCCAGCTTTGGAAGCTGACCCCTGCCACCGCCAAAAAACCGGCTGCTAAAAAGGCGGCTACAAAAAAAGCTGTTGCCAAAAAGCCCGCCGCTAAAAAAGCAGCGGCACCCAAAGCGGCAGCAAAACCCGCTGCTAAAAAAGCGGTTGCTAAGCCTGCGGCCAAAGCCGTTGCCAAGCCTGCCGTAGCCGCAAAAGCCGCAGCACCTAAAAAAGCTGCAGAGAAAAAAACAGCGGAAGATAAAAAATAAATTTTATTGATGCAAAACATCCCTTGCCAATTGGCAAGGGATGTTTTGTATGTACTAACTTTTTATGTGTTTTTGGGAAGCAAGTGTTGCCATACTTGGGAACATGTGCCGCAGCAGGGCATAAACCCCGTAACCCAGCATGGTGCCTAGCACGTTTAAAATAATGTCGTCAACATCGGTGTAGCGGGCAATAAAAAGTTGCGAAAACTCTATAAAGCAGGTGAAGGCAAGGCCGCATAATGCCACTTTGTAAAAACGCTGCCACCGCTGCCATAATAGCGGCAAAAAAAAGCCTATTGGAGAAAAAATAAGCACATTGCCGGCCAGGTTTAAAAAAGCGTGCTCCCAGTTGTTGCTGGTAACAAATTGCCAGTTGCTTTTAAACGGTATCAAATTGATATCGGTGCCGGTTTGCAGGCGGTGCCAAAAACTGCTAAATAGGGTTGCAGGGGTAAACCCCGCCCCGGGGCTAAACACCTGCGTGGCAAATGCTGCTAAAAAAACAGCAAATAAGGCCAGCAAAACTTCCCGGCTTATCTGCTTTGCCGGTGTGGGCCTTTTTTTGCGGTATAACCAGCGCAACAAAATATAAACCGGCACAAAAACCAGCATGGTAAGCGCAAGGTTTAGGGTGTAGGCCAGTGTCATGGTTTTCCCCCTCCTACCCAGCGGGGGGCGGTTTCCCAAACGGGGGTGCCTGCGGCAAGGCTTTGCGGCACCTGCAAAATGCGCTGGTTGGCGCTGCCCCTAAAACGCAGGGTAAGGTCTCGCTGTGCCAGCTCAAAACGGCCATCAATTAGGGTGTTTAGCATGCCTAGCAATTTTTGCTGGGCGGGGGTGCCCTGCAACAGTTCTTCAAAGGTGTAACCAGTGTAGGCGGCCAGCTCCAAGCCGTCGGCTTTTAAAAGCTGCGCAAGGGCGGCTAAAGCCTCCGCCTGGCAAAAGGGTTCGCCGCCAGAAAAGGTAACCCCGCTGCACAAAGGGTAGCTTTTTATACGCGTATATAGCTGGCTTACGGTGCTGATTTGCCCGCCGGTAAATGGGTGAGATGCCGGGTTGTGGCAGCCTTGGCAGGCGTGGGGGCAGCCCTGGGTAAAAATAGCGCAGCGCAGGCCAGGGCCGTCCACAATCGAGTCCCCCTCGAAGCCAAAGAGGGAGAGTGTTAAATCATTTTCAGAGGCAAAATCGGTGGCATGGTTCATAGTGTTATCCTCAAAACAAGGGGCACCCGACAAACGGATGCCCTTTGTTGCTATTTATAATTTGTTTGCCTTTAAGCATTGTGGATATCGTGTTTTACACGGTCGTGCTCTTCGGCTTTTTTGCCGTCGTTCCATTTGTCCATAGTGCCTACCAGGTAGCCGGTAATACGGCGGATACGCTCGAACCCAATGCCTTTGCCGGCTTGTATGTTTGTGTTATTTTCCATCATGATAATCTCCTTACATAAATATAGTTTGGTTATTTTGGTTTGTTTTATTTAGTGGCAGCCACAAAACTCGGTAATTTGCGGGTATTGGCGGCGCAGTTCGTCCAGCTTGTCGGGGGCAATGGGCTCGCCAGCGCGGCGGCCGCAACGGGGGCAAACTTCATCAATAATGCCAACATAGCCGCAAACGGGGTCACGGTCTACCGGGTGGTTAATAGAGCCATAGCCCACGCCGGCATCGTGCATGCAGCGCACAATGGCCATAAAGGCCTCCAGGTTGTCGGCGGTGTCGCCGTCTAGCTCTACATAAGTAATGTGCCCGGCCGGGGTAAGGGCGTGGTAGGGGGCTTCTTTTTGTATTTTATCGTAGGCAGAAATAGGGTGGTAAACCGGCACGTGGAAAGAGTTTGTGTAATAGTCACGGTCGGTTATGCCGGGAAGAGAACCATATTTCTTGCGGTCTATTTTTACAAACCGGCCCGAAAGCCCTTCGGCGGGGGTGGCAAGCAGGGTAAAGTTCATGCCTTTTTCCTTGCTTTTTTTGGCGCAAAAATCGTTCATATGGCTTACAATGGCAAGGCCCTTTTGCTGCATTTCGTCGCTTTCGCCGTGGTGGTGGCCGTACAGCGCTTTTAAGGTTTCGGCCAGGCCAATAAAACCAATGCTTAGCGTGCCGTGCTTTAGCACCTCGCGTATTTCATCGTCCGGCCCCAATGTTTCAGAGTCCATCCAAACGCCCTGCCCCATTAAAAACGGGAAGTTGCGAACGGATTTTTTGGCCTGAATTTCAAAGCGATCGAGTAATTGGGCGCTTACCAGTTCCAGCACATTGTCAAGGTCTTGGTAAAATTTGGTTTCATCGCCCTTTGCCTCTATGCCAAGGCGTGGCAGGTTAATAGAGGTGAACGACAAGTTGCCGCGGCCAAAAGCGGTTTGGCGGGTAGGGTCGTACACGTTGGCCATTACGCGGGTGCGGCAGCCCATGGTGGCAATTTCGGTTTCGGGGCGGCCGGGCTTGTAGTATTGCAGGTTGTAGGGGGCATCTAGGTTGGTAAAGTTGGGGAACAAGCGCTTGGCACTGCAACGGCAAGCAAGCTCAAATAAATCGTAGTTGGGGTCTTCGGGGTTGTAGTTTACCCCGGCTTTTAGCTTAAAAATTTGGATAGGGAAGATGGGGGTTTCGCTGTGGCCAAGGCCGGCCTCGGTTGCCAGCATCACGTTTTTCATCACCATGCGGCCTTCGGGGCTGGTGTCGGTGCCGTAGTTGATGCTGGAAAACGGCGTTTGTGCCCCCGCGCGCGAGTGCATGGAGTTGAGGTTATGTATAACCGCTTCCATGGCTTGGTAGGTGCGACGGTCGGTTTCTTTTTCGGTGGTGTTGGGCAAAAAGGCAAGTATCTGGTCGGCTGCCTCGGCGCTAACCATGGGCAGCAACACCTCGCGCAGGCTGGCAAGGTAGGTTTCGTCCAGGGCAAGTTTGGGGCCGGTGCCGGCTTTTTCTTCGGCCAGGGCCACCAGCAATTTTGCCTGGTCCTTGCTCCACTCTTTATCGGGGGCCAGCAGTTCCAGTGCTTTCAGCAGGTTTTCGGTAAACAGGCGGCGGTAGGTTTTGGCAACGCCTTTGCCCAGCGCGTAATCAAAGTTGGGCACGCTTTGGCCGCCGTGTTGGTCGTTTTGGTTGCTTTGAATGGCAATGCAGGCAAGCGCGGCATAGCTTTGGATATCCTGTGGCTCGCGCAGAAAGCCGTGCCCGGTAGAAAACCCGCCGCTGAATAGCTGGTCTAAATCGATTTGGCAGCAGGTGGTGGTTAGCGAATAAAAGTCGAAGTCGTGAATATGGATAGCGCCCTCGGTATGGGCCTGGGCATGTTGCTTGGTAACCAGGTAAGCGCTGTTGTAAGCCTTGGCAGCGGCCGAGCCAATTTGCAGCATGCTGCCCATGGCGGTGTTGCCGTCTACGTTGGCATTATCTCGCTTTAAATCGCTTTGGCGGGCATCGGCATTGGTAATTTCGTCAAACGCCTTCATTAGCGAAGTATTGGCCTCGCGCACGTTGGTGCGCTGGGCACGGTATAAAATATAGCTTTTTGCGGCGTCTTCGTACCCGGCACGCATCAGCGCTTTTTCTACTTCGTCCTGCACGTCTTCTATTAAATAGCTTTGGCCGCTATTTTTGGCACTTAAAGCAGCACCCACCTCGTTGGCAATTTGGGCCGCAAGGGGTACATCTTCTTTGCCGGTGGCAACCAAGGCTTTTAAAATAGCTTTGGCAATTTTGGTTTCATCGTATAATACTTCCCGGCCATCTCGTTTTGTGATGGTGCGTACCCCTGTTTTTTGCATGTGATGGTTCCTCCAAGTTAATTCTTGCCAGAAAATCGGCCCAAAAAGCGGGCGTTTCTTCTGGCGGTACTATAACTTTATCACACTAGATATAGTGCGTCAAGAAGAAAAATGCCCAAAAATACACAAGATGTTTGTTTTTAATTCATACTAAAAAACTATGAGATACGGCTATGCCGCACCACAAGCGGGTTTGCCTAAGTTAGAATGTTTTTTGCAAAGATTTACTTTTATTTTATGGGCAAATATTTGAAGCCGGGAGGGGAGGGTGGTATACTGAGAACAGAAAATAATGAAGCAAACACCTATTTTAAATAGAACGGTAGATTGGTAAGCCGGCAGAGGAAACGATGAGACAACCAGATAAAAAAACAGAACCCGGCGGGCGGCCTTGCCGAAAAGCAACGAGAAAAAAAGAAGCCCCCTTTTGGCCCCAGTTTTGTGGGCTGTTGTTTGGCCTGCATTTGTTGGTAACGCTTGGTTTTGGCGTTTTAGAGCTAATGAACAGCGGCCGGCCTACCAGCCCGGCTTTGGTAGATGTGTTGGGTGGGCTGCTTGCCAGTGGGGCGGCCACTGGGCTGCCGGTTATTGGTATTAGCGTGTGGCAAATCAAAACCATTCAAAAAAAGCAGTTGCCGCAGCTTACTTTGTGGTACAAGCTTTACATTATAGTGTGCGGTGTTTTGGTGGCCGGGTTGTTTTTGGCTTGGGTGGCGGCGCTTATTTTTGGCTAACGGGTGCTTGCCCCTGGCCCTAACTAACGTAACAACTATTGGAGGTTTTATACATGAAACTGGTATTGATACGGCATGGCGAAAGTGAATGGAACCAGCTAAACCTGTTTACCGGATGGACCGACGTAGAGCTGACCGACAAAGGCCGTGCCGAAGCCGCCGAAGGTGGGCGGGTGCTGAAAGCAGAAGGGTACGATTTTGATATTTGCTATACTTCATACCTAAAGCGTGCCATACATACGTTAAACCTTGTGCTGCAACAAATGGACCGTGAGTGGCTGCCGGTGGAAAAAAGCTGGAAGCTGAACGAACGGCATTATGGTGCTTTGCAAGGGCTAAATAAAGCCGAAACCGCCCAAAAGTACGGCGAAGAACAGGTGCAAATTTGGCGGCGCTCGTTTGATATTACCCCACCTCCGCTGGAAGAAGGTGATGAGCGTAACCCTAGAAAGCAGGCGCAATACCGTGGGGTAAACCCGGCCCAGCTACCCCTTGCCGAAAGCCTTGCCACTACCATAGAGCGGGTAATGCCTTATTTTAACAGCGAGATAAAACCCAAGATGGAAGCGGGCCAGCGGGTGTTAATTGCGGCACACGGCAACTCTTTGCGGGCGTTGGTAAAAGTGTTCGACGGGCTGTCAGAAGAGGAGATTGTGAATGTGAATATCCCTACCGGTGTGCCGCTGGTGTACGAGTTTGCGCCCGATTTTACAGTGATAAACAAGCAATATTTGGGCGATGCCGCCGCCATACAGGCTAAAATGGAGGGTGTGGCAAACCAGGGCAAGGCGAAATAAAAAAGGGACAAAAATGGCTGAAAAATAGTTGACAATGTTTTTAAGGGATGGTATAGTATACACGTGGTTAGCAAAGGCTAACTGAAACCCTTTTTATTGTTTCTGCTTTGTTGGCGCATAGGGCTCTCCCTCCCAGTGCGCCATACATTCTGTTTAAGGAATCCTCCCGTTTCTTGAACAAACAAGGTAAACCGGGCATGCCTGTGGCAAGGCGTGCCCGGTTTGTTTTGTTGTTTGCTATAGCTGGTGTTTTTAGCAACTTTACTTATTGCGCACCATTACGTTTTGCCCCCCGCCAGGAATTTGGTCGCTGCGGGTTTCAAATTCGCCGGTGGCATCTAGCAGTTTGTGAAGTTTACTAAACCCGTAGTTGCGGGTGTCAAAATCTACATACAAGCGGCCCAAAATGTGCCCCACCTGCGCCAAAGACATATACCCCTCTTCGTTTGAGTCATGCTCAATTACATCGTGTATTTTGGCCACTAGCTCGTTTAGGGGTAAAAAAGCAGCGGGTACTTCGGTGGGTTCTTCGGCTATGGGGGTGGGCTCTAACACAGCAGGTGCGGTGGTTTTGGTGGCCTTGCCGGCTTTGGCGGGTTTGGTGGCCGCTTTTTTGGCACGGGCGGCTTTTTCGGGCTCGTTTGCTTTTTGGGTGGCGGCAACGCTTGCTTTGTTTTTGGCGTTGAACAATACGTCCAGATACCGAAAAACATCGCAGGCGGCTTTAAAGGCCATGGGGGTTTTGCTTTCGCCCATGCCAATTACCGACATCCGGCTTTCGCGCAAGCGAGAGGCAAGGCGGGTAAAGTCAGAATCGGACGAAACAAGGCAAAAGCCATCGCAGTTTTTGGTGTATAAAATATCCATGGCGTCAATAATCATGGCAGAGTCGCTAGCATTTTTGCCCTGGGTGTAGCTAAATTGCTGGATAGGGGTAAGGTTATTTTCCAGCAAGGTTTTTTTCCAGCTGGCCATGTCGGTGCTGGTCCAGTCTCCATAAATTCGTTTGTAGGCGGGGGTACCATATAGGCTTAGTTCATCAAAAATAACCTGTATGTATTTGGGCGAGATATTCTCGGCGTCTATTAACAAGGCTATAATTTTTCCATTATCTTCCATGGGGTGGTCCTTTCTGCCGCAAGCGTGTGGGTGTTATGCAAAAAGCAAATTTTGCACCAACCAGTTTGCCGGTGCTGGGCAGTGCCCAGTAATATTACCCTTTATTGTACCATATGTTGCCTAATTGTTGCAGTGTTTTATTGTGGGTGGTATAATAACACCGCTACAGCACATGATATAGTGAATTAAATAAAAAATGGCACTATCATTTTTAATAAGCAGGCAAAGCGTGCAATTTGCTATGAACGGTGTTAACACACGCCTGTTGGCGTGTGCCGCGGGCAAAAAACCGTGGTTTTAAAAATTGCTTGGAACAATTTTTAAGTTAACTGAGTATAGGAGGCCCCCATGCAACCCGAAAATAAAGCCCCAAGCAGCAGCTTAAAAAAAGAACTGATAGATTGGCTAATAGCCATTGTTGTGGCTGTTATTGTGGCTGTTTTTATTACCCAAGTGGTTATTGTAAATGCCGAAGTACCGTCGGAATCGATGGAAAATACCATTATTACAGGGGATAGGGTGCTGGGGTTGCGGCCGTCTTACTGGTTTAATGTGCCTAAAAGGGGAGACATTATTATTTTTCGTTTTCCCGATGATGAGGAAGTGCTGTTTGTAAAACGAGTGGTTGGCCTGCCGGGCGAAACGGTGGAACTGCGCGAGGGCAAGGTGTACATTAACGGCAGCAGTGTTGCGCTGGACGAACCCTATTTAAAAGAGCCACCCCGCACAAGCACTATGGAGGCCAGCGGTACCTATGTTGTGCCCGAAGGGCATTATTTTGTAATGGGAGATAACCGCAACAATTCAAACGATTCCCGTTATTGGAACAACACCTTTGTTGCCGAGGATAAAATAATTGGCCGTGCATGGCTGCGGGTGTACCCAAACCCCGGGGTTTTGAAATAGTGAAGAATAAGCACGAAATTACCCAAATATAAGCCACCCAATTAAGGGTGGCTTATATTTGGGTTATAGGGTAATATCGCTATAATTTTCCTCAATAGGCATGGTGGCGTAGCCGTTCAGGTTCCACCCACTGGTGTGCCCGGCCTGCAATTCAAAGTAGCCCTGGGCGGCTATCATGGCGGCGTTGTCGCCACAAAAGGCAAGTTTTGGCAGGCAGAGTTCGGCGCCCAGTAAATCGGCTTGTTGTTGCACCTTTTGGCGCAGCAGGGTGTTGGCGGCAACGCCACCGGCAAGGCACAGGGTGGTAGCGCCGGTGTCACGTGCGGCGGCGGCCAGCTTGGTTGCCAAAATGTCGGCTACCTTGTGCTCAAACGAGGCCGCAAGCCCCGGGATATCCAGTGGTTCGTTTTTCATTTTAGCGTTGTTGGCCACATTTAACACGGCGGTTTTTAAGCCGGAAAAACTGACGTTATAAGGCCCCTCTACATGTGGGGTGGGCAGCTTATACGCCGTGGGGCTGCCGGTTTGTGCCGCCTTGCTAACGGCGGGGCCACCGGGGTAGCCAAGGCCCAAAGTGCGGGCCACCTTATCAAATGCTTCGCCGGCGGCATCATCTACGGTGCGGCCCAGCACAGCAAAGCTGGTGGTGCTGTTTACCTGCACAAAGTGGCAGTGCCCGCCCGAGGCAACCAAGCACAAAAATGGGGGCTGTAAACCCGGGTGGGTAAGGTAAAGCGCCGCAATATGCCCCCGCAAATGGTGCACCGGTATCAGCGGTTTTTGTGCCGCAAAGGCAAGGCCTTTGGCAAAATTAACCCCCACCAGCAAGGCACCAATAAGCCCGGGGGCATAGGTTACGGCAATGCCGGCCAGCTGTTCGGGCGCAAGGCCTGCATCATCCAGTGCCTTTTGCGCCACCATGCTAATGCTTTCTATGTGGCGGCGGCTGGCAATTTCGGGCACCACACCGCCGTACAGTGCCTGTTCCTTTACACTGCTGGCAATCACATTGGCAAGCAAATGCCGGCCATCTTCTACAATAGCGGCGGCTGTTTCATCGCAACTGGTTTCAATTCCTAAAATCTTCATACTTGGTAAACTTCTTTCTATGGTGCAAATTGTTTGCAGCCGTGTATAGGCAAAATACACTAATCATCATAAAATCTTTTGCAGCGTAAACCCATCCTCGGTTGGGTTGGTGTACAAGGCGGGGCGGCGGGCAATTTGGGCAAACCCCAGTGTGTTATATAAGGCAAGGGCGGCGATGTTACCGGCGCGAACCTCTAGCACAATGCCGGTAAACCCCTGTGCTGCCAGTGTGGCAAAAGCATGGTTTAACAAAGCGGCAGCCACACCTTGCCGGCGGTGCGCAGGGTATACCGCTATTTGCAGCAAAACGGCGGTATTGTCTTCCAGCTTAAAAAAAGCAAAGCCAACCACCCCGGTTTTGCCAATGGCCACAAAACCCGCCCGGGCGGGCAGGCTTAGTTCAGCAGCAACGTCCTCCTGCCGCCAAGGGTCTGGTGCGGTGGCGGCTATTTGGGTGCAGGCAGGCAGGTGCCGCACGGTAAAGTTTTCGAAAGTTAGGGGGTGGTAGAAGGGCATGGATAAGTCCTTTCTGTTTTTAGGCCATAGAAGAGTACATTGCGGCGTCATCATCAAATACGCATTTCAGTTACATATAAACATATACGCCTTCATGCGTATTCTCGTTTCCTTGCACTGCCTCTCTTCTATGGCCTAAACCCTGCGGTAGGCAAGCACATTGCGGCACACCATCAAATAAGCATTTCAGTTACCTATAAACATATGCGCCTTCATGTGTATTCTCGTTTCCTTGCACTGCCTCTCTTCTATGGCCTAAGCCCTGCGGTAGGCAAGCACATTGCGGCACACCATCAAATAAGCATTTCGGTTACCTATAAATATATGCGCCTTCATGCGCATTCTCGTTTCCTTGCACTGTCTCTCTTCTACCGCCTAAACCCTGTGGTAGGCAAGCGCATTGCGGCACACCATCAAATACGCATTTCAGTTACCTATAAATATATGCGCCTTCATGCGTATTCTCGTTTCCTTGCACTGCCTCTCTTCTACCGCCTAAACCCTGCGGTAGGCAAGCGCATTACGGCACATCATCAAACACACATTGCGGCAGATAAGCAGGTTATGCCATTAACAAAGACAAGCAAAATTTATATAATTGCCTACCCCTTCGCCTCTAGCCAGTTTTTGCCGGTGTGCACATCGGCTTGCAGTGGCACGGCTAGTTTGGCGGCATTTTCCATCTCTTCGCACAACAAGGCTTCTACTTGTTTTACCTCGTGCTCGGGGGTTTCCACAATCAGTTCGTCGTGCACCTGCAGCACAAGCTGGGCTTGTAGGTTTTCTTTGCGCAGGCGGTGGTACACGTTCACCATCGCAATTTTAATAATATCGGCGGCGGTGCCTTGTATGGGGGTGTTCATGGCAATGCGCTGGCCAAGGGCTTTAATGTTGTGGTTGCTGCTGGCAAGCTCTGGCAAGGGGCGGCGGCGGCCATACAGGGTGGCCACATAACCGTGCTCTTTGCCAAACTCAATGGTATTTTCCATATAAGTACGCACCCCGGGGAAGTTATCGAGGTAATTTTTGATAAAAGCATCGGCCTCTTTTACGCTTACGCCAATATCTTTAGAAAGGCTGAACGCCCCAATGCCGTACACAATGCCAAAGTTAACGGCCTTGGCGGCACTGCGTAGTTGCGGGGTAACCATGTTTAGTGGCAAGCCGTGCACCTTGGCAGCGGTAGCCTGGTGGATATCCAGCCCCTCGCGAAAGGTTTCCTGCATGGCGGCATCGCCCGATATATCGGCCAAAATACGCAGTTCAATTTGGCTGTAGTCGGCATCGGCCAGCAGGTAGCCTTGGGGGGCCACAAAAAACTTGCGCAGCTGGCTGCCTAGCTCGGTACGCACCGGTATGTTTTGCAGGTTTGGCTCGTTAGACGAAAGGCGGCCGGTGCGAGCCTCGGTTTGGTTAAAGGTAGAGTGAATGCGCCCGTCTTCGCCCACTACTTTCAGCAGCCCCTCTACATAGGTAGAGTTTAGCTTTTGATAGGTGCGATAGAGCAGGATAGTGTCGATAACAGGACTGTATTGCCGCAGGTTTTCCAGCGTTTCTGCATCGGTGCTCCAGCCGCTTTTGGTTTTTTTGCCATGGGGCAGGCCCATTTTTTCAAACAGGGCTTCGCTTAGCTGTTTGGGGCTGTTCAGGTTAAACTCGTACCCCACAACGTTATACACTTCGGCCAGTTGCTTTTCCAGTTCTGCCTGCAAACTTTGCCCAAACGCACGCACGCCGTCGGCGTCAATGCCAACGCCCACCAGCTCCATCGATGCCAATACCTCGGCCAATGGTTGCTCAATTTCTACCAGTAGTTTTAGCATGTCGGATTTATTACAAAATGTATATAAATTGGTAAAAAGTCCTTCCAGTATTGGCGCTTCGGGGTATTCTGCACAGGCAAAGCTAGGCTGAATGCCATATTCTGGCCCAAGCCGGGCGGGAGAGTAATCTCCCCCCGAAGGGTTGAGCAGGTAGGCAGCCAACTTGGCGTCGAACACAATGTTTTGCGCAGGGGTACCGGCAGCCAGCGCCAGCTTGTGCAGTTCTTTGCAATCGAAGGTATGTTTTTCGGCCTTTTCGTTTTGCAAAAGTGCCAGCAAAGCGGGGCTTTGTTGGGGGGCAAAATACACAGTTTCAGTGCCGGCGGGCACCACCAGCCATTCGTCCCCCGCGGGGGCAAGGTACAGCGTGCCGGTAAGCCCGGTGGGCAGGGGCAAAACGGTGGCGGCGGGCAGGGCAGGTGCATCACTTAAAAAAGAGATTTGTTCGCTTTCCTCCAGCCCCAACCGGTTTAAAATGGTGCTCATTTCCAAACGGGAAAGCAGCCCTGTGGCAGCGGCAATATCTACCGGGCCTTTTACATAGCTGCCCACGGCGGTTGGCACGGGCACGTTGCAGTTAATTACGGCCAGCTTGTAGCTAAGCAGGGCATTTTCGCGGCCGTCTATCAGCTTTTGGCGCACGCCGGGTTTAATGGCGGGGTCCTCTAAATTTTGGTACACGCCCTCTACGCTGCCAAACTTTTGTATCAGCATAAAGGCGGTTTTTTCACCCACGCCGGGCACGCCGGGTATGTTGTCCGAGGCATCGCCCATTAGGGCCTTGGTTTCTATTAGTTGTTTGGGGGTAACGCCATATTTTTCTTGTATAGCGGCCTCGTCCATGCGGGTGGTTTCGCCCCGGCCCATTTGGGTGGTGGTAAGCAGCACGGTTACGCCGGGCTGCACCAGTTGCAAGCTGTCACGGTCTCCGGTGGCAAGCAGGCATTCATCGCCCCGCTGTGCGCAGGCAGCGGCAAGGGTACCCAAAACATCATCGGCCTCAAAACCCTCTTTGCTTACCTCTACATAGCCAAGGTTTGCCAGCAGCTCTTTCAAAATAGGCATTTGGCTGGCCAGCTCTTCGGGCATGCCTTTGCGCTGTGCCTTGTAACCATCGTACATTTGGTGGCGGAAGGTGGGTGCCTTTAAGTCAAACGCAATGGCAATTTCGTCGGGCTTTTCGCTGTCTTGCAATTTCAACAAGATATTCATAAACCCAAAAATAGCGTTGGTGTACTGGCCGTTTTTGGTGGTAAGCAATTTTATGCCGTAAAAAGCACGGTTTAAAATGCTGTTGCCGTCTAAAACTAAAAGCTTCAAATAGGGCCTCCTTTAGGGCAGAAAATGAGGGGGAAAAAGAGAGAAAAGCATCAAAAGTGTCCTCAATATCATACCATAAAAAGCAAATTTATGGTAATATAATGAGGTGCCAAACGCAGAGACTAATTTTATAAAAAATTAAGCACTTATTTTCAAACAATAACATTCTGAGGGTGTCATTCTAAGGGTGTTTTTGCCCGAAGAAGCTTGAACAGGCAGGAGTGAGAAAGATTCTTCGCTTCGTTCAGAATGACAAACGACTTTTTATGGATATTTAATTGCTGCGCGGAAGGAATGAACATGTTGCGCATTGGAACAATAGAACTGGAAAAAGGGGCGGCGCTTGCCCCCATGGCCGGCGTTAGCGATTTTACGCTGCGCAATATAAGTGCCCGCTATGGTGCCACTTTTACGGTTAGCGAAATGGTAAGCGCCAAAGCCCTTACCATGGGCGATAAAAAAAGCCTGCAATTGCTGCGCGGCCGGGGTGCTGGGGTGCCTTATGCGGTGCAGCTTTTTGGCGAAGACCCCGCCACCATGGCCCAGGCGGTGCACTGCATTGCCGATGAAGATTTTGATTTTTTGGATTTAAACATGGGTTGCCCTGCCCCTAAAATTGTGGGGCATGGGGCCGGCAGCGCCCTGCTAAAAAACCCGGTGCTAGCCGGCCAGCTTGCCAAGGCTGTGGTGCAGGCCAGCGCCCGCCCGGTAACGGCAAAAATGCGCATTGGGTGGGACGATGCCACCCTAACCGGCACCGAGGTAGCCAAGCGCTGTGAAGAGGCCGGTGTGCAGCTAATTGTGGTGCATGCCCGCACCCGGGCCCAGCAATACACCCCCGGCGTAAATTATGCCGCTGTGGCCGAGATAAAGCAGGCGGTGTCTATTCCGGTTTTGTATAATGGCGACGTTACAGGTGCAGAAAGTGCGTTATTTGCCCTGCAGCAAACCGGCTGCGATGGCGTGATGGTAGGCCGGGCGGCCATGGGTGCCCCCTGGTTGTTTGCCGAGGTAAAAGCGGCGTTAAACGGGCAGCCCCTGCCCCCGCCGCCCACCCTGCGCCAGCGCCTTGCTGTGCTGGATGAACAAATACAGGGTATGTGCGCCGAAAAAGGCGAAAATGTAGCCATGCGGCAGGCGCGGGGTGTGGCCGCGCAATATATGCGCGGCTTGCGCGGCGCAGCCGCGCTACGGCGGCAGGCCGTAAGCCTTACCCACTACACCGATGTTGCTGACCTGATAGAAAGCGTATACCGTTACCAACAGGCGGGCGAAGAAACCGAAGACCCGGGCTGGTAAATAGTCGCTAGTCTTTAGTCGTCAGCCGCTAGTTAAGGTCAAGGGCATCCACCGGTCAATTCATCTAAATTTTGAGCATAACAGGGCAACATATTTCGCAAAAAGTAGTTGGCAGCGGGGCAGTCCATCTGTTGCAAGGCCTGCAATTGGCTGCGTTTTGCGCTGGCAAACTCGGTGTTGCCGCTGGCCTCTTCCTCCATGCATTTAATTAGTGCGCTTAACCGGTCGGCTGCTTTTAGCAACGCTTTTTCTTCTGTGGTAAGCAGGGTGCCAGTTAGGTAGGGCAGCATGGGTGCTTGCAGTTCATCTGGTAATAGGGTGGCAAGGCTGCGAGCGCTTTCTTCTTCCAGTGCTTTGTAGGCGCCACGCAATGCTTCGCTTTTGTATTTTACCGGGGTGGGTAAATCTCCGGTTAAAATTTCACTTGCATCGTGGTATAATGCGGCTACGGCCACGGTTTCGGGGCGCAGGTTGGTTTGGCCGCAATAGGTTTGCCCAATAATGGCCAGCAAATGGCTTAGCATGGCAACCTCGGTGGTGTGTTCGCTCAGGGTTTCGGTGCGGCTGCTGCGCATTAGCCCCCAGCGGGTAATATACTTCATGCGCGAAAGCAGAGCCGAAAAAGGGTAGCTACAGTTTTTATCCATGGTTTAACATCCTTGTTTTATACTTACGCAAATCAATTTTCATAAAAATCACTTGTCATTCTGAACGGAGTGAAGAATCTTTCTTTTGAAATTGACATTATTAAGATTCTTCGGGCAAAAAAACGCCCTCAGAATGACATCGCTTAAAAATGAATGCTTGATTTTATGAAAATTTATTTGCGTGTTTTATACTTTAAAATAAGTATACCACGAACCCCATAAATGGTATACTTATAAATAAGTGCGGCCCAGTAGCCCGGCAGGCAAAGAAAACAATTGCACGGAGGGAACCCATGGTAACAATAAAACCCCACAAATTGCGAAGAGATGACGGTTTAATGAAAGGCCCGCTACTAAGCTTTTTGCTTGGTGCTGCCGGCGCACTTGCCATTCTTATTCCGTTTTTAATCATCGATAAAGGCATGTTTATTTATATTGGAGATTATAACTCGCAGCAAATACCGTTTTACACCTATGTGCAGCAGTTTATACGCACCGGCGGCACCTGGAGCTGGGCAACCGACCTTGGCTCGTCGGTCATCAACTCCTATTCGTTTTACAATATCGGTTCGCCTTTTTTGTGGTTAACGGTGTTGTTTCCCACCAGTTGGGTGCCTTTTTTAATGGTGCCACTATTTATGCTAAAATTTGGTGGCATTGCGGCGGCGGCCAACCTGTTTTTGGGCCGCTATGCCAAAACCCGCAACATGGCGGTTATTGCCAGCCTTTTATATGCTTTTTGCGGGTTTAATGTCTATAATATCTTTTTTAACCACATGCTAGATCCTGTCGTGATTTTCCCCCTAATGCTGTGGGCGCTAGATGGCTATATGTACCAGCGAAAACGCGGCTGGTTTGCAATATTTGTGGGTTTAGCATTGCTTAACAGCTACTTCTTTTTTATTGGTAACGCGGTGTTTTTACTGCTGTATTTTGGCGTAAAATTGGCCATGAGAGAATACAGCATAGACCTAAAAAACCTTGGCCTGCTTGTGTTAGAAGCCCTGCTTGGCGTGGGCATTGGCATGGTGCTGGCCCTGCCGGCATTTTATAACCTTATGGGCAACCCCCGCACCAGCGATTTTGCCAGCGGTTTTGGCCTTGTAATGTACAGCAATGTGCAGCAATATTTCGCCATTTTGTCCTCGGTGTTTTTACCGCCAGACCCGCCCTACCTGCCCAACCTGTTTACCGAAGGCGCTATTAAATGGACCAGCATGAGCGCGTTTTTGCCCATTGTTTCGGTGGCGGGGGTAATTGCTTACTGGCGTGGGCGCAAAAAAAGCCCCATGAAAATAGTGCTGGGCATTACCCTTTTTATGGCATTGGTGCCTATTTTAAACAGCAGCTTTTATGCGTTTAATGCAAGCTATTATGCGCGCTGGTATTACATGCCGGTGCTTATTATGTGCTTTATGACGATGCAAACCCTGGAAGACGAAAGCTTTGATTTGGTGTTTGGCGCCAAAGTTACGCTTGGGCTTACAGCGGTGTTTGCCGTTTTTGGCCTGCTACCCAACGAAAAAGACGGCCAGCGGGTGCTGGGGGTAGCCCAGTATAACAGCAAGCTGTGGCTTACCATACTAACCGCCATGCTGGGCATTGCTATTTTTTATGTGTTGGTGCGGTATTACCGGCACAAGGTAAGGTTTGCGCCGCTTTTGCTTAGCGCTGTTATGGGTTTTTCGGTGTTTTACTCGGTGGCTCATATCTCGCTGGGCAAATTCCCCCAGTGGGATAACGACAGCAATTACATGAAAGAAATGTACTATGGCACCAAGCAATTAACCCTGCCAAACGACCAATTTTACCGCATAGATGCTTACAATACCTACGACAATATTGGCCTGTGGATGGATAAAAGCTGCCTGCAAACCTTCAACTCGGTGGTAACTCCCTCTATTATGGAGTTTTACCCCATGGTGGGGGTGAAGCGTGATGTTTCGAGCAAGCCAGAGCGACGGTTTTACGCCCTGCGTGGCCTGCTTAGCGTAAAATATACCGTTATGCCCACTGCCAAGCAAGAGGATTTTGAGGCAGCGATGGGCGAAGCCGAATACCAAGGCAACAAAGGCTGGGTGTTTTATAAAGAAGAAGGCTCCTTTGTGGTGTACGAAAACCAAAACTTTTTGCCCCTTGGCTTTACCTACCAAAATTATGTAGATTTGGACAACCTGAGAATGGCCCCCGAAAGCGAGCGCAGCCTGCTGCTGGTGCGAGCTATGGGCTTAACGGCCGAGCAAGCCGAGCAATATGGCTACCTATTTAGCGGCGGTGCCTATGGCAATTTATTAGAAGAAACCCCGCAAGACGGCAGCCCAACCAACCGGTTCGATTACCCGGCCGTGAACTACGAGGCCTATGTGCAAGACATAGAGGCTCGGCGCACCAATGCTTCGTACGATGTACAGGCCGATGCCTCTGGCTTTACCAGCCACATTGTGCTGGATAAAGAAAACCTTGTGTTTTATGCTGTGCCGTACGACGCAGGGTTTTCTGCCACCGTAAACGGAGAGCCGGCTGAAGTGCTAAAAGTTTCGGGCGGGCTAATGGCGGTGCAGGCCCCGGCGGGCGATAACGAGATTATTTTTACCTACCAAACACCGGGCTTCCAGTTTGGGGCCAGTGTTACCATGCTGTCGGTTTCGTTGCTTTGCCTGTATTTGGTGCTGTGCTTGCGCAGCAAACAAAAGGCAGGTAAAAAAGCCATGGCAGAGGGTGAGCCCACCCCGGCGCTGCCCCTGCCCGGCGATGGCGAGCCCAGCGAAAACGCCAAACAGCACCTGCTATTGCTAGAAGAAAAGCGAAGACGTGCGGCCGAACGTGCCGAGCGTAGACGCCAACAAGCCGAAGAGGAAGCTGCCCGGTTGGCGCTGCAAGAGGAGCAAGCCGAAGAGGAAACACCAGCAAGCGATGCGCCGCCCCAAAACAACAACCCAGAGGAAGAATAGGTTTTGGCTTTTTCAGGGTGCTTGCCCTTGGCTTTATAACAAGTAACCATTCTACCACCTACTATTAAAGGAGCATATTTTACATGGATTTTGTGCAGATTTTGGCAAAGGAATTTACCCTGCAACCGGGTAACGTAAAAGCAGCGGTAGAGCTAATAGACGAGGGGAATACCATCCCCTTTATTGCCCGTTACCGCAAAGAAGCTACCGGCAGCATGGACGACCAAGTGCTGCGAGAGCTGGACGAGCGCCTGCGCTACCTGCGCAACCTAGACACCCGCAAAACCGAGGTGGCGGCCACAATAGAAGAACAGGGCAAGATGACCGACGAAATTACTGCTGCGCTGGAAGCCGCCCGCACCTTGGCCGAGGTAGAGGATATTTACCGCCCCTACAAACCAAAACGCAAAACGCGCGGCAGCATGGCCCGTGCCCGTGGGCTAGAGCCTTTGGCCCAGCGCCTGCTGCAGCAAAACACTGGCGACGACCCATTGGCGCTGGCAGCTGAATATGTAGACGCTGAAAAAGAGGTGGCCGATGCCGAAGCCGCCCTTGCCGGCGCCCGCGATGTGCTGGCGGAGGATTTTTCGGACGATGCCAAGCTGCGGGCCGCCCTGCGCCGTTTTTATGCCGACACTGCCTTGATAGAAAGCAAAGCGGCCAAAGAGGAAGACGGCGTGTATAGCGGTTATTATGAGTTTAGCGAACCGGTTAAAAAAATAGCGGGGCACCGCATTTTGGCTGTTAACCGGGGCGAAGCCGAAGAATTTTTGAAGGTGGCCGTTACGGTAGATGCCGAAAAAGCCCTTGCCATTTTAGAAAAAGCCGTGGTAAAAAACAGCAGCCTTGCGGGCCAGCAGGTGGCCGAGGCCGCTGCCGACAGCTACAGCCGCTTGCTGCACCCCTCTTTAGAGCGAGAGGTGCGGGCCGATTTGACCGATAAGGCCGACGAAGGCGCCATTAAGGTGTTTGGGCAAAACCTGCGCCAGCTTTTGTTGCAGCCGCCTATACGCGGCAAGGTTGCCATGGGGCTGGACCCCGGCTACCGCATGGGCTGTAAAGTAGCTGTGGTAGACCCCACCGGCCGTGTGCTGGATACCGCCGTGGTGTACCCGGTTGCCGCCAGCGATGCTAAAATTGCCGAGGCGCAAAAAATAATTAAAGCACTTATTAAAAAGCATAAGGTAGAGGTTATTGCCATTGGCAACGGCACGGCCGGGCGCGAAACCGAGATGTTTACGGTAGATGTACTGCGCGAGCTTGCGGCCGAGCAGGTGCAGGTAGAATACATGGTGGTAAACGAGGCCGGGGCCAGTGTGTATTCGGCCAGCAAACTTGCCGCCGAAGAATTTCCCCAATTTGATGTGAACCTGCGCAGCGCGGTTTCTATTGCCCGCCGCATGCAAGACCCACTGGCAGAGCTGGTGAAAATTGACCCCAAGGCCGTGGGTGTTGGGCAGTACCAGCACGACATGCCCCCCGCCCGCCTTGCCGCCGAGCTGGACGGTGTGGTAGAAGCCTGTGTAAACACCGTTGGGGTAGAGCTAAACACCGCCTCGGCCCCGTTGTTGCAGCGGGTGGCGGGTTTAAGCGCCGCAACCGCTAAAAACATTGTGGCCAAGCGCGAAGAAGAGGGCCCCTTTACCACCCGCAAACAACTTTTAAAGGTGCCAAAGCTTGGCCCCAAAGCCTTTGAGCAGTGCGCCGGCTTTTTGCGCCTGCCCGATGCCAAAAACAAGCTAGACGCTACCGCGGTACACCCCGAAAGTTATGCCGCTGCCGAACAATTGCTAAAAATTTGTGGCTTTACCACCAGCGACATTGGCACCGAGGCCATTGCCGCCCTGCCCCAAAAAGCCAAAGAGATTGGCATGGATAACCTGGCCGAAAAGCTGGGTGTTGGCCGCCCCACCTTACAGGATATTTTGGACGAACTGCTGCGCCCGGGCCGCGATATCCGTGATACCTTGCCGCCCCCGCTATTGCGCAGCGATGTGCTGGAGATGAAGGACCTTACCCCCGGTATGGAGCTAGTGGGTACCGTGCGCAATGTAATAGATTTTGGCGCCTTTGTGGATATTGGGGTGCATCAGGACGGCCTTGTGCACATTAGCCAAATTTCCAACAAATACATTCGCCACCCGGGCGAGGTACTGGCCGTGGGCGACATTGTAACCGTGTGGGTAATAGCGGTAGATGAAGCTAAAAAGCGCATTTCGCTTACCATGAAAAAACCTGCCCAGGGTGCTGGAAGCACAAAGAAGTAAGCGATTGCAGAAACCAATTTTACAAAAAATAATCACTTGTCATTCTGAACGAAGTGATACTAATTTGCGATAGAAACGACTTATTTCTATCGCAACGTGGCGGCAAAACCACCACACGTCTCATGCAAAAACTGCCCTCAGAATGACATCGTTAAAAAAATAAGTACTTGGTTTTTGTAAAATCAACTTTTGTAGTTAATTACTTACAACATTGTGGTTGTCATCGCAACTATGCTGAAAAAGTTGTTGTATTTCTATAAAACTACCTTGACAGGCGAGGTATTGTTTTGTATAGTGTAATCAGAATATAAAAAGGAGTGAAATATATGGGATTTTTAGGTGTATTGGTTGTGTTAATACTTATTATTGTAGTGGTAATTATTGGCCTTATAGTTTGGGTTATTCGCGGCCAAAAAAACCTGGTGCATTCCGAAGAGCTTTGCGGCAACGCCCTTAGCCAAATTGGTATACAGCAGGCTTCCCGCTGGGATGCGCTAACCGCACTTGCTGATTTAACCAAACAATATTCGGACCAAGAGTATAACACCCTAATGGACGTTATACGCGCGCGGCAAGGGGTAAACCCCAACACCCCCGCCACCGAGGTAGACCAGCAAGAGGGTATGCTGCAGCAGGCTACCAGCCGTTTAATGGCTGTTGCCGAGGCGTATCCCGATTTAAAAAGCAACACACTTTACCTTAAAACCATGGATAGCGTGCATGGGTACGAAGACAATGTACGCATGAGCCGCATGGTGTATAACGATACCGTTACCCGTTACAACCGGTTGGTGCGCAGCCTGCCTGGCTCTTTGGTTGCGGGCAGCTTGGGCTTTGCCCCGCGCGAATATTTGGAGAATGACGCCACCAAGGCAAACATGCCCAGCATGGCCCGGTAACATGTGCTAACAGTAAGCATATTACTATAAAGCATAAAAAGCGGCGCAGGCACACAGTAGCGGTGCTTGTGCCGTTTTATTTCGTTATGCATGTATAGGTGCAATGGCAAAGAGGGGATTATATGGGAAAAACCAAGGGAAACAAAAAAGTAGCAATAGCGGTGTTGGTTTTGTTAACCGTGCTGTTATACGGGGCGCTTTTGCCTTTTACAGTGCAGGCCGCCAGCCCTGCCACCCATAGTGTGGATATTACAGTGGACCTGAACGACGACGGCAGCGGTGTTGTTACCGAAGTTTGGGACGTAACCATTGTGGATGGCACCGAGTATTATTTAACAAAATACGATTTGTTAAAAGGGCAGGATATTACCGACCTTTCGGTAACCGATGAAACCGGGTGGCAGTATACCAACATAGGTGTGTGGAACAGCGACCGGGAGGGTGCCGAAAAATATGGCGAATGTGGCCTAATTGCCACCAAAGGCGGCTACGAAATTTGCTGGGGTGTTTATAACGATTATGGCAACCATGTGTACACCGTGCGTTATACCATGCCCGGCCTTGTGCAAAGCTACACCGAAGCCGATGCGATTATTCAGGCTTTTGTGCCCGAAAATCTGAATGAGTCTGTTCAAAAAGTGAACCTAGTTATACGGAAAGAGGGGCTAACCTTTACCCAACAAAACACCGGTGTGTGGGGGCTTGGTGCTGCTGGCCAAATTTACGTGAATAATGGCCAGGTGGAATTAGAAACAACCGCGCCTTTAAACAAAAGCAGGGCTGTTGGCGTAATGGTAGAATTTGACAAAGGCATGTTTAACCCGGTGGTGGATAATGGGCGAAGCTTTGTTGATGCAAAAGAACAGGCATTGGAAGGGAGTGGCTACACCCCCGATGAAGAGGACGGAAAAGGTGGCGACATGATTGTGGGGGGCAGCAGCGGCAATTCCTCCACTTCAGGTTTTTCCTCTTTTTTTGGTGTGTTTTCAGGTTTTATCCCCCTTGTTATTGTAGTAGGGGTTGGCGCGCTTATTGGCTCTGCCAGTAAAAAAGGCAAAAAAAGTGTTACATACAATACCCGCAATTATAAAAATGTGCCTTACAGCCGCCAATTGCCCTGGAACGGGGACTTGATAGCTACCTATGCCAGCTTAGAAGATTTAAAAAGCCTGCCCAACGAAGGCGCCATTATTGGGGCCTATATGTTGCGCTGGGTGCGCAGCCGCCAAATAGAAATGGTAAAGTATATGGGTGGCTTTTTTGGCACCAAAGAAGAAGATGCCGTAAAACTGTACCAGCCCCGCCCAACTATGGAGCCGTACGAGCGCCGCTTGTACGATATGCTGATATCGGCAGCCGGGAATGACTGGATTTTGCAAAGTAAAGAATTTGAAAAATGGAGCCAGCGCAATTACACCCAAGTGCAGGGCTGGCTAGAGCTAGGCAAAAATAACGGCAAAGCACAAATGCGCAAGCTGGGCGCCCTTACCGAGCAAGAATCCAAAGCTTTTTTTGGGCTTATCCGTTATTACCCAACCGTGTTAACCCCACTGGGCGAAACCTATACCCAAAACATGTTTGGGTTTAAAAAATATTTAGAAGATTTTACCATTATCAACGAGCGGGAAGCCCGCGAGGTACAACTGTGGGACGAATACCTTGTATTTGCCCAGCTGTTTGGCATAGCCGACCGCGTGGCCGAGCAGTTTAAGCAGCTGTACCCAGATTATTTTGTGCAGATGGCAACCCAGATGGGTGCCAATGTGGATATGTTTGATATTTTGATATTAACGCGCATGATGAACAGCTATGGCCGTGCGGCGGCGGCTGGTTACCACGCTGGTTATAACGCGGCACATAGCAGTAGCTATAGTGGCGGTGGCGGCGGCTATAGCGGCGGCGGTGGCGGCGGTGGCGGCGGCTTTGGTGGTGGCGGCGGTGGCGGCGGCACCCGCTAACTTGCCCTATGCGCATGGCACAGTTTGTGTTATGTATGCCCCCGCTGCCAAAAGCAGGGGCATACTTTGCCAAAAAAGCTTTTTATTTGGTTATAAGCCCGTAAGCGGCATACCAAAAAAACGGGTTAAAGGGGTATTGCAAATGGGTAACCGTAAGGGCGTGCCAATTAAAGCGGCAGGTTTTTTGGCCTTGCTGCTTATATTACTTTGCTTATTTTTATACCAGCCGGTACAGGGGGCCAATGCCGCCATACGCAGCATTGATATTATGGTGGATTTGCAAGAGGACGGCAGTGCACATGTTACCGAAGTGTGGGACGTAACCATTGTGGATGGCACCGAGTATTATTTAACAAAGCACAACCTGTTAAAAGGGCAGGATATCACCAACCTTTCGGTAACCGATGAAAGCGGGCGGCGGTATACCAACATAGGTGTGTGGAACAGCAACCGGGAGGGTGCCGACAAATTTGGCGAATGCGGCCTAATTGCCACCAACGGCGGCTACGAAATTTGCTGGGGTATTTATAACGATTATGGCAACCATGTGTACACTGTGCAATACACCATGGCCGGCCTTGTGCAACGCTATAAAGGCGGTGTTGCCCTTAACCAGTGGTTTATTTCTAAAGAACTGCTTTCGTACCCCGAAGAGATAAGTGTGGTGATAAACAAGCCGGGCACCACCTTTACCAGCAACGATACCAAGGTGTGGGCATATGGCTTTACCGGCGATATTTATGTAGAAAATGGGCAGGTAGTGGCAAACAGCAGCAAGCGGCTATTTTCTAAAAACTATGTTTCGGTGCTGGCGGTATTTGAGGGCGGGCAGTTTAGCCCGGCAGTAAGCAGTAGCAAAACCATTGAAAAAGTAAAAAAGGACGCCATGGAGGGCAGCCAATATATTAGCCCGCTGCGGCGAGTGCAAGAGTTTGCCGCGGAACACGGAATTGGTGTAATTCTTACACTGGTTGGAGTTATTTTGCCAATTACAATTTATTTTTTACGATGGGTGAAAGGGTTTTTAACAAGGCTACGCAAAAAAAGCGGTAGGGGCGTGCGCAGCGAGCAGTTTGGTTTGCTGGGCAAACAATATAAAAAGGTTGCGTTTTGCCGAGCATTACCGTGGAAAAACAACGTAATTATTACCCATACCGCCATGAACGAACTGGGCCTGTTAAAAAACGAAGGTACCCTTATTGGCGCTTACCTGCTACATTGGTTGCAAAACCAGCAGGTGAAACTGGTAAAAAAACCGGCGGAGGGCAAGGGCAAAGAAATGGATGCCATTGAGTTGCAACCCATTGTGCCCGGCATGCAAGAGTGTGAGCTTGAACTGTACCATATGCTGGCGGCAGCGGCCGGCAAACCAGATTTTGTTTTGGAAAAAGATGAGTTTAAAGCCTGGGCCAAGGTGCACCACAAACGCGTGGGAGAATGGTTTGCCAAGTGCAAAAAAGTTGGCGAAAAAGAAATGAAAGAGATGGGTGCGCTTGCCAAAGGGACGAAAGAAGTAAGAACCATTTTTGGCAAAAAAATAAAGCATCCGGCTATTGTAGCAACAAAGGCTGGTGTACAGTATGCAAAAGAGATGATGGGCTTTAAAAAATACCTGCAAAACTTTACCATTATTAACGAGCGGCAGCCCCGCGAAGTTGAATTGTGGGAAGCATATTTGGTGTATGCGCAGGTGTTTGGCATTGCCGATGCTGTGGCAGAACAGTTTAAACAGCTGTACCCGGCTTATTTTAATCAGCCACAAATGCACTATGGTGGCGCAGAGAATATGGAGGTTGTTACCCACCTAACCAGCAGTTATGGCATTGCCATGGCCACCGGGTATAACCGTGGGCACTATGATGCAATTAGCAGAAGCAGTGGTAGCAGCGGAGGTGGTGGCAGCAGTAGCAGCAGCGGTGGTGGCGGCGGCACCCGCTAACATAGTGTTGCTAGGCTAGCAAAGCGCAAAAAACCCAGCTATCCGGAAAATCCGGCCAGCTGGGTTTGTGTTTTGTTGGGGTATTGCTTAGGCTAAAATGGCATCAATAGCGGCCAATTCATCGGGGGCAAAGGTGGTTTTTTCTAGCGCGCCAATGTTTTCGGCAATTTGCTGCGGGCGCGAGGCACCGATAAGCGCAGAGGTTACGGTAGGGCGGCGCAGCACCCAGCTTAGGGCCATTTGGGTTAGGCTTTGGCCACGGTTTTGGGCTATTTCGTTTAGTTTTTGCACCTGCTGCACCATTTGGGGTGTAACAGAGGTATCTTTCAGGTAGCGGCCATCGGTGCTCATGCGGCTATCTTTTGGAATAC
The DNA here is from genome assembly GCA_030267215.1 of Ruminococcaceae bacterium OttesenSCG-928-A16. Classification (GTDB taxonomy): domain Bacteria; phylum Bacillota; class Clostridia; order Oscillospirales; family Ruminococcaceae; genus JAAYCI01. The sequence goes on from JAJDJP010000003.1 coordinate 64,212, forward strand.
CGTTTGCGTATTTGCCGGTAAGTAAACCCTGTGCCAGCGGCGAGAATACAATGCAGCCAAGGCCGTTTTGGTCCAGGGTATCCAGTAGGGCTTCTTCTGGCCCACGGGCAAACATGCTGTACCGCACCTGGTGAATAATAAAAGGTGTGCCAAGCCGCTGCAAAATGGCGGCTGCTTTGGCGGTATCTTCGGCGCTGTAGTTAGAAATACCCACATACAAGGCTTTGCCCTGGCGCACAATCAAATCCAGCGCACCCATGGTTTCCTCCAGCGGGGTGTTTGGGTCTGGCCGATGATGGTAGAAAATATCCACATAGTTTAACCCCATACGGGTAAGGCTTTGGTTTAGGCTGGCAACTAAGGTTTTTTTGCTGCCCCACTCGCCATAAGGGCCGGGCCACATTTCGTAGCCGGCTTTGGTAGAAATAACAAGTTCATCGCGCAGGGTGCCGCTAAAATCTCGTTTTAGTATTTGGCCAAAATTGCGCTCGGCCTCGCCATATGGGGGGCCGTAGTTGTTGGCAAGGTCGAAATGGGTAATGCCCAGGTTAAAGGCCGTTTGGCATAGGGCACGCTGGGTTTCGAAAGGGGTAATTTGGCCAAAATTGTGCCACAACCCCAGCGAAATACCCGGTAGTTTAAGCCCGCTTTTGCCACAATAGTTGTAGGTCATGGTATCGTAGCGCTCGGCGGCGGGGCTATAGGTTTCATTCATGTTTTTTCCTCTTTTCTATGCTAATTTATGCTAAATAATTAAATTTGCTCCGTGGGGGTTTGTTGCTGTGTTGTTTTATTGGCGGCAGCCTTTTTCGCTTTTTTGGGAAGGCTGGCGATAATTATAGCCAGAGAAAGCACCATTTGGATAACCGACCCCGGGATGATCCCCAGCAAATTGTATACCCAGCCAATAAACCTTGGCACTGGAAAAGATGGACCTAAATTGCCTGTGAGGTAAAGCGCAAAAATAAGCCCTGCCATAAGCAGCCAAATTACCCCAAAAATAATACCAATCCAATTTGTTTTCTTTTTCATGTAGAACCTTCTTTTTGTTTTTTCACTGTGCCCTACATTAAATACTATACGGCGCTAAGATGTTGTGATACTCTTGGTTGCCGCCAGTCCAACTCTCTGCGCTTCCCGCCGCAGGCGGGAAGTACACAGAAACCCTATGGTACCGGAATATTCGGCCGATCTTGGTCACCGTCGGCCCGGAACATGGTAAAGTTTTGCGGGTTATTGGTAAAATAATAGTACTCGATATTTTTTTGAAGTAGCGGTGTTAGGTAGTTGGGAATGATGTTGGCATCGTCCTCGGTACGCTCGCAAAATCCGGCTTCTTGCAAGGTTTTGGCAGGTATGCCAGCGCAATACAAATCGGCGTATTCAGCGTTTTGTCCAGCTATCAAGGCGTCGATAGCGCTGCCTAGCTGGGGTAAAAAATCCGCTTCGCCTATATAATCTACAATGCGCAGGGCGTGTGTGCCCTGCACCGGCACTGTGCGGGTAACCAGCAGGGCGGCCGGCGTGGCCTGCCCCGGTAAATAGCCACCCAATACGTTGTATTGCTGCCGTGGATAGGCATAATAGCGGCGGGCAAGGTACCAAAAATCTTTATAAGGGTTGTGGTTTTGTGGTGGGGTAAAACCACTTGCCTGCAATGCTTGCACCGTGGGCAGCGGTTGCAAAGTTGCCACACCGCTTACCGGCAAAATATGCTTGTGGGCAATGTGCGCTACCACATAGGTAGTGCGGTTTGCCAGCCGGTAAAAATGGCCCACCCGCCCGGTGGTATAGCCCAAAAACTCGTAAAAAGGGCGGGTTTTGGGGCGTATATTGTTGCAGGCCAGCGTGCCGCTGCCGGTAAGCGTGGGCAGGGCAGCCATAAGCTCTAGCCCGGCGCCGCTTTGCTTTTTGTCGGCTACCCAAATAGACACCCAAATATCTGGTTTTAGGGCTTGGCTGGCAGGCACAAACCCGGCCAAAGCGGCCAATTTGCCATCGGCTTCGGCAAGGGCAAAGCGCAGGGTATTATCATCTGCCAAATAGTAGTAGTCAAAAAAATCTGGCAAATTGATAATGGGGTGCTTTTCGCCCCAGTGGGTATTCATAAACTGAATAATAGCGGGCCTATCGGCCAGGGTGGCCTGCCTAAAGGTGTATGCCTGCACTTAAACCGCGCTCCCTCCGGTAATGGGCAGTGTAATGCCGGTAATAAAACGGGCTTCTTCGCTTAGCAAAAAGGCCATGGCGGGCACAACGTCGGCCGGGGTGGCGTTGCGGCCCATGGGGTTTGCCTCGGCGGCGGCCTGCACTATCAAATCAGGGGTATCGGTTAAAAACTTGGTTTCCATCATGCTGGGGGCAACACAGTTTACCGTAACACCGCTGGCGGCATAATCGGCCGCAAGGCTTTTGGCAAGGCCGTGCAATGCTTCTTTTGCCATTACATAGGCGGCGGTGTTTTTGGGCGGCACCCCTAACACATAGCTGGTAAGCATAAACAAAACCCGGCCATTTTTGGCTTTGGCCATTTTTGGCAAAAACTGTTTGCAAATAGCGGTGGCGGCACCAGCCTGCACCTGCATATCCAGCGCAAAGCGGGCTTCATCAAAATTTTTAAACTTTGTGTTTACCACCCGCAGGGCGGGCAGATGCACAATGTGGGTGGGGGTGGGCAGGGTTTGCTGCACGTTGGTTAAAAACAAGTTTACGGCGGCAGGGTCGGCAAGGTCCACATCGTAGGTGCGTATTTGGCCTTTAAATTTAGCGCACAGCGGGGCAAGGTGGCTTAAATCTCCATAGCCTTGGGCCACCACAATATCTTCTTTGCTGCCGGCGGTAAGCAAACGGTCTATCAACAGGCAGCCAACATCGCTAGAGGCGCCGGTTATAAAATAAACATTTCCCATGGTTGCTTCCTCCTAATAATAGGTTAATAATAAATAGTTGCCAGCCACAATGAAAGGCAAACACCCGAAGCAGAGCCTAGCGGGTGTTTGGTGTTGGCAACAACTATTTTTCTACCCCGGCTTTTATAACGCCGCGGGTTACTTTGGTGCCGTTTTGGTTGGTAATAACGGCCTTAATGGTAATGGTGCTAAAGGTTTCGTTTACCTCTTGCACGGTGCCGGCAACGGTTAGCACATCGCCAATATACACCGGCTTTACAAATTTTGCTTCTACGCTGTGCAGCAGGCAGGTGGCACCCGGCAGGTACACCCCGGCCAGTGTGCTAAACAGGCTTGCGCCCAGCATGCCATACACAACGCGCCCGGCATGGCCACGCTTTTTGGCGGCCTCCTCGCTCATGTGTATCGGCGAGTTATCGCCGGTGATGGCGTAAAATTGGGCCATTTTTTCCTCGGTGACGGTGGTGGTAAAACTTTCGGTTTGGCCCACCGTTAAATGGGCCATGGTATAGGCATTCATGGCAGTTCCCCTTTAAGCTTGGCAGCTATATTAAGCGGTTAAACGCACAACCAAATCCAACAAATCGCCAACATCTTGCAGTCCGCGCACGTCGGCCAGGTTAAACTTTAAGCCATACTTTTTTTCAATGGCGGTAAGCAGGTTAATCTGCTCAAGGCTATCCCAATCCTCAATATCTTCGGCGTTGGTTTGGCGGGTTAGCACAATGGTTTCATCATCAAAATTATCGCGAAAAATCTCCTGCACTTCTTGCAATAGCTGTTCTGGGTTCATAAACATTATCCCTCTACTTTCATAACGGTGTTTTTGGGTTGGTAGCTGGCCGGTACGTTGTAGCTAAATACGCGCTCCTGCTCGGTTTCGCTAACCAAAGTAAAGCCAATTGTAGCATAAAAGTCTTTCACCAACAAGTTTTTTGCGGTGGGCAACCAGCGGCCGGTAATGGTGGTAATGCCACGCTGTTTTGCCGCCTGCACCAGTGCGTCAAACATGGCATATTCCAGATGGCGCTTAAAAACACGGCAGCTCATAATCCACAGGTCAATGTTCAGCGTTTGGCCTTGTATGCTGCCAATAATAGCCGAGGTTATACCGTTGTCGCCAAATTTATCTACCAATTTGCCCGAAAGCGTAATAAACGCATCGCTTTGCATGCAGTGCTCGGTTTCGGTGTTGGTGTAGCGGCGGGTGGTTAGGTTAAACTGGTTGGTTTTGTTAATTAGCTGGGTAACCCGCTCTAGCTGCTGGGGGTTAAAGGGCACAATTTCGGCAGTCATTTCAAGGCTTTTCAGGTAGTCTTCGTAGTTGCCAAAGCTGTGTTCTAGCTGGGTGCGCTGGGCGTTTTGCTTGTACATTTCGCCCCGCTTAATGTCGTCGGCCGAAAGGCCGCTTACCTCAAAATACCCGGCACGGTCTAACAGAGCAATCGATTGTTCGGGCACGGCAACCGGCGGCACCGTAACTTCGGGCAGCTCTTGCATTACAAGTTCCCGCTCGGCCGGGTTATCATCCATAAAAACAAAGCTATCGGGCAAAATGTTTAAGGTGGTTGCCATTTGGGCAATGCTGTGGGTTTTGGGGCCCCAATTGGCCTCGAAACACAAAAAGTCTTCTCGTTTTAGCGGGCTATCGGCCCGGGCAAAACCACTTTCGGCGGCGGCTTCTTCGTTTTTGCTGGCAACGTTTAGCAAAACACCACGCTGGGCTAACATTTTTAAATACTGCTGTAGCTCGGCATAGGCCATGCCGGTGGGGGTTTCGCTGCCAAGCTCAATGCCTTCAGGGCCAACTTCGCCAACAACGCCGCCCCAAAGGGTATTGTCTAAATCTAGCGCAAGGGCTTTTTTGGTGCGGCCAAACAGGCTGCCCATTTGGCTGGCAAGGCTGTGCCCCAATGCGGGGATAAACTCGACCGCGCAGCAATATTTATACGCGTACCAGGTAGAAATATCGCACCAGGCATCTAACCCGTGTAGGGCGGCAAGGTAGGCAAGGTCATGAATATAAAAGCCGGGGTGGCTGCTGGCGTATTCTGCCATGCGGGTGTTCATGGCGCGGGCATGGTGTACCCGGCCACGCATGTCGCTGGCGTCTAGGTTGCCAAAGTTGCGCCACAATGGGTCTTCAAAGTTGTTTTGCACCACCGGGCAGCCCAGCTTTTCGGCCGCCTGCCACACGGCTTCAAAATAGGCAAACTCGTCGTTCAACTTTTCGGCGGCTTCGGTGGGGGTATCGGCTGGGTTTGGCCACAGCCGCAGGTTGTGGTTGCTGGTGTGGATATACAAAATATCGGGTGCAAAGGCGGCAAGCGAGCCGTCGTCAAATACCACGTTTTGGTAAAAAAGGGCGTATTCTCCCTGCCAAAAGGTAGGGCGTATGCCAAGGTTTAGCAAAAACAGCTCCAGCATGTTTTTTATTTCGCCCACGGTGCTGCCGCCCACAATTGCAATTTTTTTATCGATAAGGCCGGGGGTTTGCAGCAGTTGTTTTTTTAGGGCGCGTTTTTTTTGCAAAACTTGGGCACCGTCAAACGGGTATTGCAACATTTCCATGTCGGGTTCACTCCTGGTTTTGGGGGCTGTGGCAAAACAAAAACCCCTGCATTACATTTTTAGTAATATAGCTTTATATAGTATACCATTTTATAGCGGGCAAAAAAAGTGGTGGTTATATAGGCAAGCACAACCGTGTTGTTTTTAACCGGTGGTATTGTAAGTTTGCAAAAAGGTGTGGGGTTGCCATTTTTAGCAACCGCCAAAACCCCCTTTTGCGATAATACATATTGCCCTGCATACCCATTTGCCTTGCGTGCTTGCAAAGTGCGGTGGGCAGCTAAAAAAGTACGCAAAAAATAATGAAAATGAAGCTTTTTTGTAATTGTTTATTGCCGGCAACCTGTGGTATACTTATAGGCGGATAATTGGATAGATAACACGGGGCTGTTATGCATGTTTGCAGCGTGGCCTTGTGGGTACAGATAAAAGGAGGCCTTGCCGTTGTCGCGCAGGTTGGATAAAAAGAAGAAAAAGCAGGCGCAGCAAAGGCAGGCGCAACAGCAGGCGGCAGCCGCAGAAAAACAGCTGGCCACCCCTGCCCCCGAAGAAACACCAGACGAAAAACAGTTGGCTGGTGTTGTTTTGGTGCCAAAAACCGAAAAGGAAAAACCAGCCCAACAAACCAAACAAGAAAAACAACCGGCAGCGGCGGAAGAAAAAAAGCCCGAGGCGAAGCCGGACGAGGTGCCGCCTGCGGCCCCCAAAAACAAAACAAAAAAAGCGGCCGGCAAAAAAAAGAAGGCGGCCCCCGCTGCGGCAAAAGCAACCGATAAAACCCCTGAAAAAGAACCCGCAGCGCAGGATAAGCCTGCCGAAAAAGAACCGCAAGAGAAAGAACCGCAAGAGACGAAACAGGGGCCAGAAGAAAAAGCAGGCGAAGAAGCAAAAAATACCCCAGAGCCTGCGGCGGAAAAACCCGCTGCGGCAGTGGTGCAAGGCGGCAAGCGCAAAAAGCGCAAAGCCCCCAAAAAACGTAGCGTGTTTGGCATTATTGTGGCCAGCATGTGTAAGTTTGTTTTTGTGTTAGTGTGTGCCGGCATTATAGCGGTAAGCGTTATGGCGGTGGGGGTTAGCCAGTACATGGCCGACGCCACAGCCAACGATGCCGACTTGCTGGATTTGGACAACCTGAAACTGAACCTTACCACCAACATTTGGGCACCTAACCCCAAAAACCCCAATGCCGAGGCCGAGGGTGATTACATAAAGTACCAAGAGCTTACCGGCCCCCAGCACCGCATTTGGGTAGATTGGAACGATATCCCACAAAACTTAAAGGATGCCATTATTGCCATTGAAGACCGAGAGTTTTTAAACCACCACGGTGTTTCGTTCCGTCGCTCGGCCATGGCAGCGCTTAACCTTGTTTTCCCTACCTCCGAAACCGAGTTTGGCGCCTCTACCATAGAGCAGCAGCTGGTTAAAAACCTTACCGGAGACGACGAAACCGACTACCAGCGCAAACTGCGCGAGATGTTCCGCGCTTGGGGGATGGACAGCCGTTATTCGAAAGAAACCATTTTGGAAGCCTACCTGAACACCATTTCGCTTTCGGGCACCATTGCGGGTGTGCAGGCCGGCGCGCAGGATTATTTTGGCAAAAATGTGCAGGATTTAGACCTTGCCCAGTGCGCCATGATAGCCGGTATTACCCGTGCCCCCGGCAAGTACGACCCCTACATGAACCCCGAAACCTGCCTGGCCCGCCGTAACTCGGTGCTGTACCAAATGCTGCTTACCGAGGCCATTACCCAAGAAGAATACGACGAAGCAAAGGCGAAGCCGCTGGGTGTAAAGGGCCGCACCAATACCTCAGAAGGTATGGTTATCAACTCTACCTTCTCCTATTTTTCCGATGCTGTGTTTAACGATGTAGTGCAGGACTTGATGGACCAGTATGGCTACACCAAAGAGGCAGCCAGGTACTTTGTGTACACCGGTGGCCTGCGCATAGAGGCCACGGTGGATATAACCCTGCAAGAGCGAATGGAAGAAATTTTTGAGCATGGGTACGATGATACCGAAGACGCCTTTTTCACCAATTTGAGAGACCCCCGCAGCGGCCGGTTGTATAAAGACCGGCTGGGCTATAAAGAAGAGGTAGAGGATGCCGAAGGCAACACCGAAACCAAGCTGATATTGCCCCAAGCTGCCATGACAACCATAGATTATTCTGGCGCGGTGCGCGGTGTGGTGGGTGGCATTGGCGAAAAAGAGGGAGATTTGCAGCTAAACCGCGCCACGCAATCTCCACGGCAGGTTGGTTCTACCATGAAACCGGTGGCGGCCTACGCCCTTGCGATAGACCAAGGCCTTGTGAACTACTCGTCCATGGTGATGGATTCTGGCGTGCAGCCGGCCAACCCGCAAAAACCCAAACGAGACGAAGAAACCGGCGGTATTATTAACGATTGGCCCAAAAACTTTAGCAGCACCGAAAGCAAAATGTACCGCAACACAGCCATTCCGGTGGTTTCTGCCGTGGCAGAATCTACCAATACAGTGGCGGTGCGGGTGGGCATGCGGGTGGGTATAGACCCCATGTTTAACTTTTTAGAAGATACGCTGGAAATTACGAGCCTGGTGTCGGAAGACGAAAGCCCGGTAAACGACAAAGGCCCGTCGGCCCTTATTTTGGGCGGGCTTACCCACGGCATTAGCACGGCAGAACTAGCCGGTGCCTACCAGATATTTGGCAACGGGGGCCGGTTTAACAGCGTGCATACCTATACCCAAGTGCTAGATTCGAAGGGCAACGTAATTTTAAAGCCCGAGGTAAACCACACCCAGGCCATTAGCCCCGAGGCAGCTTATGTGATGAACCGCCTGCTATACACCGTGTTGCGCAGCGGCAAAGCGCCGGGCGTGGCCGCTACCGCCAACCGCATGGCGCTGGAAGGCGAGATGGACTCGGTTGCCAAAACCGGCACCACCAGCGATGATAAAGACCGCTGGTTTGTGGGCCTTACCCCGTACTATGTAACGGCTATTTGGTGGGGGTACGATAACCCCAAATATACTTTTTATAATAAGTGGAGCCCGGTTGCCACGGGCAATATTCCCCCTTTGCTGTGGAAAACCATTATGGAAGAACAGCAAGAGGGTATGCCGGTGAAGGAGTTCCCCGAAAAGCCGGAGGGTGTGGTGGAAGCATATTATTGCAGCGTTACCGGCGAGCGTGCGGGCGGGGGTTGCCCCAAAGGCGGCATCGGTTACTTTATCCCGGAGATTAGAACGGCCAATGTGTGCAGTTGGCATAACTAAGGCATAGCAAATAACAAAAATCCAGCGGCCTTTCGGCTGCTGGATTTTTGATGTGTTGAACCCACTGGGGCTTGCGGCTAAACATGGGTTTACGCGGTATTTTATGCATTAAACCTCGATGGTACCCGCGTAAAAGTCTTCGTCAATTTCTACGTTAAACATAATGTTTTGCTTGGGTTTTTGTGGTTGTTGAACGAGCCGTTCTTGCGGTTGGCTGATGCTTTGCTGGAACATACCCCCGTCCAAAATTTTCATAAATTCATCCACAACATAATCTAGCTGGGGTGTGCCGGTGCGAAACAGCCCCCAGTTTAGCCCTAAAAAGCTTGTCGCGCCCATAAGCACATAGGCCAGCACTTCGGTATCAATTTGGCGCACTTCGCCTTGCAACTGCGCATTTTGCAGGTTTTTTACATAGGCGCTACAAAAGGTGTTGTAGTATTCTTCAAACAGGCTTCTATCTACGTATAAAGATTCCCAGATGATGTTGTACACATACTGGTTTTCTAAAATAAACTCAAGCCAGCACCGAAGGCCTACACGCTCAACTTCGCGCCGGGTTTTGCAGCCTTGGGTGCAGATGCTGAGGTGTTTGCGAATTTGGTGGCTGCATTGCAGCAGCAAAAATTTATATAGTTCGTACTTGCCGTTAAAGTAAATATAAAAAGTGCCGGTGGCAATGCCTGCCAGCTTGGCAATGTCTTTTACATTGGCGGCGCTGTAGCCTTTTTCGTAAAAAACCTGGGCAGCGGCGCTTAATATTTTATTTAGTGTTTTAAGGCCGCGCTGTGTGCGTGGCTTTTTTACCAAGGGGTGCTCCATAATGTGCCTCTTTAGGTACACAGGCCTGCCGGGCGCACCCGGCAGGCCTGTGTGTTTTATTATAATTGCTTACAGGCCCTTATGTAGGGCTAAAACGTATGTTTAGGCTAGCAGTGAATCGATGCTGGCAAGGGGAGAAACAAGTTCCCAGCCAGTAACTTGCGCATCGCTGGCAACTACAACTTTCGACAGGTTCATTTCCTGCGTGCCCAGGCGCTGGCCGCCCGCAAAGTCGATAATTCCGCCAAACGGGTTTTGAATGGGGGCTTCTTCCAAAGCTGCCATGTAGGATTCCCATGTTACTTCTTTGCCTTCCAACCGGCGCAGGCCTTCGCAGAAGAAGTGGGCAGAGATCCAGCCGGTTTGGGCATAGGCATTCATGGCGTATTCTTCAGAAATCCATTGTTGGTATAGTTCCAAAGTAACTTTGGTATCCGGGCTTTCGGTATCAACCCAACCAAGGCCATACACATCAAATTTACCCTGAATTTCGTTTGCAACTGCTTCAGACATGGCCGAAGAAACGTTAACGTAGGTGGTAATGCAGTCTTTGTTTACGCTTTGGGCGGCCAGTTCTTTCACAATGGTGGGCATGGTGCCCTGAATGGAAGCCACGATGATGAAATCAACATCGGCATTTTTGATAGAAGTAACAGCGGCAGATACGTCGGCGCTGCCGGCGGTAACCTGCTCGGCTACAACTTCAAGGCCAATTTTTTCGGCTTGGGCAGTGGCGCCGCGGTACAGGTCCATACCAGCGTCATCGTTGGTATAAATAATGCCAACCTTGCTGGCCTCGAACTTACCGGCGGCGTACGCCACCATAATGCTACCCTCGGTAACATAAATGGGCTGCACGGGAAAGATGTTGTAGCCTTCTGCGTTGGTGGTGGCTTTTTCGGCATACAGCTGGCCAATGCCGGTGGCAAAGTATACAGCGGGTATGCCGTATTCTTTCAGGTCATCTACAGTGGCGGCCACAACAGGGGTGCCAAAGTGGCCAACAATGGCAAACGCTTTTTCGTCTTCCACAAGGTTTGCCAAAGCGGCTTTACCTTTAGCGGGGTCAAATTCGTCATCGGTAATGTGGTTGAATACGATTTCGCGGCCATCGATACCGCCCTGGTCGTTCACCATTTTAAGGTATGCTTCAATACCTGCAAGGAAGGGAACGCCCACCGCGGCATAGGCGCCAGAAGTGGCGGCCGAGTTACCAATAATTACCTGGGTATCGGTAACACCTTGCACATAGCTACCCGAAGCATCGGGTGTGCTGGGGCTGCTGGGGTTGCTTGCAACAGCACCACCAGTGCTTGTTGCGGCCGGGCTGCCACAAGCAGCCAAAGGAAGCGCCAAGGCTAGAACCAGCATGATAGACAATAGCTTTTTCATTTAGAAACCTCCGTATAGTTTTGGTTTATATTTGCCACACGCAAAGCGCGTGTAACCAACAAGTTGGAAATTTGGCCGGGGCCAAATTTATGCAGAACCGAGATAAGCTTCCACCAATCGGGTGTCTTTAATAAGCTCCGAGGCAGGACCGTGAATGTTCAACTCGCCCACTTCCAGCACATAGCCATAATCGGCAATTTTAAGGGTTTGCAGTGCGTTTTGCTCCACAATTAGCACCGTGGTGCCCTCTTTTTTTATTTCGCCAATAATGTGGAAAATATCGCGCACAACCAACGGCGCAAGCCCTAGCGAGGGTTCGTCTAACAACAAAATTTTGGGGCTGGCCATAAGTGCCCGGGCAATGGCAAGCATTTGCAGCTCGCCGCCAGAAAGGGTATAGCTCATTTGCTTTCTGCGTTCTTTTAAACGGGGGAAATAATGGTAGCACCGTTCAAAATTTTCTTGAATCACTTTTTTATTGTGTAGGGTAAAAGCGCCTACTTTCAGGTTTTCCTCCACCGTCAAATCGCCAAAAATTTGGCGCCCTTCAGGAGATTGGGCAATGCCCAGTTTGGCAATTTTTTCGGCGTCCATGTTGGTAATGTTTTGGCCTGCAAAAACGATGGAGCCTTCGGCTGCTGGGGTAAGGCCAGAAATGGTGCGCATGGTAGAAGTTTTGCCGGCGCCGTTTGCGCCAAGCAACGCCACCACAGACCCCTGTGGCACATCAATATCAATGCCTTTAACGGCTTCGATAGCGCCGTAGCGTACCTTTAGGCCTTTAATGCTTAAAGCAATATTACTCATGCTTCGTCCTCCCCAAGATATGCTTCCTGCACTAGTTTGTTGCCCTGAATCTTTTCGGGGATATCGCAGGCCAGGTATTTGCCAAAAGAGATGGCGCATACCCTATCACAAATGTTCATAACAAGGCGCATGTCGTGCTCTACAAGTAAAACAGAACAATTGAATTTGTCGCGCACCTGGCGAATGGTTTCGGCCAGCGCTTCGGTTTCGGTATCGTTTAAACCGGCGGCGGGTTCGTCTAAAATAATAAGTTTTGGTTCTGCCATTAATGTGCGGGCAAGCTCTACTTTTTTTAAAACACCATAAGGCTGGCCACCGGCCAGTTGGTTTTTTAAACTGCCAATTTCTAAAAACTCCAAAACCTCTTCGGCTTTTTGGCGCAGGGCTTTTTCTTCGCGGCGGGCACGGGGCAGTTTAAGGGCTTGCTCAAACACGCTTGCCTTAAAATCGATGTGACCGCCAATGAGCACGTTGTCGAGCAGTGATAGTTCTTTAATGATCTCAACGTTTTGGAAGGTGCGCACAAGCCCGTAACGGATAATTTTGTGAACTGGCTGGCCTACAAGGTTTAGGGGTTCTTCGCTGCCTTTGGCACGGAAAAACACATTGCCTTCGGTGGGGCGGTAAAACTGGGTAATGCAGTTAAACACAGTGGTTTTACCGGCACCGTTAGGGCCAATAAGGCCAAAAATTTCCTTTTCCTTCACCGAAAAGCTGAGGTCATCTACGGCTTTAAGGCCGCCAAAGTTAATGCTTAAATGTTCAACACGCAAAACGTCATCGCGCATTAAGGTGTGGGTTGTTTTTTCCAGCGGGGCTTGCATATCCATCAATGCGTCACTCATACAGCATCACCCGCTTCCTTTGGTTCTTTGTCTTGCTTGTTTTTACCCAAAAGCTTATCTTTAAGCCGCAATATTTTTGGCCACAGGCCGCCTATGCCGCCGGGTGCAAACATAACAACCAAAATAATTAAAATGCCATTAAAGATATAAGCAAGGCCGTTAATTTCGCCAATAACCGGCAGATTTTTTAGCACAAGATCGGGAATTGCCCATACCACAAAGGCGCCCAAAACGGTGCCGTAAATAGAGCGGAAACCGCCGATAACCACCGCGGCCAAAATGTAAAGCGAAAGGTTTAAGTTCCACACCGAAGGGTAGGAGAACTTGATGAAAAACACGTAGAGGGCGCCTGCCAAAGCAGCATAGGCGGTGGCCAGCGAAAAAGCAATGAGCCGATATTTGAGCAGGTTAACCCCCATGGCTTGGGCGGCTACCTCGCTGCCGCGCATGGCGTGTAAGGCGCGGCCCATTTGCCCGTTTACAAGGTTGTGGGTAAGCATCATAACTAAGATAAGGGCCACAACCAAAAGCAAGTAAGTGCCGTTGCGGGTAAGAGGGTTTTGAAACAGGGTGGGATAGGCGGTGGTTTTGCCCTGCATGCCGCCGGTAAAGGTGTCCAGCTGTTCAAAGGTTTTTAATAAAATTTCGGAAACGCATAAGGTGGCGATGGCAAGATAGATGCCTGCAATGCGCAGCGAAACAAGGCCGATGAGGATGCCAATGAGGGTGGGAATGAGAATGGCAAGCAAGGTAGCAACCCAAAAGCCAAGCTCCATATCTTTTGCTACATAAGCGGCAATGTAAGAGCCAAGGCCCATAAAGCCCGCAGTGCCAAGCGATATAAGGCCGGAATACCCCAAAAGCAGGTTAAGGCCAAGGGCGGCCACGGCGTAAATAAGCACGTTGCCAATGTAGCTAAGGGTGCTGCTTTTCATCAACCCAGCGTCAGACAACCAGGGCAGCAGGCCAATAACAACGCCAAAAAGCATAAACCGCAGGTGGTTGTTCTGCCAAATGCGTTTCCACATTGGCTCGTTTGTTTTTACAAGGGAGTTCGTTTGTTTCATTTGCGCTACCCCTTACACTTTCTTGATAAACTTCTTACCAACCAAACCGTTTGGCCGGAAGATGAGGAAGATGAGGATAAGCAGGTACATAATCTGCTCGCCCCAAACGGAGCTGACATAGTAAACGAGGAAGTTGCGGCCAATGCCGATGATGTAAGCACCCAGCACGGGGCCATAGAAGGTTTGGAAGCCGCCTAACACACAAGCGAATAGAGCATTTACCTGTACGGCGTTCATTAGTGTAGTGGTAACGGTGGTGGTGGGGGCAATCATAACGCCAGAAAGGCAACCAAGCACACCCGCCACGGCCCAAGCGGCCAACGTAACCTTGCGGGTGGGCACGCCCATAAGCATGGCGGTGCTTTCGTTAGAGGCAGTGGTGCGTACAGCAAGGCCCATTTTGGTTTTTTGCAGCACATAAAACAATACAATCATCAACACAAGGCCGGTGCAGATATTTAGGATTGCGTTGTAGGAAATGGCGGCGCCACCAATGCTGATATCACCACTTTGGATGAAACGGGGCAGCAAAAGAGGATCGACCCCGAAAAGCATGGGCGACAGACCGAGGAAAACCATGATGAGCCCCAGCGTGATGATTTGCTTTGCCACCGGCGAGATTTTTTTGGTGTGGCGAATGACGAGAAGGTCTACCACAAAGCCTATTAACACGGCGGCGGCAATGCCGCACAAAGTAGAAGCCCAAAGCGGCATGGAAAAAGAGGTGAACAGGTACGTAACAATATAAGTGTTAAACATACCCATAGAGCCTTGCGCAAAGTGCGTGATGTTGCTGGTGCGATAGATAATGATAATGCCCAGTGCCGCCAGGGCATATACGCTGCCTGTTTCCAGGCTGCGTAAAAACAATTGTAAAATAGTGCCCAGTTCGTTACCCATAGCAATCCCTCCGTTTGGCGGTTGTGTTTTGCGGCGCGCCGTATGACGCTAACATCACCTATTGAAGTGACAATATTGTCACTTATAGTGCGTGTGTAGACGGTGCCGCATAGCGGGTTCTGCCCTGCTACAACTGTGAACGCCGATTCATATGCGTTTATTATAGCAAGCTTAAGTGGCGGTTTCAACAGATAAAATGACGAAATTTTTGGATTTGAATTGTTCATAATCACGTTTTTTGCATATTTTGTTGAAACGGAAAACCGCATCTGATATACTGGTGTCGCAATGTGACAATATTGTCATGATTAAGTATGACAAAGGATTCACTATTGCTGCCAGTTTTGGCAGTTTATACTTTTGCAATAAAGAAAGGGGCAACTGTTTTGAGCAAGCAAACTGTGGGAATTTTGGGATATGGGTTATATTTGCCAGAACATTATATGACAGCAGCCGAAATTGCTGCGGCAACCGGCGGCATGTGGGCCGAAGAAGCGATTGTAGAAAAACTAGGCATTGTAAAAAAAACAATACCCGGGCCAGATGATGGCACCCAAGAAATGGGGGTGCGTGCTGCACAAGACGCTTTGCGCCGCACCGGGCTGCACCCCAAAGAAATTGATGTGATTTTGTGTGTGGGCGAAGAGTGGAAGGAATACCCTCTTACCACCTCCGCCTTGTATATTCAAGATAAAATTGGCGCGGTAAACGCCTGGGGCATTGATATTGCCAACCGCTGCTGCACAACCTGCACTGCCATAAAAATGGCCAAGGATATGCTGCTGGCCGATGATGAAATTGACACCATTTTAATTGCCGGCGGTTACCGCAACGGCGATTTTGTGGATTACACCGATAAAAATATGAGCATGATGTATAACCTGGCAGCAGGTGGTGGTGCCTTAATTTTGCGCAAAGGCATGCAGCAAAACCTGGTGCTGGGCAGCCACATTATGGGCGATGGCAGCCTGGCCCGCGCAGCAGGTGTGGAAATTGGCGGCATTAACAAACCTTTTACCAAGGATAACATTGCGGAAGGGTATAAATCTTTGCGGTTGATGGACGCCCAGCGCATGAAGGACCGCCTGAACGAAGTGAGTGTGCCCAACTGGTACCACTGCATTGACGAAAGCCTGCGCAAAAGCGGTGGGCTAACCCGCAAAGACATTGGGTACCTTGCCATTTTGCATTTTAAGCGCAGCCAGCACGTGCACATGGTGGCAGAGCTTGGCCTTACGCCAGAGCAAACCACTTATTTAGAAGACTATGGCCACGTAGGGCAAATTGACCAGATTTTATCGTTGTGCTTGGGGTTAGAGCAGGGCAAAATAAAAGACGGAACGCTGGTGAACATGGTTGCCGCAGGTATTGGGTATGTGTGGGCATCTACCTGTGTGCGCTGGGGCAAAGGCTAGTATTGTGCGCCGCCTGCTTAATAACAACATGACGCAAGATTCATATTGATAGAGCCATAGAATGGAGGAATGAATAGATGTTTGACTACACCGCAAAAAAAATTACAGTAGAGCAAGCCTTGGCACTTGTAAAAAGCGACGATAACATTACGGTGGGCATGGCCGGGGCCGAGCCGCTTGAATTTTTAGGCAAGCTGCACACCATTGCAGATAGAGTGACCGACGTGACCGTGACAAGCTGCCTAAACACTGCACCGGGGGAGTATCTTTCGGAAAAATATTTAGAAAAGGCGTTTAAGCTGGAGTCCTGGTTTTATTCGCCCACGCTTCGCAAGCTAAACAAAACAGGGCGTGTTTCGTTTATTCCCAACAACCTGCATTTTTCTGGGTACAAGCGCAACTTTCATAAAAAAACCAATATCTTTATCAGCTCGGCTTCTATGCCAGATGAAAACGGCCGTGTGCGGTTTAGCTGCGGAAATGTGTACGAGGAAGAGATTGCCAAAAAGGCAGATATTGTAATTTTGGAAATTAGCCCCAATATTCCCTATTGCCATGGCGAAAACTATTTAGAGTGGGATGAAATAGACCATGTGATTGAGTGTGACTATTTTCTGCCCACTATTCCGGACGTTATCCCCAACGACAAAGACCGGGAGATTGGCCAGTACATTGCCGAGCTAATTAACGATGGTGACTGTATTCAGGTTGGTATTGGGGGTATACCCAATGCCGTGTGCGAGTTTTTGGCCCATAAAAAAGATTTGGGCATCCATACCGAGATGATGACCACAGGCATTATGAAGCTGATGAAGTTGGGGGCCGTAAACGGCAGCAAAAAGCAAATGGATACCGGAAAAGTGGTGTGTGCGTTTGCGCTGGGCAACCAAGAAATGTATGAATTTATGGACAATAACCCTGATATTTTGACCAAGCAAGGAAGCTGGGTGAATGACCCCAATGTAATTTGTGGCAACGATAACCAGGTGAGCATTAATACCTCGGTAGAGGTGGATTTGACCGGACAGTGCTGCAGCGAGAGTATAGGCAACCTGCAAATTTCGGGCACGGGCGGCCAAAGCGATACCGCCATTGGCGCCCAAAACAGCAAAAATGGTCGCTCTATTATTGCGCTGTACTCCACAGCCATGGTTAAAAACCACGAAACAGGCGAGCGGGAAGAAGTTTCTAAAATTGTGCCCACATTACGCCCAGGCGCGGCGGTATCGCTAAGCCGCAACGATGTAGACTGGGTAGTAACCGAGTTTGGCGCAGTAAACCTGCGTGGCACCTGTGTGCGCGAGCGTGCCGAATTGCTGATTAGCATTGCTCACCCCAAGTTTCGCAATGAACTGCGGGAAGAGGCTAAAAAACTGGAGTATTGGTTCTAAAAATCCGAATACACCCTGAAGCTACGTACAATAAAAGGAGATGGCGTGATGGCTTCTTTTGTTTTTGAGGGCAAGGAAATTTATTATGAAAGCCATGGTGAAGGCGCGCCGTTAGTAGTGCTTAACGGCATTTTTATGTCCTGCGCATCGTGGGCGGCGTTTCGGCCTGCTTTTGCACAGCACAACCGCTTAATTTTGCTAGATTTGCTGGACCAAGGCAAAACAGAAAAGATGGACAAGGAGTATACGCAGGCGGTTCAGGCAGAGCTGCTGCTGGCGCTGCTTGCCCACCTGGGTATTTCTAAGGTGAACCTGATGGGGATTAGCTATGGCGGCGAAGTGGCTATGCGGTTTGCGGCGGCACACCCCGCAAAGGTAGAAAAGCTGGTGCTTGCCAACACGGCGGCCTACACTTCTAAATGGCTGAAAGACATTGGCCATTCGTGGGAATTTGCGTACGAAAGCCATAACGGGCACCACTTTTTTAAAACCTGCATTCCCATCGTGTATTCGCCCCAGTTTTACGAGGAAAACTACGAGTGGGCCAGCGCCCGGGAAGAACTGTTTGTAAAGGCCTTTACGCCAGAGATATATGACGCATTTGGGCGGCTTACCCGCTCGGCAGAGGCGCACGATGAACGCCAAAACCTTGGCAAAATAACGGCGCAAACGCTGGTTATTTCTTCAGAGCTGGATTTTGTAACCCCGGTGTACCAACAAAGGGAAATTGCGGCAGCCATTCATAAAGCGGCCCATGTGCTTATACCCGCGGCAGGCCACGCTGTAATGTACGAAAAACCGGCCGAGTTCACATCAATTGTTTTAGGGTTTATAAATAGCAAAACAAATATGGAAGTATTATAAATTATTTTGAATTATTTTAAATGGAGGTATGAATGTATGGGTGGACGTTTAGAAGGGAAAGTTGCCCTTGTAACGGGTGGCAGCGCCGGCATTGGCGCAGAATGCTGCAAACTATTTGCCAAAGAAGGCGCCAAAGTAATTGCGGGCGACATGAACCCGCCAAATTTTGAAGCCGAGAACGTGGAGTACATGCAGCTGAATGTAACTGATGTGGCCAACTGCGAAGAAGTGGTGAAGAGCATTGTGGCAAAATATGGTAAGCTGGATATTTTGGTAAACAACGCCGGCATTACCCGCGATGCGCTGGTGCAAAAGATGACCGACGATATGTGGGACGCTGTGGTTGCGGTAAACTTAAAGGGTGTGTTTAATGTAACCCGGTTTGCAGGCCCTGTTATGATGGAAAACAACTATGGTTCCATCATCAATATTTCTTCGGTAGTGGGCGAATATGGCAATATTGGGCAAACCAACTATGCTGCCACCAAAGCGGGCGTAATTGGTATGGCCAAAACCTGGGCCAAAGAATTTGCACGCAAAGGTGCCAATGTGCGTTGCAATGCCATTGCCCCGGGCTATGTAATGACGGATATTTTAAAAACAGTACCCCAAGAACTATTGGATAAATTTGCCTCTATGACCATGCTGGGCCGCTTGGGCCAGCCGGAAGAAATTGCCAACGCTGCGCTATTTTTGGCCAGCAACGAGGCCAGCTATGTAACCGGCCACGTGTTAAGTGTAAACGGCGGCATGCGGTTATAAAAAACAAAAGCGTTGCAGCCGGTGTGGCTGCAACGCAATATTCTTTTGTTTTTTAAGGGTTTATGCCATTTTGAATAATATAGAGCATTTTTTCTATATAACCGCGCAGGTTGTTAAGCGAAATTTGGTTAGAGATACTTTGGAAGATAAACACGTCGGTAACAAAGTGCACGCACAAATCGGCTAAGGTCGAAGAATCGATATTTTGGGAAATATGGCCTCGTTCTTTGTCAAACTCGATACCGACAAGAAAAGTTTCGCGGTATTGGGTTTGTATGCGCTGAATAAGCCTGTGAGAAACCCCATGGGCATGGCTGTATAGTTGTTTTCCAAGTTCAATGTGGGCCGGGTGCAAAAGCAGGTATTCGCTGTCGCGCAGGTAAAAGTCTTTAAAAAAATCGATGAATGGAGCCTTTTTATACAGCGAATAGGCCGGTTTTACATAATCGGCACGTTCGGCACGCAAGGTATCAAAAATATACACATACATGTCGTCTTTATTTTCAAAGTATTGGTACCAACTGCCGCGCGAAATGTCTGCATCACTAATGATGTTGGAAAGATTCGCTTCCTTCACGTTTCGCTTGCCAAATTCTTTAATACCCGCATTTAAAATTCGTTCCTGCTTTTCTTTTGTTAAATTAAAAAACGTTTGGGTTGGCATAATATTTCCTCTTATTCCCATTTATTTAAGCTTAAACTTATTTTAACTGAAACAGACTTTAAATACAATTTGTTTTGCCATTTGAAGGAGAGTTGTTATGAAAAAGGTGTATATTGCAAGCGCAAAACGTAGCCCGGTTGGTAGCTTTAACGGTGCGCTATCCACTGTGGCAGCGCCAAAGCTGGCTGCCCAAGTGATAAAAAATGTATTGGCCGAAACGGGTGTTCCGGTTGGGGAGCTAACCGAGGTAATTTGCGGCAACATTTTGCCCGCTGGCCTTGGCCAAGGGCCTGCACGGCAGGCGGCTATGCAGGCGGGCATTCCGCAAGAGGTGCCCGCATACTCGTTAAACATTGCCTGCGGCAGCGGCATGAAAGCCGTAATGAATGCTGCCGCCGCCATTAAAGCAGGGCTGGGCGAGGTATTTGTGGCAGGCGGCATGGAAAACATGAGCATGGCGCCTTACTTAATTCCTGAAGCACGCCAGGGTTTGCGCATGGGCAACAAAGAAATTGTAGACCATATGGTGTATGACGCCCTGACGGATGCTTTTCATGGTTACCACATGGGCGTTACCGCCGAAAATGTGGCCGAACGGTATGGCATTACACGCGAGGCACAGGATGAGTTTGCCATTCAATCGCAGCAAAAAGCAATTGCGGCCCAGGATGCAGGCGCGTTTAAAAATGAAATTGTGCCCATAACCGTGAAAGGCCGCAAAGAAGATGTTGTGGTGGCAGAAGACGAGTATATCAACCGAAAAACATCGCTGGAAAAGCTGGCAAGCTTGCGCCCGGCCTTTAAAAAAGAGGGCACCGTAACCGCGGGCAATGCCTCGGGCATTAACGATGGCGCGGCATTTATGCTGGTAGCCAGCGAAGAGGCCGTGAAAAAATATGGCTTACAACCAATTGCCGAGCTAGTGGCTTTTGGCCAGGGCGGGGTAGACCCCGCCGTAATGGGCCTTGGCCCTGTGCCTGCCGTGCGCAATGCATTGGCAATGGGCGGCTACAAGCTGGCCGATATTGACCTGATTGAGCTGAATGAGGCGTTTGCCGCGCAAAGCCTTGGCGTAGTGGCAGAGCTTGCCAGCGAGCACGGCATGGAGCAAAGCGAAATTATGGACCGCACCAATGTAAATGGCGGTGCTATTGCGCTGGGGCATCCGGTGGGGGCTTCGGGCGCGCGCATTATGGTAACCTTGGCCCACCTAATGCAGGCAAAGGGCAAAACGCTTGGCCTTGCTAGCCTGTGCATTGGCGGTGGCATGGGTACGGCGGTTATTTTAAAAAAGTGTAATTAGCAAGGCGCTTAGCTGGGGCATATGGTAAATGCTTAGCGCCTAATGGCAAAAAGGGCGGGAGCCTACAGCCCGCCCTTTTATAAAAATAAGTTTGTTTGTTAATCTACAAACAAAGTATTATAAACAGGGTTTTAGGAAAAATATAATTTTTGGAAAGGATGATTGTAATGGAAGGAAAGACGATTTTGGAACTAGCAGTGGGTGACAGCGCCTATGTAGAAAAGACCATTTCGGAAAGTGATGTTTACCTGTATGCGGGTATTACTGGCGATTTAAACCCCGCCCACGTGAATAGCGTGGAGGCAAAAAAGGGTATTTTTAAACAGCGTGTGGCCCATGGCATGCTTTCGGCAGGGCTTATTTCGGCTGTGTTGGGTACCCATTTGCCCGGCCCCGGCAGCATTTATTTGGGGCAAGAGCTAAAGTTTACAAAACCCGTATATTTTGGCGACACAGTGCGTGCCACGGCAACGGTAACACAGGTGAATACCGAAAAGAATATCTGTAAACTTTCTACTATTTGCACCAACCAACACGGAGAAACCGTGATTGAGGGTGTGGCTACCATTATGCCCACCAAAGCAAAGGCTTAAAAAAGGGAGGATAATATGGATTTTGCACTGAGCAAAGAGCAGCAGATGGTGCGCGGGCTTTTTCGCTGCTTTGCCGAGGCCGAAGTAAAGCCCTTGGCACAAGAAGTGGATGAAAATGAGCGCTTCCCGCGCGAAACGGTTGAAAAAATGAAGAATAGCGGCTTTTTGGGTATTCCGTTTTTGCCAGCGTATGGCGGGCAGGGATGTGACACATTAAGCTATGTGTTGTGTGTGGAAGAAATGAGCCGTGTGTGTGCCACCACCGGCGTAATTGTAAGTGCCCACACCAGCCTTGGTGCCGAGCCCATTAACAAATATGGCACCGAAGAGCAGAAGCAAAAGTATTTGGTGCCGCTGGCAAAAGGCGAAAAGCTGGGTGCTTTTGGCCTAACAGAGCCGAATGCCGGCACAGATGCGGCAGGCCAGCAAACCAAAGCCGTGCTAAACGGCGACCATTATGTTTTAAACGGCAGCAAAATATTTATTACCAACGGCGGCGAGGCCGATATTTATATCATTTTTGCCATGACAGACAAAAGCCAAGGAACCCGGGGCATTTCGGCTTTTATTGTAGAAAAAGAGTTTGAGGGGTTTTCGGTTGGCAACAAAGAGAAAAAAATGGGCATTAGGGGCAGCGCCACCACAGAGCTTGTGTTTGAAAATTGCAGGGTGCCCAAAGAAAACCTGCTGGGCAAAGAGGGCAAAGGCTTTTCGGTTGCCATGGGCACGCTGGACGGCGGGCGCATTGGCATTGCCGCCCAGGCGCTGGGCATTGCACAGGGCGCTTTTGATGAAACCGTGACGTATGTAAAAGAGCGCAAGCAGTTTGGGCGTTCCCTTGCAAAGTTTCAAAATACGCAGTTTCGTTTGGCAGATATGAAGGTGAAAATTGAAGCGACCCGCCTTTTGGTATACAAAGCGGCCCTGGCCAAAGATAGCGGTGCGCCTTTTAGCGAAGAAGCCGCCATGGCCAAATTGTTTGCCGCCGAAACAGCCATGGAAGTAACCACCCAGTGCGTGCAATTGTTTGGCGGTTATGGCTATACCCGCGATTACCCGGTAGAGCGCATGATGCGTGATGCCAAGATTACCGAGATATATGAAGGCACCAGCGAAGTGCAGCGCATGGTTATTGCTGGCGCTGTGCTAAAATAAAGGAGGGGAACAGCATTGAATATCATTGTATGCATTAAGCAGGTGCCCGACACCACCGAAGTTCGGCTGAACCCGGAAACCGGCACGCTGATCCGTGAGGGGATTCCCAGTATTATCAACCCCGACGACAAGGCCGGGCTGGAGGCTGCCCTGCGCATGAAAGACAAAAACGGTGCCCATGTAACGGTAATTAGCATGGGGCCGCTACAGGCCGACGATGCCCTGCGTGAAGCGCTGGCCATGGGGGCCGATGAAGCGGTTTTGGTAACCGACCGCGCCTTTGGTGGCGCCGATACCTGGGCCACCAGTTCCACATTGGCCTCGGCCATTAAAACCCTGCCGTACGATTTGATTATTACCGGCCGGCAAGCCATTGATGGCGACACTGCCCAGGTGGGCCCGCAAATTGCCGAGCACTTGGGCCTTGCCAACATTAGCTATGCCGAAGAAATGGAAACGGATGGCAAGAGCGTGACGGTGAAGCGGCAGTTTGAAGACCGCTACCACATTATTAAAGCCCCGCTGCCCTGCCTTGTTACAGCATTAAGCGAGCTTGCTCAGCCCCGTTATATGACGCCGGGCGGCGTGTTTCGTGCTTACCAAAAGCAGCAAGTGAAAAACCTGACCCGCGCCGATTTGGATGTGGCAGACGAGAACATTGGCTTAAAGGGCTCGCCTACCCGGGTGTTTAAGTCTTTTGCTAAAGAGCTAAAAGGCGCAGGCACTGTGGTAAGCATGGAGGGCGAGGAAGCAGCCGATTGGATTGTGGAAAAACTGGAAGAAAAATTTTTGATATAAGGAGGTGGACACGATGGAGAAAAGCAACTATAAAGATATTTTTGTTTTTGCCGAGCAGGTAGACGGCAAAATTGCTGGTGTGGTATTTGAATTGCTGGGCAAAGCCAAAGAACTTGCAGCTGTGCGGGGTGGCAATGTAAGCGCGGTGCTGCTGGGTAGCGGTGTGCAAGCACTGTGCAAAAAGCTGGCACAATATGGTGCCAACAGGGTGGTTTTGGTGGATGACAAGGCGCTGGAAACCTATATGACAGAACCTTACACCAAGGCCCTTTACCAAGTGGTAAGCCAATATAACCCCGAGATTGTGATGTTTGGTGCCACAGCCATTGGCCGAGATTTAGCCCCCCGTGTTTCGGCCCGGGCGCACACCGGCCTAACGGCCGATTGTACCAAATTGGAAATTCAGGACGAGACGGGCAATTTAATGATGACCCGCCCTGCTTTTGGCGGCAACATTATGGCCACCATTTTATGCCCAAACCACAGGCCACAAATGGCCACTGTGCGCCCCGGGGTAATGCAGCGCATTGCCCCCATAGAGGGCGCAGAGTGCCCGGTGGACAAAGTGGAGGTGGCAAACCTTGCCAGCGCCATGAACGTGGAAATTTTAGAAGTGGTGAAAAAGGTTAGCGAAAAGATGGATATTATGGACGCCAAAGTTTTGGTAAGCGGCGGCCGTGGCATGGGTTGCCCCAAAAACTTTGAAGCGCTGGAAGCATTGGCCGAGGTACTGGGTGGCACGGTGGCGGCAAGCCGTGCCTCGGTAGATGCGGGTTGGCAGCCCAAAGAAAGGCAGGTGGGGCAAACCGGCAAAACTGTGCGGCCCAACCTGTATATCGCCTGTGGTATTTCGGGTGCTATTCAGCATTTGGCAGGCATGGAAGACAGCGATGTGATTGTGGCCATTAACAAAGACGCCACCGCCCCCATTTTTGAGGTGGCCGATTATGGTGTTGTGGGCGATGCCTGCAAAATTGTGCCGCTGTTAACCGAGGCACTGAAAGCACAGCGGGCAAAAAAAGTTTAGCGCTTATTTGGCTTTTTGTTTACAGCGCTTACTTGATATTTTGAAATGCCCCTTAGGTAAAACTTTAAAACCTATAATTTTATAGAAAGGGAAGTGATGGAATGCCGGTATTTAAACACGATGGCTTGGAGCTGTATTATGAAGTGAAGGGCAGGGAAGATGCCTTCCACACGGTTGCTTTTTTTAATGGCGTAATGGCTTCGGTAAGCAGTTGGCAGTATTTGTGGCCCGTTTTTGAAAAACTGGGATATCGGGTAGTGCTGCACGATTTTAAGGGGCAGCTGATGTCTTCCAAGCCAGAGGGGCCTTACTCTTTTGCCCAACATGCCGCCGAGGCAAAAGCCCTGTTTAAGCATTTGGGCACCGGGCCGGTGCACATCATTGGCACATCGTATGGGGGCGAAGTGGCTATGCGGTTTGCCATTAACCACCCAGAGATGGTACATTCCATTAGCCTTATCGATTCGGTGAGTGAACTTGACCCCGTGCTAACCAGTTTTGTAGAAAGCTGGAAGCTGCTGTGCGATATTGGCGATGGGGAGATCTTCTTTAAAGGCATGATGCCCAGTATTTATGGCGGCGACTTTATAAAGAAAAACCAAAAAATGTTGGCAGAAAGAGCCAAAGCAACCAAAGCAATGCCACCGGAATATTTGATGGGGCAGAAAATTTTGTACGATACCTTTTTGAACGATGTGACCATGACAGAGGAATTGCACAAAATACAATGCCCTGCGCTGGTGCTATGCGGCGAAGAAGATATTTTGAAACCGCCCAAGTTTTCACAAATAATGGCCGATCATATTCCGGGTGCGGAGTATATTACACTACCGCATTGTGGCCACGTGGGCATTTTTGAAAAACCGAAGGAACTGGAAAGTGCCCTGCTTGGGTTTGTGATGAAGCATACGGAAGTTATTTAAAATATATTTTTATAAAAAAACCCACCGCAAAGTAACTTCTTTGCGGTGGGTTTTACTATGCAAATGACACTTGTGGGTTTATGCTAGCACTTCTTTTAATTTGGTTATAAACACATCCGGTTCATCGGTAAGGGGAGAATGCCCGCTGTTTGGGAAGGTGTGCATGGTGGCCTTATTGCCAAAGGCGGCCAGGGTGCCCTGCGCCCAGGGTAGTGGCACCACCATGTCTTTTTCGCCCTGCAAAATAACCACGGGGCACTGAATGGCCGCAAGGCGGCCACTGCCGGCGGCCGAGCCGGTGGGGGTATCTGTCATGTTAAAAGTAAGTAGAGAGTAGTCGATATCCACAAGGTTACGCTGCTGCATAATGGCATCCAGGTAACGCTCATAATCGGCTGTGGGGGGCTGGTTCATATTGTAGATGACGGCATCCCAGATGGCGCGCATGGTTTCGCGGTTGCCGCTGGCATAGGCGTTTAGCGCAGGAACTACCTGAATGGGGTCGGCTGCAATTTCTTCTTTGGTTTTTAAAAGTTCGGTTAAAATAGGTTGGCCATTTTCGTCTTTTTTAAAAATAGGGTATCCGGTGGGAGGCACAGATTCTAAAAGAATGATTTTTTCTACCCGATCAGGCCAATCGGCAGCTAATTCCATCACCACACCGCCGCCGGTGCTCCAGCCAACTGCTGCAAATTTCTCAAGGCCTACGGCGTCGGCAAAAGCTTCAAGGTCTTGCGCCAGCTCGTGCAAAGAATTAAAGGTGTGGTTGTAGCTGCTGTCGCCAAAACCGCGCATGTCGGGGGCAAACATGGTAAAATCGTTTTCCAATGCCTCCATGGTGGTTTGCCAATGCACCGAGCTAGACATGTTGCCATGCACCAGCAGCACGTTTTTTTTGCCATTGCCTGCCTTGCGGTAGGCGATGGTTTCACCGTTTGGGATTTGAACGGTTTGAATAGAATACTCTTTCATAAGATTTTACGCCTCCTATTTTTTAGATTGGTGGTTGTTTTTTAGTGGCACCTTTTGTTCATAATTATACCATGCCATAGATAGGATACCAATAGAAAAAAGGATGTAGAGTGAGTATGAACTTTGATGTATTTTTGAGGTTTTTACATATCCTTCAAAAAACAGGAAGGCAAACAACCCGATGAACCCTAGTATTAAGGCTGCAAGGAATAACCGCTCGCCCATCAGCTCGTTGTTATCATTGCACAGCACCATGGCAGAATAAAACCATCACGATAACATAGCAAATAGAAAAAATATAAAAATTTTTGTAAAAAAGTATAACGGCAGGGTTATACTTCATAGGGATGTGAAATATTTGGTAGGTAAGGTGCTTTTTTGCCGGCAACTTTTAAAGTTGGCTGGCAAAACACTGTAAGTTTTGTTGTTTTATTTTTGTTGTTGCAAAAAGAATTTTATAGAAATATTAGCCAATAGCTGGCTGCTTGCAGCCTTTACAATACCTTTGGTTACTATTTGCATGTTTCTTTTTCTGTCTATATAATCAAGTGGTAAATAATTGCAGTAAAAAAAAGGAGGGCTTTTTTGCTTACCATATTGTTGGTTGATGATGAGAGCAATGAGCGCACAGGTATTCGCTTTTTAATAGAAAAGTATAAATTGCCACTAAAGGTAATGGAAGCAGCGAATGGAAAAGATGCGCTTGAATATATTCGCTCTCGGCCTGTAGATATTTTGCTGACAGATATAAAAATGCCCTATATGGATGGCCTTGAACTGGCAAAGGAAGTATTTGGCTATAACCCATTAATTAAAATTATTATTTTTAGTTCTTATGGAGAATTTGAATATGCGAAGATGGCCTTAGAGGCTAATGTTGTAAACTATTTGCTTAAACCCATTGAGGTGGATGAGTTTGTGCGAGTGATGCAAGGTGTTATTAACGAATGTGAAAAGCAGCAATTACAGCAAAAGCAAGAAAAAGAACGAAAAAAGGCCGATCAACAACAAATTCTGTATCAATTACTTACTGGCGCAAGGTTTGGGGGGGCTTCCTTGCCTAAAGGAAACAACATTTTGCCAGGGAGATGGTTTGTACTGTTCAACATCGAAACTAGAAATAGCATGTTTCTGGTTAAAGAAAACGAGTTTTTGCGTTTGGTGCAAACACATGCCCCGGTGGCTTTTAATTACATTAACACATACCCCAATGCGGCCTACCTTGTTTTTTACGGAAACCGCAAACTGGGGGAGGATGTTTTAGAAAACTTTGCGCAAAAATTGCGAAGAGATATACACCAGGTATTAGAAGAGTATAACTCTATTTTAATAGGGAAAGAATTTGAAGGCGTAGAAAACTTGGCCGCACAAGCGGCCCTTTTAAACAAGCTTCGCGCAGGTATTTTTGAGGGGGACGCGGGTGTTTTGTTTGCAGAAAAAATGGCTGAAAACAACAATTATTATGCGGAGAATATTGAGGAATGCCGAAAAATAATTGTGGAGGCAATTGCGCATAAGGACATGGACGAAACAGCGTTGCGCATTCAGCGTTTGGTAGCCAGCCTGCACAACGAAAAAGCGATTAGCCTTGTGTATATGCACCATATTTTTTATGATTTGGTGACCCGCCTTTACCAGGCGCAGGGTATTTACGATAATGCACTGATTCAAAAACGAATTGAGCAAGTGGTGCAAAGCGGCGGGTTGCAAGAACTGTCCTCTTTATTTCGAGAGATTATGGCAGAGGTGATGGAGAATAGCGAGGCTATGGATGGGGCAGGCGTTGCGCACAATGTAATGCAAATTATCGAGCGCGAGTACAGTAAAGATATCAGCCTGGAATACATTGCCGAAAAGGTGCATCTTTCTCCTTCTTACTTAAGTTATTTGTACAAGCAAGAAACAGGCACAAACATTATTAAACAACTGGCCGATTACCGAATGGCCAAAGCAAAAGATTTGTTGAGCGACAGCAGAATGAAAATAGCAGATATTGCCCGGCTATGTGGATACGCAAACCCCTCTTACTTTAACCGCCTGTTTAAAAATATGTATGGAATAACCCCCACAAAATACAGGGAGAACCAAGCATGAAGGGATTATTATATTGGTTTTTAGGCAAAGCGTCTATTCGAAAAAAGCTGGTTATCAGCTTTAGTGTTTTGGTGTGCATCCCTATTTTGGTGCTGGGCGTTTTTTCTTATAACCAGGCACACCGAAATATACAGGCGCAAACATTATCTACAACGCAAAGCAACCTGGCCCGCCTAATTTCCGAGATGGATACCCGCTTGCAAAAAGAGGTGGATTACACAAAATATCTTGCGTACAACTTAAATTTTCGCAGGGCTCTAGAAATTGCAGCCAAAAACCCTGTGCAGCTGGCCCGGCAGCTAAACCAAAATGTGGAGCCCATGCTGTGGTATTTTGTTGCCAGCGACTCTTACATTAGCAACATGAACATTTACTCGCCAAATGTTGGGCATTCTATTGGGCCTTTTTTAAAACCAGATGCAGACTTTGCCGAGGAGGACTGGTATATAAGCCATCAAAAAAACTTTAATACGGTGTGGAGCTTTGAAAAGGGGCGGCTGTTTGCCACCCGCACGGTGCTGGATACCGGAACCAGCAGCCGCATGATAGGGATATTACGTGCCGAGATTTATTTAAGTTTGCTTTTAGAACCGGTAGAATCTATGAAATATATGAACAATGGTGTGATGCTGGCGGACCAGAATAGTAGAATTGTTTACCAAAAAAACTCTGGCAACCACACTTTAGATAGCTTGGCGGTAGACTATATCACCGGCAAAACGGATGAAAATAAAGCGGAAGAACTGGCTTTTTTTGAAGAGGGAGAACTGACTGTATCTGGCTGGAAAGTGTATTATTATGTAGACAAAGCCGCGGTTACACAGCAGCTTACGCCCATCATTCGCTCCACCTTAATTGCGGTGGGGCTGTGCCTTGTTTTGGTGCTGGGGTTAATAAGCTGGCTTTCAAAATTGCTAAGTGGCAGAATTATGTCGCTAAAAACATCGGCAGAGCAGGTGGCGGGCGGTAATTTTACCTTGGTGCAGCACACCGAAGACACCGATGAGATAGGTGTGGTAACCAACAGCTTTGCCACCATGGCTGGGCAGTTGCAAACCATGATAGACCGTGTGTATAAAATGGAAATAGATAAAAAAACAACCGAGCTGAAGGCCCTGCAAGCCATGATTAACCCCCACTTTTTATACAATTGTCTTTCTAGCTTAAAGTGGCGCGCCATTTACAAAGATGATGAGGAAATGGCGCACATTGCGGGTTTAATAGCAAAGTTTTACCGCACCAGCTTAAATAACGGTAAGCAAATAACCACCGTTCGCAACGAAATGGAGAACATAAAAACGTATATTGAACTACAACAAATTATGCATAAAAACAGTTTTGAAGTGGTGCTAAACTTGCAACAAGAGTATTTAGAAACCCCCATGCTTAATTTTATGTTGCAACCCTTTGTAGAAAACGCAATACTGCATGGGCTGGCCTATTACGAAGGAACAAAAGGACAAGGGCAGCTGGAAGTGAATTTTTCTGTTCAGCAAGAATTTTTGGTGTTTGAAATACTGAATAATGGAACCCGGCTGGATACCGCCAGAATTGACGCAATACTGAATAAACCTGGTAAAGGATACGGTATTTACAATATTCAGCAGCGGATAGATTTATATTATGGCAAGGGCAGTGGTGTTGCGGCCGGTGTAGACGACAGAGGATTTACCTGGTTTAAAATTAAATTAAATAAAGAAAAGGCGGATGTGTAACAACACATTCGCCTTGGGCTGTCAAAGAATTTCCGTTCTGCCCTTAAAAGCGGGGAATGGGGATTGGGGAAGTGGGGCGGTAGCCCTCTTCCCCATTTTTAATAATCAATATTTTGACGAGAATAGGGGATTTTATCAAAATATTCGCTACCCTCAAAATATTGCTGTCAGCCTGCCAAAAAAGTGGTTGTTTACTTTTTTTTGACAGGCTGAGGCGGATGTGTAACAACACATTCGCCTTTTCTAAAAAATGTGCAAGGAATCCAAAAATTGTATTATTTCATATACAACCATCTGCTTGTATGATAAAGATAAGACCAACGCCTAAACAACAAGGAGGATGTAAAATGAAAAAACTAGTTAGTTTGTTACTTGGCGCAACACTAATGGTTGGGGTTTTGGCAGCGTGTGGAAGCACACCTTCCAGCGCTCCGGCCGGCTCTACCGCATCGGCAAAAACCAGCACCCCGGCAAGTGGAGACAAAGTAACCGTACGCATGACATACTGGAATAGCGAAGAAACCATGGCCGATTTGCTTGCCTATTTAGAAACCGCTGTGCCAGATGTGAAAGTGGAATACCAATTTATTGACAATACCAACTATGCAACAATTGTAGACACCCAACTGGCAGCCGGCGAAGGCCCGGATATTATTGTAGAAGCGGCCAACTCGGCTTTAAAGCATGCACGCTTAGGCTATTTAGAAGATGTTACCGTATTGTCTGAAAAGTTTTCGGATGCAGGCAACGCAATATTTACCTACGAGGGCAGTGTGTATGCGCTGCCCGGGGTAAGCTGGTTTGAAGGCATTTGGTATAACAAAGATTTGTTTACAGAAAACAATATTGAACTGCCCAAAACATTTGACGAATATATTGCAGTGTGCAAAAAATTCGAAGGTATTGGCATTAAGCCTTTGGCAGCGGGCCTTAAATCTTGGGAGCCAATGCTAAAAAACTCGATGGCGTTTGTAACGGCCGAGTACCTTACTGCCCCGGAAGGCAAAGGCTTTGGCGAAAAATACCGCAATGGAGAAACAGCGCTTAACGGCACATGGAACACCTACATCGAGAAATGGTCGGAGATGATTACCGAAGGGGTTTACACCCAAGATATGACCGGCATTGACCATGAGCAAGCAATGGAAGAATTTACCTCGGGTAAAGCGGCCATGTTCTGCTCTGGCCCATGGGATTTGGAAGCAATTTTGGCCAAAAACCCAGATTTGAACCTGGACATGATGCCTTTTTATGGCACACAGCCTAGTGATGGCTGGATGATTGGTGGCCCAGGCGGCGGTTTTGCTGTAAACGCTAATTCTAAAGAAAAAGAAGCCGCAATGAAAGTGTTGGAGGCAATTGCAACCCCCGAAGCCCAAAAAGCTTTGGTTGCCAACAACGAAGGTGGTTCCTCGTATTTGGTAGGGCTGGATACCGGCCTGCCCCAATATTACAACGGTGTAGAAACCACTATTAAAGCCGGTAATATTTTCTGCCCCTGGGACGAATGGGGCGCGGCAGGCGGCGCACATCAAGATTATGGTGTAGAGTTTCAAAAATATTTGATGGGCGAGCAGGATATTGCAACAACACTTGCTAATGTGGATGTTGTAGTGGAAGAACTACTGGCCAAATAGGCCTATCTATACCCAAGGCCTCAAACTTGTAATAAGGTTTGGGGCCTTTACTAACGGTTGCCGTTACCCTTTATGCAGGAGGCCCTTATGAAGAAAACACGCAAATTTTATCCGGGAACATTGGGTAAATATTTTTTACTATTTATTTTGCCAGCCTTGGTTATTTATTTAATATTTAGCATTTTGCCCTTTGTTTTCACTTTTTTTTATAGCTTTACCAATTATACCGACATGAACCCTACCAACCTTAATTTTGTTGGGTTTACAAATTATATTAAGGTTTTTAATACCCCCATCATGCGCAAGGCAATCCTTAACTCTGTTATTTATGCCTTTGTTATGACAGGCATGCAAACCCTGCTGGGCTTGCCGTTGGCGGTAATACTAGATAAAAAATTAAAAACACGGAATGTGATGCGGGCCGTTTTCTTTTTCCCGGCTGTATTTAGCGCGCTAATTGTGGGCTATTTATGGAGCTATATCATGTCCTCGTCGGACTATGGCCTGATTAATAATTTGCTGCACCAGTTAGGGCTTGGCACCGTAAACTTTTTTGGCCCTAAAAACGCGCTATTCTCTGTTTTAATTTCTCAAATTTGGCAGTGGACAGGCTGGGGCATGGTTATATTTTTAGCCAACCTGCAAAGCATACCCAAAGATTTGTACGAGGCGGCAGAAATTGATGGCGCAGGTGGCCTAAAACGCTTTTTTAAGGTGACGCTGCCCCTTATGGCGCCATCGGTGAAAATTGTGGTAATTACCGGCCTTGTGGGCGGTATGAAGGTTTTCGATATTATTTATTCGATGACAAAGGGTGGCCCTGGCGACGCCACCGAAACGGTGATGACAGTAATGATGCGCCAGGGTGTATCAAAAGGCTTTTATAGCACAGGCGCGGCGTTTGGCGTTATCTTTTTTATAGTGGTTATGCTTATTAGCACGCTAATTACCAAGCTTATGGGGAAATGGAGTGAGGCGATTTCATGAAAACGAAAACTTTGGGTAAAAACAGAAACCGTCGCTCTTTGGTTATCACCGAAAGTATTATGATTTTGGTGGCGCTCATCTGGTTTGTTCCGGTGTATTACTTAATTGTTACCACCCTTAAAACACCGCAAGATGCAACCAATAACCCTTTGGGGCTGCCCAGCCCGTTTGTTTTTGGTAACTATGCCTATGCTTGGGAAAAGATGGAGTACCCCCGGGCTTTTTTTAACACGGCATTTATTACCGTGGCTTCGGTAGCGCTAATTATTATTTTGGGGGGCATGGCAGGCTATGCTATAGCACGCACAAAAACCAAGGCGGGTACCCGCATGTTTTTGCTGTTTATGGCGGGCCTGGTGGTTCCTTTTCAAATGAACATTATTAGCCTTTACAGCATTGTTAAAAATTTGGGGCTTATGAATAGCCATCTGTCGGTTATTTTGGTAAACGTTGCGGTCAATCTTCCACAAGCGGTATTTTTGCTAAAGGAATTTATTGAATCCACCATTCCTTTAGAGCTGGAGGAAGCGGCTGAGATAGATGGGTGTTCGGTGCCTGGTAAATTCTTCCGCATTGTATTCCCTTTATTAAAACCAGTTATTGCCACGCTGGCTATTATTACCACCCTGAATGTGTGGAACGAATTTATGACCCCGCTGCTGTTGCTGCAAACGCGGGATAAAGGTGTTATTTTGCAAGAGGTGTCGCGCAATATAGGCCAGTTTTCTACCGATTGGACGGCGATGTTCCCCATGATGATGCTTGGTGTGGCACCGCTTATTATTTTTTACATCTTTATGCAAAAATACATCATATCTGGTGTGGCGGCGGGTGCGGTAAAGGGATAACAACACATTACACTAAAAACGAGGAATAAAACAAATGAGCAAAACCGCAATATACCCCATTGAACCATGGAATGTGACCGAAACAGAATTTAATAGAGAAACCAACTACCGCAACGAAACTACGTTTGCTCTTTCTAATGGGTATATTGGCACGCGTGGCACCCACCAAGAAGGATATGATTTTTCGGTAGATGAGGGGCTGGAAGGAAACTTTATTAATGGTTTTTATGAAAGCGAGCATATCCACTATGGCGAATGGAATTTTGGGTTCCCCGAGAATAGCCAAAGCTTATTAAACCTGCCAAATTGCAAAACCACACAAATATATATTGGGCAAGAACTGTTTGATTTGCGAACAGGAAAGGTGCAGCAGTATTGCCGTACCCTGGATATGCGCGGTGGCATAGTGAAAAAAAGTGTACAGTGGGTTTCGCCAAAAGGAAAAACCATGCAGGTAGAAACCGAAAGGCTTGTTAGCTTTGCGCACAAAAACCGCATGGCGCAGCGCCTTTTAATAACGCTGCCCAACCACGATGAAGAAATTCGTTTGGTGTCTGAGCTAGATGCCGATGTGGAGAACCATACCCGTAAAACAAACCCATTGGTAGACTATGGCCCTTACGGCCGTAAACTAACACCATTGCAAACCAGCGCAAAAGAAGATTGCCTGCTGTATAAAGGGCGCACAGCAAACAGTGGGCTGTTTATGGCTTGTGGCAGTGCGCATGCTTTAAGTTGCGGGGCAACAGTAAAACATTGTGCAGATGAACTGCAAGGCACCCTAGAGTATACCTTTAACCTTTCGGCAGGAAATACAGCAACTTTAGATAAGTTTATCGTGTATACCTCCAGCTTGGATATGGATGAACAGGCATTAGAAGATTTTGTTTTTGCAGAGCTTGCAGCGGCTAAGAATGACGGATATGAAGCGCACCGGGCAAGCCAAAAAGCATATATGCAGCAATTTTGGCAAACAGCCGATATACAAATTGAAGGGGATGACGCAGTGCAGCAGGGGCTGCGTTTTAACCTATTTCACATTATGCAGGCTGCCGGGCGCGATGGACAAACCGGGCTTGGGGCTAAAGGCCTTTCGGGAGAGGGGTATGAGGGGCACTATTTTTGGGATACCGAAATATATGTGCTACCTGTTTTTGTGCATACTTTTCCAGAAATTGCCAAAACACTGCTGGCTTATCGGTACGCAACGCTGGAAGAAGCCCGTGCCCGTGCCCGGGTATTGGGGCACGCTAAAGGGGCCTTGTACCCCTGGCGCACCATCAACGGGCAGGAGGCCTCTACCTATTTGCCGCTTGGCACAGCCCAATACCACATTAATGCCGATGTGGCCTACGCGTTTGACCAATATGTTACGGTAACTGGCGACACCAACTTTTTGCAGGAGCAAGCAGCAGAAGTTTTGTGCGAAACTGCCCGCGTGTGGGCCGATGTTGGCACTTTTTCGAAAATACGGGGCGGTAAATACTGCATTTGTGCGGTAACCGGCCCAGACGAATATACTGCATTTGTGGATAACAATTTTTACACTAACCTAATGGCACAACAAAATTTATACGCAGCGGTGCGGGCCGTGCAATGGCTTTTTAAAAATGCCCCGGCTGCCTTGGCAGCATTGCAAAATAAAATTGGTTTAAAAACCGCAGAAGTAGAACAATGGCAAAATGTGGCGGATAACATGTACCTGCCTTACGATGAAGAACATCAGGTTTTTTTGCAGGATGATGGGTTTTGGATGCGCAAGGAGTGGGATGACTCGAAAATACCGCCCGAAAAGCGACATTTGCTATACGAAAATTATCACCCCCTGTTTATTTGGCGGCAAAGAATGGCCAAGCAAGCAGATTCTATTTTAGGCATGTATTTGCACAGCAGCCTTTTTAGCCAAGAAGAAATTGCCCGCAACTATGATTTTTACCAAAAGGTTACGCTGCACCACTCCTCTCTTTCCACCTGTATCTTTGGTATTTTGGCAAGCCAAATTGGCCGGCCCAACGAAGCGTATCAATATTTTATGGAATCGGCCCGGATGGATTTAGATGACTACCACAATAATTTTTATGCGGGTATTCATGCTGCCAACATGGCCGGCACCTGGCAGGCCGTGGTAAACGGTTTTGCCGGCATGCGCACAAATGGAAAAAAATTGGAGTTTGCCCCCACCTTGCCAGCTAAATGGCAAGCCTACAGCTTTAAAATAAACTACCAAGGCAGCCAATTGGCGGTAAAGGTAACAGCCAAAGGGTGTAGTATAGCGCTAGAAACGGGCCCGGCAGTGCAGTTTACAGTAAACGGCACAAACTATAGCCTGCAAAAAAAGGGAGAAAGTATCCATGAAACAATATAAAGCCATTTTTTTTGATTGGGACGGAACGGCGGTATTGTCACGCAAGGCCCCTGTAGAAGAGGCTGTTTTGCCAATGAAAAAATTGCTGCAAAAGGGTGTTCCGCTTGCCATTATTAGCGGCACCACCTACGAAAATATTGCTGGCGGCAAACTGGAAAGCTATTTTACAGCGCAGGAACTTAAAAGCCTGTTTTTGGGTTTGGGGCGTGGTGCGTATAATTACCGTTTTAATGCAGAGGGGAAACCCGCTGTATATCAAAACCATATCCCCAAAAAAGAGGTGCTGCTGGCGATACACGACGTATGCTACGAGATGCACAAGCAGCTTTTGAAGGAATATGGAATGCAGACCGACATCGTTTTTTCTCGCCCCGGCTATTGCAAAATTGATTTGATGGTAGAGGTTGACCGTGGTGAAAATTTATTTTTGCAGCAGAACGAGCTGCAAACATTGAATAACTACTTTGAAAAACATGGTTACCACGGCAAGCTTGAACAGTTGATGCAACTGGGGGCAGAACTTGGGCAAAAAAAAGGAGTACCCCTTAAAATTACCAGCGATGCCAAGTATTTGGAAGTGGGTACCACCGACAAAAGCGACAATGTGGATGGAATTTTATCTACGCTGGAGCAAGAACAGGGTATCGCACCGCAAGATTGCTGCTATTGGGGAGATGAGTATTTAGGCCTGGGGCAGGGGCTTTTTGGCAGTGACAGCTTTATGATGACCAAGAAAACCCTGCCGGGAGACTTTTTTGATGTGTCGGAAACAGAAGGGGAACGCCCTGCAAAAGTGCAGCATCTAGGCGGCGGCGTGGATAGGTTTTTGGACTTTTTGCACCAACAATGCTAGCGCGCATTGGTATAGTTGAACCAATTTAAAAGCGATATATAATTTACGAGAATGTTTTTTGTTCAGCAAGGACGACAACGCGGCTGAGCGAAAAACAGGCGTAAAGATGTATTGATTTTGGGTTGGTTTGACTATAAATGTAGGGGGATAAAGGGATGAATTT
Source organism: Ruminococcaceae bacterium OttesenSCG-928-A16 (assembly GCA_030267215.1). Classification (GTDB taxonomy): domain Bacteria; phylum Bacillota; class Clostridia; order Oscillospirales; family Ruminococcaceae; genus JAAYCI01. Next base: position 101,321 of record JAJDJP010000003.1, read on the forward strand.
GCCGAATGGAACAGGTGGCAAGCCCACAACCGCATGTGAACCCAAGCCAGGCCCAAAAAACCGAACCATTATGGTACTGGCCCCTCACCCCGATGATGAGGTTATGATGACCGGCGGTGTGGTTAAAAGGGCAGTGGATGCGGGAGACAACGTGTATGTGCTGGTGGCAACATTGGGAGATTATGACGGTGTAGAAATGGGCCGAAAGCGAATGCAAGAAAGCATAGATGCAATGCATAAGTTAGGGCTTCCATTAGGTAGGTTGCTTTTTTTAAATTATGGCGATAATGGAGGTCTTGAGCAATATCTCCCGCAAAAATTTACCGACAGCATGCTGTACCGGTTGTATACGGCAAGCAGTCCAAAACAGGTGTTCACCTCTCGTGCAGGGCAAACCAAAACCTATAATGGCGCAATGCCTGCCTACCACTATAGGGTGTTTGGTACGCAGGCCAGTTACACCCGCCAAAACTTTTTGGGAGATTTGCAGCATGCGATAAACGCCGCGCGGCCAGATGAAATATACACCACTTCGCGGTTTGATTTGCATGCAGACCATGCCATTCTGGGCATGTTTGCCGGGGAAGCCATTATCAATATCCGCAAGCAGAACGCCGAATATTGCCCTACAGTGTATGAAGCGATTGTCCATTCCTGCGCAGGGGATGATAGGTGGCCGGAAAAGAATTTCGATTTTGTGGGCCTAGTGCCATTTACACAGCCCTTAAATTTGCAAACAGCCACAACGCTAGGCTGGGGTGAGCGCATAAGCTTTGTGGTGCCCACAGCCATGCAGGTGGTTCCCTTTACAAAAAACTTAAAGGACAAGACGTTGCGGGTATATGCCTCTCAATACTCTGGTTATATAGGGGCTTTTGCCAAAAAAGAGGAAGTTTTTTGGGCAAGAAAATATAATAGCATTTCTTATTTTGCCACGGTTACCGCTTCTTCAGAAAAAAGCAACCGGTGTAGCGCACTAGACCAAAGCGCCATTAAAGCCATCGATGGTATACGGGACGGCTATTCTACCTCTTTGTCAAAGCTGGGCATAACTTCCCATAATCGTTTCCCCTTTGCCGAGTGGGCAACAGATGGTGAAAAAGAGGGTGCCTGGCTTCGGTTAGATTGGGAAGACACCTATCTTATTAGCCGGGTTGCGCTGTACGATAGACCAAATGAAAACGACCAAATGATAAAAAGCAAGCTGTATTTTAGCAACGGAAGCCACGTAGAGGTGGGGCCGCTGCCAAGTAGCGGCAGTGTGTTGGTGGTTAATTTTGAAGCGCGTGAAGCAAACTGGATAAAGCTTATGGTGGAGGAAGTGTCGGGCACGACCACTTGCGTTGGCCTTGCTGAAATTGAGGTGTTTGGCACAAAGCTGGCAGCTAATTAAGGGGCATACAAGCCAAAGTAAGCAGAGAGTGTGACTGAAAACGGCATACTGGTAGAAGAGGCTTGTGCTGAAAGGTTGGTTGCTCTACAAAATATTTTTTACTGTGGTAAATAAGAACGTTATATACAGTATCCTTTTTACACATTTGCACGTACAAACCCCCCCTTGAAACTTATACAAGTTTCAAGGGGGGGTGCATGGCGGAGAGGGATTGACGCCACGTGTAGCCACGTGGAAAATAGTAGGCAATAATTTGATCAGTGTGACGACGAACAAGATATTTTATATAAGCTGACCAAAATATTATTGTTCACAGCAGAAAAGCAATTTTCCGTCATGCACTGCATAGCGTAAATATCAGCTAATCGTCAATCCCATGTATCTTTTTTTGCCGATTAGTTCGCCCAGATAAATATCCTTCTTTATACTCGAAGTCTTCGGTAACAAAATATCCTCTTTGCAGCTCCATTTCGTCTATATACTGCTGTCCATCTTCTGCCAGAACATCTAGATAATCTGGGTCGTTATGAAGTTCCATTTGATGCTCACAATAAGCAACATCAGCATCATAATCATACCCGCTTATCGAATCTTGAACAACGACATTGTATTTAATCCCCTCTTTTATTATTCGCTTACCATCCATATATTCCAAGATACCCTTGAATTTATATATATCAATATAGCATTCAATATATCCATGTAAAAAATGCTCTTTATTGTAGTTAGCATCCAAAACTATATGGCCTTTTTGATTGAAATACTTATGACTGCTTTCAAGTCCATTATTTCCATACTCAATTTGATAGAGGCTGTGTTGATTATTTTGATAAAAGCTATTCATCGTTCCGACCAACATACTATTGTGTTTGAAAGTCCCCTCTATAGTTACTTCAAGAAAATGAATTGTCATTCGTCCGTCTAATACACCATGATAACTTCTGTCTTGTTCATCAAACCGTATACTTATTTCTGGCACAGATGAAAAATAAATTTCATTTTTGTTCGAAATATTGTGTTCCGCCATATTATTTGACAAATACCAAAGATTAATTAGCGGAAAAAACATTATCGGTTTCAAAACCGAGAAAGGCGATATTTCTTGAGTTTTTAGCTCTCCTTTTACATCAATAAAGGACGGTTGGAAGTATCTTCCTGCAAATGCATCGACACCTCTTTTATCACTTGAGTGTTGGAGCAGTGTAGACAAATTCTCATAGTCAGAAAAAAAGCTATAAAACTCACTATATTGCTCAAAAGAAAAGTATTTTGATAGTCGGTTAAAGTAATTACGCCAATGCTCCGAAACTGGTAAACCAGACTGTGTTTCTTTGGCTCCTATAAATAAAGTATAAAAATGCTTGAGCATATAGGTGAATTCCAAGTAGAGTAGACCACAATTTTCTTTTACTATTTCATTGTCACGGCTATTCTCTATTTCATAAAGCTGTTTTGATATGTCGTTGCTTACTCTGCCTTGACGATACAATAAAAAGCTGAAAATGCCCGTTACCACAACATTCCAAATAACGAGTATAAGTGTTATGTACTCATTAATACTGTATGGTTCATTATCCCTAATAAATATGCTGATGAAATCTTGAAGAGTATTTTCACTTAAACCTATACTGATTTTAACAAATATAGTTATAAGGTAAATTATTATTGGTGCACCCAAAATCGCTGCAATAATCAGCAGGCAGATCCTTAATATCCTCCATTTTGGAATTGGTTCTTTGCTCATCGCTCTGCCGCCTTTCAAAAACCCTCTATTTTCCAATTATAGCGAATTGGTAAATCACAAACAAGGTAGTAACATGATTTTATCTATGACACGCTATAAACTTATTTGATGGTGATTTCTTCGCACTGCTCCCCAGAAACATTTGATGTTTCTGGTTTTCATATTTTTTCAGGTAAGGTGTTGTCAATTAGCGTAGCTGTCTCATATGATTTTATATGGTTGATATAGTAGATATTGAACATCTCACTTTTCATAAACTTCCCTCATCACTTCCGTTTAAATATATTCTTAATTTTATTTAATGGATTCTGCCTTTCTAGAATTATGCGTTCTTTTTCCATAGACTGAATCGTTTTGTTCTTGTCTGCAATGATTTCTTCAAGGTTTTCGATATTGTTTTTTAAGGACAAGATAAGCTTTTTAGACTCTTCTTTTTGGGCTTCCAAGGCCGATAATTTTTGATTCGTTTCAAATAAATGCTGTTCCAATTCGTTAACCCGCTCATATGCCTTGAGTTCGGATTCGTATTTTTGTTTAAACTTTACCAGCTTTTCTTTTTCAGTCAAAAATATAGTTTCTTGCAATTCAGATGCTTGTCTAAATTTTTCGATTGCTTTTTTCAAATCCACCATCTCAAGATACTCCTCTGTGCTTGGGTCTGAAATCAGATTTCCGAAGATTGACTTTCTAAACATACCTACCATCATTTTTTGTTTTTCTTGTGCCCTGTTTTCATCCGTTTCTGAATCAAGATCAAACTTCTTCCTAACAGAATCATTGAATTTTACCTCAAATATCGCTAGGTTGTTGTTTTCAAATGCCACTTTTTTTATTGGAGGGACTTTGTGTGTTACACAGACTTCCACAATTAGTTTACCACCCCATTTATATAAATATTCAGGGGGACTAGTTGAGTCGATTTCAAAATATATATCAACAATAAACTCGTTATCATCAATAGTAAAAGTTTTCTCAAGTACTGTTTGGGAAGGATTTACATTTATAATAATTGTTCTATTACGTTCATCTTTTCTCTCACTCAAAATTAAAGTCTCGAAACTACCCAATACAGTTTTTATCATCTCATGTGTGAAAGATTCACTATCTTTGTTTTTATAGTATTCATTTAACGGTTTTCGATTATATCTGAAAAAGACTAAATTTCTTTTAGCAATATGTACTTTTTGCGGGTGCTCAGTTTTATGTGTGAAGAAATCATATTCACTATATTCTTGGGGGTTATGTTCGCGCATCAAATATACACTATAAGCCGACATACGCCTTGACTTACTAGCATCTTTTTTGTGTTGAGCAAAAGCAATTGTTTTCATTTTTTCTCCTGAAGCGGTGTTGTAATGATAATAATTATATCATATGGACGTTTTTTATGCAGCAATCCAAGCATCTAACTCTATACGGCAAAAAAGAACCACCCGAAGGCGGTTCTTAAGTATTCTTATTTCTATCTCTCCGTAGCGTCTCTTTTGTAGCCGCAATAATATCCCGAATAATGCCCTTTTCCCTCGGTGTGCAATCCTTCAAAAGAATCGCTATATCCTCTTCAGCAATATCTACCGTCTGGTGCAAGCTATCCCCCAAAAGCTGATCTACCGATACCCCCAGCACATTAGCAATGCGCACCAGTGTGGGTAAGCTCACTTTGGTTTTGGCTCTCTCGATATGGCTAATATTAGAGGGCACTAAAAAGGTTTTTTCGGCAAGCAGCTGTTGCGTCATTTCCTTTTGCTTACGGTACATGCGAATACGATTTCCAAGCGCTACATAGTCTAATTCTATACTTTGCATAGGCCCTCCTTCCCTCTTAAATGTTATTGTATATCACTTTTTGATGTGATAGAATAACTTAAGCCTCACTATGTGATTTATAATAACTTTTTTGGAATTTAAAACCTAAATGCTTTTTTAATCGTCTTGCCTTTAAATATAGCGGGCGAGGTGATAAAATGAATGATGAGATGGCATATATCAAGGGGATCATTTCTGATATTGCCAAGGACTACTCTTTAAACCCCAAGGTGGCGCAAGAATTGTTGCGGCGAATTATTGCAATTCTTCAATCTTACCAAGACAACCAAAACGAGGAGGAACAACCATGAGTACCGTTGATTTTGCCCAACTTGTAGGGGCGGCAAAGCAGGGCAACCAAGATGCCATTACTGACTTGTATAATGCTACCTATAGAATGGCGTATGGTATAGCACGGCAATATATTAAAGATGAAGACAGCGCCCTGGATGTGCTGCAAATGGCCTATGTAAAAGCATTTGAAAACCTTGATAAATTGCAAAAGCCAGAAAGTTTTGACAAATGGCTGAACCGTATTGTAATGAACCAAAGCAAAGATTTTTTGAAGAAGAAAACAGCCATCCTATTTAGCCAGATGGAGGGCGAAGAAGATGACCCCGTAGAATTTGAGGACGAGCGAACCGATGAAAAACCAGATGCCGCAATGGATTACCAAGAAACAAAACGATTGGTGCGGCAAATTTTAGATTCCTTATCGGATGAGCAGCGCCTTGTAACGCTGATGTTCTATTTCGAAAACCTTTCTGTAAAAGAAATTGCAGCGCAGCTAAGCTGTTCCGAAAACACAGTAAAAAGCCGCTTAAACTACGCGCGGCAAAAAATAAAGGTAGAAGTACTGCAACTAGAAAAAGAGGGAACCAAGCTGTACGGCCTTGCTCCCATTCCATTCTTGTTTTACCTTTTGCAGCATGGTGATATGGCGCTGGAATTATCCGCGGTGGCCTCTCAAGCCCTTGCAGGTGGCATTAAGGCAAAGCTAGCGGCAGATGCAGCTGGCACAGGTGCGGCAGCTACAGCTAGTACAGGTGCAGCGGCGGGTACAAGCGCTTCTGCAGGCACAAGCGTGGCGGCGGGCACAGCCAGCAGTGTAACTGTGGCGGGGGCTTCTGCGGGCGCCGCTGGCGCAGGTGCTGCGTTGGCCATTAAAATTGTTGCAGGGGTGCTGGTTGCGGGCATTATTACGGGCGGCGGGGTAGCCTTGGCAAATATTGTTCAAAATCAATCCGAAAATGTTTCAGACCCTGTATCGCTTCCTACGCAACTGGTAACATCTTCAATGTTTTCTGAATCTATTCCTGGTGGAGATGCTTCGAATATCACAACATCTATACCTTTAGAAAAACAAATTTCAACTGAAGATATTGTTGGGGATTTATCATGGGCAAAATCCTCCGATCTAGGGTTTGGGCATCTTCTATTCTATAATTTTTCCTTCTTGGAAGACGGCACAGTACATTATTTAATTAGTTCTTATGCAGCGGGGTATGATGAAATGGCTCAAGGCACATACACTTTGGAAAACAATATTCTTGTGCTTGATTTGAAGGAAATTTTTATTTTTGGCTATGATGAACCAGATAAGATTATTGAATATGATGAGCCATATCATTGTGAAATTGCCCTTACAAAGGATGTATTAAATGAAAAGCGGTTTTCCGCCACCATACTAACGGGAGAATTGCCTCTGGTAGGTTATGCAGGAGGATTGACGACCGTTCCCCCATCTCATTTTACAGATATTGTTCTGATTGAAGACGACCGCCTTATAGATTTAGCAGCAGATCATGCGCATAAAAATGGTTTTGATTTCAGTGGATTCACCTATTAAAATACTTTCATAGTTAAAATATAGTGGCTTAGCCACTATATTTTAACTATGAAATGTTACTGTAAATCTATTTATGATTAAATTTGCCATTTTAAAACCTATTCCACTTTTCAATCGTCTTGCCCTTACAAGCCCTAAAAATATATTGAGGAGAAAATATAATGAAAACGAAATTGGCTTTCACAATAGTATCTATTGCTTTGTGTAGCACACTGCTTTTTGGTTGCAGTGCAGCTAGCATATCAACAAAAACAACACACGAAGAGGGGTTGCAACCAAATGTATCTTCTGCAACGATAAGTACAAAAAACGCCTTCTCTCTTAGCCATGATTTTTTTGGGCTAATAGGAAAACCGCAAAGTGAAGTTGTGGCAGAATTGGGATATCCTTATTATATTTCTGATATTGACGATGACGAAAATACCGTTAAGATAAACTTCAATACGTCTCCTGGAAGTCTGGATAATATCACAATAAGTTTACTGTTGGATGTAAGCGATAATCCTGAGTTATGTGATCTCATGAACGAAGCGCGCAGAAAAGGCAAGACAAATGAAGAAGGCCAAGCGGCTGCCTACGATTTAATTCCTAGCGATACACAAGTCAAGCAAATACTTTGTTCCGATTCTAGAGGTGGTGAAGGTCTTGCTTGGATTTTTAACGATTGGGGAGGGCCTTATACCTACGAAAGCATGAATGGGGTTTTAGGAGAACCACTTATTGCAAGACATCCAACCGCCAATACAAATTATGGAAGACGTCCTGAGGACCTATTGTTTGTAGATTATTATTTTGAAGACTACAATATTCGAATCTGCTATATGGGTGAAGAAGTAGGGTTCAGAATTTTATGGGTAATGGGGTCTGTAGAGCCCCTACCTGAAAACAATTATTAAGTTTATTAAAAAAAGTAAAACCTATTCCACTTTTCAATCGTCTTGCCCCCAGAACCCAATACAAACTAAATTTGAGGAGGAATAACAAATGAATGAAAATAACCAATCTACAGTTGAAGAAGTTCTTAACTACATGGGTAATACGCCCCTTATGAAACTGCAAAACGCGTTGCCAATTGTGCAGCAAATGACCATGCACGATATGGAGGTGTATGGCTGTCAGCAGAAAATTGGATTTTTAGAAAATAAGATTGCTGATGCCGCACCATTAAAAAGGGGAGCAAAAATTTTATATGGTGTCCTCGCATTTTTCATTGGTGGCTCTCTGTTCGATACTTTCATCTATAATAATTTAGCCCGCATTATCCCTGTTTTAAGAAATTTCTTTATCTATCTTCCTGTTTCGCTTATTACCGCTGTTTTTATAGCTTACTTCTTTGTTAAATTAGTTAATAATAATCGACAAAAAAACAGGGAAACATATGCAGTGCAAATTGGAAAAATTCAAGAAGTGCTTGACAAAGAACAAGCTATTTTAAGGCAAATTTACAGTGAAAATTATGAGGTGCTATCTTTTATTCCCTCACAGTATTTTTATCTCGAAGCAATACAGTTTTTCATCGAGGTTCTTCAAATTGGCAGAGCCGATAATATGAAAGAAGCATTCAATTTATTTGAAAATCATCTGGAAAACCGTTCTCGCCAGCAAAGGGACGAGCAAATGTTGGCGGGCCAAGCGGCGTTGTATCAACAAGGAGAAAAAACGCAGCGCATGGCAGCGTACGCAGCCAGTGCTGCCGAAGAAGCCGCTGCCGCCGCTTATTACAATAGTAACCGATAAACTTTTAGGAGGAATTTATTATGTTTCAATTTTTAGCGATGGCGGTTCAGTTACAAATCCAGTTCTACAAATGGGTTTTTAGGGGAATATCCAATTTGATCAATAATAACAAGGAGGTAAATATATCTATTGAAGAGGCCCGAAGCGAAACGACGGATATCAACGACTTCCGCTATCCACCCAGCAATAATGGTTTTTAGTGAAAAGAAGAACGATGAAAGAAATTGCTTTTATGTATATGTCCGTCATTTAAAATAATAGGAGGAGCACACTATGTTTTCGTCTTTAATGTTTGCAGCCAGATTAACCATGAAGCTTTTCAATGGGATTATGGGGCTGTTTTCAAAAAACAAAAAGACTAATGATGTCGTTCAACAGGTTCAGAATGAAACAGCCAGCTTGAATGATTTTCGGTATCCACCCAACAATAACAATTATCAGTGAGGAGAAAATATAATGAAAAAGACAATTGCTTTTACACTTACCTTTATTCTTTTATGCGGCCTTGTATTGGTTGGTTGCTCTGGCAAAAAAATAGATATGGAAAAATGCGTAAATGTAACCACAACAGGGCAAAACGGACATGCTAAAGCCAAGGCAAGCGTAGACCTTGCTATGTTAGAAGCCCAATATATGGGCGAAAATGGAGATTTTGAATCTGCCATGAAAATTGCTAACTTTGAAACCAGCCTTTCGGTGACCGTTACCCCGAACGAAAACCTTTCTAACGGGGATAAGGTAACAGTGAAAATTGGCTATAGCAAAGAAGCGGCAAAAAAGGCTAAGGTTTCGGTAAAAAATGAAACCTTTACCTTTACGGTAGAGGGGCTTTCAGACGGTGAACCTTATGATGCCTTTGCCAACATATCTTTGGTATATAAAGGGGTATCACCCCAATTACAAGTAGAAATACAAAACAAGGCAAGCGACAACTTTGGTAAGTCACTTCGTTATACGGCAGAACCTACCGAAACGATTGCAAAAGGTGACAACATAACAATAACAGTAGACGCCAGCCGTGTGCCAGCCGATAGCATGTTTTATGTTACCGAAGAAAGAAAAACCTTTATTGCCGATAATGTGCCCTCTTATTTAATGGCTAATGAGATTGACGACGGTAAAAAAGGAATATTAGAAGGGCTAGCATATGATGCTTTTAAAGATGACTGGACATCTTTTTTTGGCGGTGTTATCGAACCTGAAGTAAGAAAATCTGTGCCTGAAATTTTGGCATATGATGTTGAAATTGCACCGCCTGCCCCAGAAAGAATGATGCTTGCAACAGCCAAAAGTGTGGATGAATACACTTATAATATAGTTTTTGTAATTTTTAGATTAACAATTACTGGGGGAGATGCAGGTGGCATCACCGATGTGTGGATTCCATTTGGCTTAAGCAATGTGGCCCTTACCGAGGCGAATGTGCTTAAACAAGAACTAGATGGTTATCGCGAGAATGTTTGTGCTGGCGCCTACCTTGACATAGAAAGTGCGCAGGCCGCTGTTGAGAATTACAGCGCCAACGCCTACACATTGCAAGCAATTGGGTGATGCGCAAATGAAACGATTATTAAAAATGGTTTTGGTTTTGGTGCTGAGCATTGGGCTCACCGCTTGTGGAGCCAAACCCACCGCAATTTCTGCCATTGCCGAACAGGTGGTGTCGGTTGGTGGCACTCTCACACTTACACCCAAACTTGTATTTGCAGAGGAAGGGGTAAGCGAAGAGGAATATCAAAAAAGAGTAGACAAATTAAAAATAGTCTATATGTCCGATAGCTCTGGCATAGCCAGCGTAGATGAAAATGGTGTTGTTACTGGCATTGAAGCTGGGTATGCCAATGTAACCATCCAGGCAGGCGAGGTCTTTACTTCTGTCAGTATTATAGTTGTTCCCGCTCTTACAGATATTTCTTTGGAAAAGGAAATTGCTCTTGTTGAAGGGCAGAACACTATTCTTGAAATTTCTGCAATACCCAAGGAAGCTATTCTTTGTGAGCCAACTTTTAAAATTGAAGATGAAAGCATTGCTTCCATATCTATAAAAGGTAGTGTATACACAGTTTCAGCGCTGTCAGAAGGAGAAACAACGCTCTCTGTTGTTTGCGGCAGCATCACAAAGACAATTGCCGTAACAGTAAAACCTAAAATAGAGAGAATCTCTTTTGAAAAAACCTCTGGTACACTGCTTGTTGGCGCCAAGTTTCAATTAACCCCAATTATACTGCCCGAGAAAATTGACCCTAATGAAATTTTTCTTAGTTGGGAAAGCTCTAACTCTGGGGTTGCTTCTGTTGACAAGGAGGGCAACATCAAGGCATTATCTATAGGTGAAACTGTAATCTCTGTTAAAGTAGAGGGCTACCCTGCCCTTGAAGCAGCTTACACCTTGACTGTAAAGAAAGCGCCTAACCCTGTTGGCAGTAGTTCTGGTAGTTCGGGAAATGGGGCAGGTACAGGCGGCACAGGTGGTGGAAATGCTGAAAGTGGAAACACTACTGCAGAAACACCCGACCATCCACCCGCCCCAACCCCTCAACTTACAGAAGAAGAACAGCGCCTAAAAGCTCAGTACCCCGAGTATGATCCAGCTATAGATGGGCATGTCGTTGAGTATCGTGGGGATGGCTGGATAGTTTTGCACCCTAATGGCATGTATGTGTTTTGGAGAGATAAAAATGCTCCTGATCCTGGCAATGTAAACGAACTTCCTGACCTCTAAGGACGAAAAAGATTTTATAGATTGAATGCAAAAGAAAAAGCCACTTGATTAAAATCTATTGGAGAATCTTCTATAGCCACATTTCATAAATCGGAATCAAATAATTATGAATTGTTATTTCGTCAAATAATGTTGCACAGTCGTATCACAGCGATAATGATTGGTGACATCAATACTCACCATCAACACAGCCACTCGGTCAAACTGGGTGGCTGTTCCTTTTTCTTCTAGCAAGGTTTTATTGTAGCCACGGCAGCGGTAATCTCTCTCAAATTGTTTGTCGGTAAAAGTTCTTCTTCCTTTTTCTCTCAATGCATTATTAATATATTCCTTGTAATACTCTCTGCGCTCTGGCTCTGCTCTCATCTCCTCTACAATCTGGTTATAATAGCTTTTTGCTCTATCGGCACGGCAGGAATGTAAGTTACAATCATTTCTAAACTGTTCTTTTGTAAACAGAGTATCTCGGCGTTCGCTTTGAGCTTGCTTCATATATCCTTGAATCACATCTATCTCAATTTGCTTTTTAATTATGTTCACGTACTGGTCTTGCCCCCGAGCGTTGTACCAGGGACAAAGTTAGTAAAGATATGTTAAACTAACTTTGGAGGGAAGAAGAAAATGACAAGGAAGAAATACACAATAGAACAGATTATCGTAAAATTATGAGAAGTAGAGGTACTATGTAACCAAGGCAAGACCATCGCAGAGGCCGCGCGTCAGGTAGAAATCCCAGAACAGACGTACTATCGATGGCGGAAAGAACATGGCGGGATGAACAGCGCCGAGGCAAAGCAGATGAAGTTGTTGGAGAAAGAGAATGCCCGGCTGAAAAAGCTGGTAGCCGAACAGGCGTTGGACATCGCTATATGGAAGGATGTGAACTCAAAAAACTTCTAAGCCCGGTCAAGCGGAGGGCGGCTGTGAACTACGCGATGGAGAGCCATGGCGTGGGAGAGCGGCGAGCTTGCCGGGTGTTAGAGGCAAATCGGACGGCCCACCGATATGAACCAGTGCGTCTGCCCGATGAGGATGAGGTGCGTGCAGATATCATCTACAAAGCATGCAACTATGGCAGGGTTGGATATCGTATGGTGTGTCATATGATGCGCAACGAGGGTCGAAAAATCAACCACAAGCGCGTTGAACGTATCTGGCGTGAAGAAGGCTTGAAGCTGCCCAAAAAGCGGGTTAAGAAGTGTCGGTTATGGCTGGCGGATGGTAGCTGTGTTCGGCTGCGGCCAGAACACAAAAACCATGTGTGGAGTTACGATTTCGTGGAAGACCAGACGATGGATGGCCGAAAAGTCCGGTGGCTAAACATCATTGATGAGCATGAACATATATGTCTGGCCAGTGTGCCCCGGCGCAGTTGGCGGAACACGGACGTGATTGAGGTTCTAGCTGACTTGATGCTGGTACATGGCACGCCGGAATACCTGCGCAGTGACAACGGCAGCGAATTCATTGCGAGGAAACTGCGTAAATGGTTGGCTGAGTTGGGTGTTATCACCACATACATTGAGCCGGGCAGCCCTGGGAGAACGGATACTGCGAAAGTTTCAACGCCCGTATGCGGGATGAATTTCTAAATGGCGAACTGTTCGGAAACATGTATGAAGCTCAGGTTCTGACGACCAGGTGGGTTCGATATTACAACGAAGTGCGGCCTCACAGCACACTCGGCGGAAGGCCCCCGGCGCCCCAGAGCATCGTACCCATGCCAGCTTAAACAGCCGATCGGCAACCTCCGTTTCGTTACGATCCACTTCGGTTGCCGATCAAAGATAGGTTCCGCACTAACATTGTGATTGGTACAAAAATCGGGGGCAGCTCAGTTCAGCGTACAGCCACCGAAATAAAGAACCAGTGTGACCTATTTTATGCACTTGCCCATGGAACACCACCCGAAAGCATTATAGCCCCTGAAGCAAGCGATGTGACTATGGAGTATCCACTACGTACAAGTTTTAATTTAAAGTTGCAAATTCCCAGCAATATCACCCGGGAAGAAGCCGAAAGGCTAGGGGAGTTTATTAAAAGAACCTATTTTAAGGAGTGACAGTACCACACCTAGCCGCCCTTTCCGAAACCCGGTGCTACAAGGAGGCCCCTATGAGTTTTTTTACCAAGCTGTTTTCCAGCCTAAAATTCAAAATCATCCTTTCCTCGGCAGTGTGCATTTTAGTTGTCGGTGTTTTTAGCAATGTGTTTTTATACAGCTATCTGTCAGGTATCATTATCGAAAAATCGGACCGGATAGACACACTTAACCTTGAAACTGTGCAGCGCCAACTGGATTACAATTTGAACAACCTGATTGTACTAGGAACCCAGGCCGCCAATGATATTGACATTGCTAGGGCCATGCAGCACCAAAAGCTTACAACCCTGGCTCAGAAGCGGGATGCCCTGCGCGCTCAGGAAATCATGCGCGCGTATCTTGCGGCATCTAATATTGACAGATATGTTGCCAATATGGTTGCGTTCAACCTTGATGAAAATAGCGATGGAATATCCCTACAGGCGGTAAACAAGGTTACTCACGTAGCGGGGCAGCTTGTGCGTAGGTTAGATTTGTTTACACAACTAGAACAGCAAAATACCCCGTGGGTAGCAACCATTGGTAAATCTCTTGAGACCGGCCGGGATTGTTTTATTTACCTAAGCCCAATTTATAACGTAACTACATCTGCCTACAAAGGCTGGCTGTATGTTGAGCTTGACACGGCATGGCTTACCGATTGTATTGGCCTGCAAACACCCGATAGCATGTTTGTTACCACAGAGAAGGGCAGGTTGTTTCCCCAAAGCGGATATTTAAATTTATCCGATACAGTTATTCCCGAAGGGCGAGGCGACATACAGGTTAGGCAAGAAAACGTAACCTATAAATTCCATTCTATTCCCCTCCTTATTGGGGGGCTTACCCTATATAATCGCTCCGATGTGACATTTCTTGCGCGGGATGGACGCCCTATTCTGTTTACCGTGCTTGTGGTGGTACTTACCTCTTTATGCGTGGCTTTTGTGCTTAGCTTTGTGCTTTCTGGCATTATTACACGCCCATTGGCTAAGCTTTCTGCCCGGATACAGCGAATTGCAGAGAATGATTTTAGCCGAGACCCAGCCATTGAGCAAGGCGGGGATGAAATTGCCCGAGTAGGCCGTATGGTAAACGAGATGAGCGTGAGCATTCAACATCTTCTTGTTGAAACAGAGGAACTGTACCAGCGACGCAAAAATGCCGATATTGCTCTATTGCAAAGCCAGGTGTACCCACATTTTCTTTATAATACGCTTGATTCCATCCACTGGATGGCAAAAATCAAAAAGCATCCTGGCATTATGAAAATGACAAAAAGCCTGTCTAATCTTTTAAAAAGCCTATCCAAAGGCACTGGCGACAAAATTTCTTTGCATGAAGAGTTGCAGTTGCTGGAGGATTATGTGGCTATCCAAACCATGCGGTACATGCAAACATTTCAGTTTAAAAACAATGTAGATAAAGAATTTCATGGCTATCAAATTATCAAATTTACCTTGCAGCCCTTGGTGGAAAACGCAATTTTCCATGGTATTGAACCAACAGGTGCTTATGGCACTATTACGGTACAGGCGCAGTATGAAGACGGCGACCTACTGCTGATTGTGGAGGATGATGGAGCAGGGTTGACGGCGGAGGAAATTAGCCAGATGATGAAGAGTAGCCGCAATGCTTTAAACGACGGATTTTCTGGTGTTGGCGTTGCCAACGTGAACGACAGGCTGGTGCTGAACTATGGCAAGCAATATGGCCTTAGCTATGAGAGCGAGCCCGGCCGCTATACAAGGGCAATCGTCCGCATTCCGGCCGAAACCGAGGCAACCGGTGCTGGCACCGAGTAAAGGAGATTTTAAATGTACCGTGTATTACTTGTGGACGACGAGCCACTTATTTTGTCTGGAATTAAACATATGCTGGACTGGGCCGCCCACGGGTGTGAACTTGTGGGCACCGCACGCAACGGAAAGCAGGCTTTGGACGAAATGGAGCGCCTGCGGCCGCACCTTGTAGTAGCAGATATCAGCATGCCGGTAATGAACGGCGTGGAGTTATTGGCTACTGCGCAGCAAAGATATCCCGAAACCGTGTTTATCATGCTGTCCAACCTTGAAGAATTTGACCTTGCAAGGCAATCGTTACAGCTGCGGGCGGTTGATTATCTTGTTAAAAACCAACTGGACGAAAATAAGTTTATTTTGGCACTAGAAGCTGCCAAAAAAGAGAATGCCGTCCGCAGTAGCCATATGCAAAATAGTCTAAGCCAGGAAACCGAACTTGCCGAGCACAAGGCTACCCTTGCCCTTGCCGTAAAACGCATGCTTGCACAGGCACCGCTAAGCATTGGGCTAGAAGATACGTTGTATGCCCACAAGGTATATGATGGATTCGGGGCTATTCAAATTCGTGTTGCGAATAAAGATGCCGACACCGGTGCAGACGACAGTGAGGATTTGTCTAGTTGGATTGGTGATGCCGCTGAAAAGCTGGCGGGCCAAAGCTTCGGGCAGTCGGTTATTCTAAAAGCAGATTGGAACAGCCTTTTGCTTGTTTACTGGGGTGATGCTGTGGACGAGATGCCAGAATATGCCTTGCGGTTTACGCAAAATCTGGGCACAGTTGCTCACGACATTTTCGCAAGCGAGCTTTGTATGTTTACGTCGGCAATTTTTTATGGTGCGGGGCAGGGCAGTGCATGTAAAGCCCAGTTGGCCACTATGGACGAATACTTTTATAATTTTGGGCAGCCGCTGCTTACCTACCAGGATATTGCTAATTTTGAGGTGAAACCCCTACCCCTGCAAGGTTTTGTTAACCGGTTCCAAACAGAGCTGAATGCCCGCAGCGTAGCGGGATGCGAGGGCACCATTGAGAGGGTGGCCGCACTTGCTGCCAAAACGCCCCACGAAAAGGCCCAGATGGTATGGTTTTGCAGCAAGATATACGAACTTGCCTGTGCGGCCTTTTGTGCCCTGCCAGGCGAAACATATTTTGCAGGCCCCTGCACTGGGCGCGGCAGATTAGAGCAACTGGAGTGTTTGCCGCAAGTGGAAGAATGGATGCAGGGATTTTGCGGCGAAGTGGTGGATAGGCTGCGCCGCGATGCATCCAAGTATTCCGCCCTGTTGGAGCAGGTGCAGGGCTATGTGCGTGACAATGTGGAGAAAAGGATTATGTTGCAAGATGTGGCAGAGCGGGTGGGGATGTCCTCCGCTTATCTATCAGTGTTGTTTAAAAAGGAATGTGGACAAAGTTTTGTAGATTTTGTCAACAATGCAAAAATGAAGCGTGCCTGCGAGATAATTCGGGAGAGAAAGCTGCGAATGAGCGAGATTGGCTATGCCCTTGGCTTTGAGAACGCATATTATTTTAGCCGGGTATTTCGCCGCTATATCGGCATGTCGCCAACAGAATACCAGCATGCCCAAACAAAAAAGTAGTGCCACACCAACAGGTGGCACTACTCGTGCATTTATTGCTATACCCAAACACCCATAAGGCGCAAGGCAAGCAGGCTTATCCCGGTAATGGCTGCCCAGCAGCAAAAACCCATAAAAAGCGGCTTTCCGCCAGTTTTAACCAGCTTTACAATATCGGTATTCAGCCCAATAGCGGCCATAGCTACCATAATAAAAAACTTGCTGACCGATTTGAAGGGTACAAAAAAGTTAGCAGGCAGGCCTATACCCGTGGCAACAGTGGTAATAATACTTGCTAGCACAAACCACAGGATAAAAAAAGGAAATATTTTTGCCAGATTGATTTTGACGTCTGTTTTCCCCGCTTTGCGGGTGCGATGTAGAGCAAGGGCAAGGGTAATGGGGATAATGGCCAGTGTGCGGGTTAACTTTACTGTTACCGCCTTGCCTAGCGTAGCCGAACCAAGGCCGTACAATGTATCCCACGTAGATGCTGCCGCCGTTACAGACGAGGTGTCGTTAATTGCCGTGCCCGCAAAAATGCCAAAGGCTTCTGCCGAAGTGGTGCTAAAACCCAACGCTGCCCCAAAAGCGGGAAAAAGTAACGCCGCCAGCACGTTGAAAAAGAAGATTACCGAGATAGCTCGTGCCACATCCTCGTCGTCTGCCTCGATGACGGGCGCGGTGGCAGCGATGGCCGAGCCACCGCAAATAGAGGATCCCACTCCCACCAAAATAGAGGTATTGGTGGGGATTTTTAACAGCTTGCACAGGGCAAAGGCCACTACCAGCGAAACCGTGATGGTGGAAAGAATGATAGGAAGAGACTGCAGCCCTGTCTCAAGCATAACCGACATATTTAAGCCAAACCCAAGCAGAATAACGGCGTATTGCAAAACTTTTTTAGACGCAAAGGTGATGCCTGGCCGCAAAATGGCCCGTTGCCCAAAAAACCTTGCTGCCAGCATGCCAATAAGAATGGCAAATACCGGCCCCCCAACCACGGGTAGCAATTGCCCGCCCAAATGTGCCACTACCGCAATTGCGGTGCATAAACCTAGCCCGGGAAGAATCTTTTTCATGGTTTCCATTAGGTGTCGCCGCCGTTCCTTTCAAAATTATGATGCGGGGGATAAAATTTTGGTGCCGCCCCATGGGTTTACCAAGCCAGTACGGTGCCGGTCTCAGTTTCGCCTTGGCTACGGTTAAAAACTACAACGTGGCCAAAACCAACACAATCACCAGTGGTAAATGCCTCTGTTAGCGCCGCATACTCTTTGTGCGCAATCACAACTATATACCTGTCGTTTCCAAAACGCAAATCAAAGGCTTCTATCGCGTCGTCTTCAAAGCGCAGCTGCCCCTGGGTCACATCCAGCTTTTGTACCTTTAGCCGGTTTTGGCTGCCGCTATCCTTTAAGGTTACAAAGGTATAGGTGCATCCGCTGCCCCGTGCCGTCCACGTGGTTTTGATGCCGTGAGACATTTCGTAATGCCCGTAATGGCGGGCTATTTTTGTGTCGGTAAGCTGCGAGGTAAGGCCGTTTGCAATAAAGTGTACGTCGGCAACAAGGTTTTCACTCTCGTACGTCCAGTTTGTCTCATCTTTTTTAACCAAATGGCCAATGTTGTTGAAATTAAAAAATTGGCTATATTGGTGTGTGCCCGCGGTAAAATATTCGTCCGCAATTATAAAAATATCGGGGTTTAAATAAATAATCTTCCGGTTTAGATAAACGCCGTTGTCCAATTGGTCCATATAACCTGTGTGGCCGCCTTCTGTATACCAGTATCGTTCATCGGCGTAATATTTTTGGTTGATAGCACGGGCGTGCTTTTTAGTGTCCCAACTGCCCAAAGGCTCGTACAGCGCCACATCGTCCACCATAATGGTGTTGTGTGCGGTCATACCTTTAAAATAAATTCGCTCGTTGCCAAAGGCGTAGGTATAACGGCCTGCATCCATTAGCACATCTTCTCCCCGGCTGTAGATATCAAGGTGAAGCTTGTCGGCATGGCCATGGCCACTACCAAGGGTGCCACAGTGCATGTGGGCCCAGGTGGCGGTTTCCTCCCAGTTAGTGCGCATATAGGCGTTGCCGCTATCGGGGCAAAATAGGTATGGTGCTGGTGGCTGTGCCCTAAGGGCGGCATATACCTCTAGCCCCATTTCACCAATGCTCCAAATAGCGCTTGCACTAAGGGTTTCGCCATAGCCACCCGTTTTAAGTACGGCATCCCGGTACAAAACAGCACATTCGGTTAGCTCCAGTCGCAGGTCCATCTCGTCGCTGTCGCCCAGCAAAAGCTGAATATGGTCTGGCTTGGCCATATATAGGCTAACAGTGGCCATGCGCCGGACGTTTTTTAACAAGGAAGCGGGAAGCTCGATGTTGTTACGCTGGGCAATCAGCATTGGCTCTAAAAAGCAGTGAAGAACCTCGGTTTGGTAGCGTGCGCTTTGCTCCCAATGGGTGCCATCGCGATAGATTTGGATGGCAGCTTCCCGGGTTAGTCTCGAGGTCGCTTCGGTAACAAACTGGCTGGTGCGCTGCGTTTGTGGCAGCATTATCCCTGCAATAAAAAGCCCCTGAAAGGCAAGCACACCCCAGTTACTAATTAGGTTAAATGGGTCCCACACTGACATCAAAAATTCGCATTGCTCGGTAACACTGGCGCAAAATAGGTTGATAAAAGCTTCGGTAATAGCGGGGCTGTCCTGAAAGCAATAGATGGCTTTGAACCAATTTGTCAATCGCAACCCTACCTCGATGCTGCGCCACGCCTTGCCGTTTTCTGGGGTGTTGGGTACATTTTTTACCCAGTGGGTAAGCTGTTCTACAAAGGCTTCGGCATATGCATCGTTCTTTGTTAGGGCATAGGCCTGCCCCAGATACACCCAAAATACCATGCGGTTAAAGGTGTATACCCATTCTGGGTCGTCTCCGGGCTGGTGTAGCCAATGAATGGCATCTGGAAAAACCACCGGGGGCATTACCCCTACTTCACTTAAATTGCGGGTAAAGGTAAAATGTTTGGCAGCGATATTCGAAGCCACTTCAATTACTGTTTGCGCAAACTGAGGGCTATTTTTTTGAACGTACTCGGCGATTGCAAAGGGGTCTTCAAAGAAAAATTGTTTTTTCTCTGGGCCAAAAAAATCTTCCGGTTTCATAATACCTCCATAATGGTTGTGTTGGCCGGGGAATTCCCGGCAAAATCAATTTTTATCCCTTTAGCCCACTGGTTGCCACACCTTGCACAAAAAAACGCTGAAAGGCAAGGAATACCAATAGTACTGGGATAAGTGCAAACACCGATGCTGCCATAATCAGGCCATACTCGGCAGAGTATTGGCCAATGAACATACGGATACCAAGCTGAATTGTTTTTAGGTGGTTGGGGCTGAAATAAATCATCGGCCCCATATAGTCGTTCCAAATAGTAACAAAGCTGAAGATGCATAGGGTGGCAATGCTTGGGCCAGAAAGTGGCAGCACAATGCGGAAATAAATGCCGTATTCGTTTAGCCCGTCAATGCGCGCGGCCTCCAGCAATTCGTCTGGTATCCCCATATAAAATTGCCGCATTAAAAAAACACCCAACGCAATAAAGCTTTGCATTAAAATATACCCCGTGTGGGTATTTGTTAGCCCTAAAATACGCATCTCGATAAACTGCGGCAGCATGTAGGTTTGCCATGGAATTGCAATGGTGGCAACATAAGCAAGAAACAAAGTGTCGCGCCCTTTAAACCGGCATTTGGAAAACCCATAAGCTGCAAAGCTAGAGGTAAGAACCTGGATGATGGTGATAATGGTGGTGAGTTTGAATGAATTGAGGGTATACAGCCCCAGGTCAATCTTCTCCCATATCCGCAGGTAGTTGTTCCATTCCGGATGGCTGGGTATCCACTGAATAGGCACTGTGAATACGTCCCTGTCCAGCTTTAACGAGGAGGAGAGCATCCACAGCAGTGGCAGCAGGGTAATAAATACAATAGAAAGCAGCAGTAGGTGGGTAAGCACCTTGGCAACAGGGTTTTTCTTCTCAATCATGTTATCTCCCCCTTACATCGATGCTTTTTTTTCTACACGGAACTGGATGACCGTGATGATGGCAACCAGCACAAACAATATCATGGCGGCCGCACTGGCTGGCCCATAATGGTTGGATACAAAGCCCTTGTTATAAATATAATTTACAATTAGAGTGGTAGCCTGCCCCGGTCCTCCGCTCGTCATTACCATAATTAAATCTAGCGTTTTAAAGCTATTGATGGTGAGCATAAGCACAACAAAAAAGGTTGAGGAGGAGAGCATGGGCATGGTTACGCGCCAAAAATGTTGTGCTGGGCTGGCTCCGTCTATGCACGATGCCTCACGTAGCTCGGCGGGAATATTTTGCAAAGCGGCAAGGTACACCAGCATGTAATAGCCCATGTTTTTCCAAATAAACACAATGATGACGGCAGGTACCGCACCCTTTACCGAGGCTGTCCATCCGGGTGGATTGGCAATACCAATAAACCGCAGAAACTCGTTAATGGGTCCAAAATCTTTTTGGAACAGCATGTTCCAAACAACGCCTACTGCCACAATGCTGGCTACATAAGGGAAAAATATCGAGCTTCTGAAAAAATCGGTTGCAAATAACTTTTTATTTAGCAGTACTGCCAACCCAAGAGAAACAAAGGTGGTAATGGAAACGGTGAAAGCCGAGAAGATGAGTGTTCTGCCCATGGCCTGCAAAAAATATTTATCGGTGATGATATTGGTGAAATTTTGCAAACCCACAAACTGCATTTCGGTAAAGCCATCCCATTTTGTAAAGCTAAGCACCAATGAGAAAATAACCGGAATCAGGATAAAGATAAAAAAACCAATAAAGTTTGGCAAAATGAAGGAAAGGCCAACCACCGTGTTACGCATGCCAAGGGCCATACCTTTTCGTGTGTGTGCAGTTTTTGTCGGTTTTGCCGGCATAAAATCCCTCCCTGATGAATTGGTTAAATGGCGCCCCACAAGCTAGCTCGAAAAAAAGGCGGGCGACCGCGCCCGCCTTTTGAATACTGCCTATACTGGGGAATTATCCTATGCAGGTCATTCGCCCTTAATTTCTTTTGCGCGCTCGGCCATGCTGGCAAGGCCTTCCTCTAGCCCTACTTCGCCCAGCATGATAAGACCATGCTCTTCGCCAAGCATCTGGTTCACTTCGTTTACAAAGGGTACGGTGGGGCGGTCTAGCACAACGCCCTTGGTTGCCATCGCTTCAGACGCGCCCTCGGGCATACCCTCAACGCTGGTAATGATGTTCCGAAGTTCATCTGTAGCACAACCGGGAATTTGCCCTGCCTCGGCAAGAACCTTAGCGCCCTCGGCGGTTGCACAGTACTTTACAAATTCCCATGCGGCGTCCTTGTTTGGGCTAAATTTGTTGATAACGATTGGCGTAAACGAACCCACTGTATTACCAGCCGCCAAACCTTCTGGGTGGGGTAGGGTTGCAATGGCCCAGTTCACTTCGCTCTCACCGCTGTTCACTCGGTCAATCATGGTAGACATAAACCATGTGCCCATGGGCAGCATGGCAACAGTGCCCATTTGGAACGGACTGGAATAGTGGATGTTTGCGGTTTTTAGGGTGGAGTAATCTTGAATGGTTCCGTCCTCATTTTGCATACGTAAGACCATTTCATAGGCTGGTTTCATAAAAGAATAGTCTGGGCCCATCATGGTTTGCTTGCCATCTTGCACAGCCCAGTTTTGTACGCAGGCCTGCCATGTGTGCAAAAATGCCCCATAAGTTTTGTTGGCACCCTCGCCAGAAGTAAGCTGTTTAGCAAGTTCTTCGAAATCTGCCCAAAGCATATCGTTAGAAGGATAATCTGTGCCGGCAGCATCAAAAATATCTTTATTATAAAATAGAACATAATAATCCATGCGGAAGGGCAGCCCCATCTGCTTACCATCAAAGTTGAGGCTTTCGGCAAGGCCATTATAAGTGGTAAGGTCAATACCGTCACGCTCGATATAGCTGCTTAAGTCGGCGATTTGTCCTTTTTGATACATGGAATAGTCGGCTTCTTTAACAAGAATAACATCGGCGGCAGCTCCGCCGTTAAGGTCGATGTTCAGCTTGCTTACATAGCTATCTGAGGGGGTATCAATAATTTCCACCTCGATATCAGGGTTTGCGTCCGTAAAATTGTCTACCAGTGTTTGCAGGTAGCTGTTGCTATTCAGGTCCCAAATCGAGAATGTGATCTTGCCACTAACTGGTGCAACAGCTTCGCTTCCAGAGGATGTTGGCTGGGGCGATGCGGATGGGGGAGAAGGCGTTTGCTTGCTACAGCCTGCAAGTAATCCGGATGAAAGAATAACGGTAAGTGCAAGAGCCAAAACCTTTTTCATTTTCATTGTTTTATTTCTCCTCTTTCTTTTTTTGCATGTTTCTTCATTTTGTTGCCACCTAGCACTCCTTTTGCAAAGTGGCCCGATGTATCTATTATAGAGGCGGCATGCACACCTGCTCAACATATTTTGGTTGGGAATGTGAATACTATTTATAGCGTTGTTGGCACTTTATTGTAATAATTATGGCAAATTATAAATTTTATAGATGAAGATGATCCTGATAAATAGAAAATAATAGGAACCAAAAAGATACTTGCCAGGAAGATAAATTTGAATGATTAAAGCAGTTTAGAAGAAATTTGGGCAACAAAAAATCCTTGAAACTTACTTAGGTTTCAAGGATTTTTTACTTGGCGGAGAGGGTGGGATTCGAACCCACGTGGGATTGCTCCCAAACGCATTTCGAGAAACGTAAAGTACCCCAAAACCGTTTGTATGTGTTTATACTTACTCACAAAAAGCCGCAAAGAACAGCCCTTTATACCGTTACTGATTGTTTCGGTTTACAGGTATTTCAGGTTGTTTTTTGCGGCTTTGATAACATTTTTCCATCATGATAACACGACAAAATGGAAGAACTATACACACGTTTCCCCCAAAAGGGAAGAATGGCCATGTGGTGCCACAAAAAATTATGATAATTCTTAGCCAATAGCTGGTCACTTGCAACCCTTATGTTACCTTTAGTTGCTATTTGCATGTTTCTTTTTCTGCCTATATAATCAAGGGGTTTTGCTGGCGCCGAACAGGCAAGACAAAACCCCCAGTTGAACTGGGGGTGAGTAGACTCTTGCTTTAGCAAAAGAAGGAACCTCCTGTATAATAGTTGACGGTCTGGCAACCACAGCTAAAACAGGAGGTTCATGTCAAATGAATGACGTAAAAAGTCTATCACACAGCAAATACAGATGCAAATATCACATAGTATTTGCACCCAAGTATCGAAGACAGGTAATCTACGGAAAGATAAAATCTGATGTGGGAAAAATATTGAGAGATTTATGTGCACGCAAGAAAATAGAGATAATAGCAGCAGAGTGCTGTCCCGACCACATCCATATGCTGGTGGGAGATACCGCCACACATGAGTGTATCAAGTTTCCTGGGATACCTGAAAAGCAAAAGTAGTTTGATGATATTCGACAAACACGCGAAATTAAAATACAAGTATGGGAATCGACATTTCTGGTGTAGAGGGTACTACGTAGATACGGTTGGGAAGTATGAAACGGTGATTAAGGAATATATACGGAACCAACTGCAAGAAGATATAGCCAATGACCAGATAAGCATACAAGAGCTTGTGGATCCGTTCACAGGCAAAAAGAATAGCCCGGCATAAAAAAACGCCCCCGAGAAGGGGGCTGCCAGAGATAAAAGTGTGATTGTCAAACCTTTCTCAGTGCATCCTTTAGGATGCCACCACAGGTATTAGGCCCTTGTAGGGCCGGAGCAAACCACCCGTTCAACGGGTGGTTTTGATTGGCGGAGAGGGAAGGGGTGCCTCTCCTACGTTACTATACAACTTATCTCGGCTGAACCCTCGTGGGCTTGGGGCTTGCACCCAAACGTATTTCGAGAAACGTAAAGCACCCCAAAATCGTTTATATATGTTTATTCCACATGGCGCTGCAAAAGTATCTGGCAGGCATAGTGTTCTTCTGTTGGCGCTTGTATGGCAAAACCAGCCGACATCAATGCTGCTCCGGTATAGGTTCCATCTTCCTCTCCCAGTTGGTAAGATGCATCCGGGTCGAGGCCTTTGAGCTGCAGATGTAGGGGGCTTGCGTTTGCGCTTTGCGATGATACGACAATATTCAGCAGGGCGGCGCTTTGGTCGGCAAGCACCATCATCCAGGCGGTGTATGGTTGTTCAAAAGGGCTGGATAAGCGATAATACAGCCCGTTGTGCAGGATGTGTTGATATTGTTTGTAAAGTTTGATTTGTCCACGAATTTCATTCTTTTCGGCAGCAGACAACATCGTGGTATCCAATTCAAACCCGTAGTTGCCCGACATCGCCACAATACTGCGGGCGAGCAGTGGGGTAGTACGGCCTGTTTGGTGGTTGGGCACTGCCGAAACATGAGACGATACAGAGGAAACCGGATAGGCAAAGCTGGTTCCGTATTGAATCTTCAGGCGTTCGATGGCGTCGGTGTTGTCGCTGCACCAGATGAGCGGGTGATAGAACAACATGCCGGGGTCAAACCGTCCGCCACCACCACTGCAACCTTCAAAAAGAACATCTGGATACCGCTGGGTTATTCTCTCTAACAAATGATACAGGCCCAGCACATACCGGTGCATCAGCTCGCCCTGCCGCTCGGCGGGCAACAAATGGGAATACCAGTCGCTGATGCTACGGTTCATGTCCCACTTCACATATTCGATGTTGGCGCTATCCAGCACCGCAGCCATCGCATCAAACAGATAATCACAAACCTCTGCACGGGAGAGGTCCAGCACCAGTTGGCACCGGCTGCGCACCGGCGCGCGCCCTGGCACAGCAAGCACCCAATCAGGATGTGCCCGGTACAGGTCGCTGTCTTCGCTCACCATCTCAGGCTCAACCCAAATTCCAAATTTCATACCCAGCGCGTTTATCTGTTCCACCAGCGGGGCCAAGCCGCCAGGGATCTTATCCAGATTCACGGTCCAGTCTCCCAGGCTGCTGGTGTCACTATCTCGCTTGCCAAACCACCCATCGTCCATCACCAGCATTTCAACACCTAGTTCAGCGGCATCTGTGGCAATTTGGGTCAGCATGTCACTATCAAAATCAAAATAGGTTGCTTCCCAGTTGTTGATGATGATGGGGCGGCGGCAGAGCTTGTATTTACCGCGGCACAGGTTGTTGCGGTAGACGGTGTGATAGTTGTGAGAAAGCTGCGACAAGCCATTGGACGAGAAACTTATCACCGCCTCGGGCGATACAAAGCTGTCTCCAGGCGGCAGTTGCCAGTTCAACCCGTCATCACTCATCCCCATATTCATACGTACAAGGTTGTTTTGGTCTTGCTCCACCTGTGCTAAAAACCCACCGCTATAAACAAGGTTTACACCGTAGCAACTGCCCGAATACTCGGTTGCATCGTTGCCGCAAAGGATGATGAATGGGTTGTGCTGGTGGCTGCTGGTGCCCCGGCGGCTCCCCACCGCGGTAATCCCATGCGTTACGCTCCCCCGTTCAAATTGGCGCTCCATATTATGCCGGCCGTGGAAATGAATGATGTCCCATTGCCCATACTGGATATCCAAGCTTGCGGACATTACGCGCCTCAGCGTAATGTTGCCCGTGCCGGCATTGTGCACACGTACGGCCCGGGTGATAATGTCCGTTTTGCTAAAAACACCATACATTAGCTCTACTTCCAAACCGCTTACCGCGTCGCGCAAGGTAACAACGAGCGTTTCGGCCGCTTCACCTGTGTCGTCATACAGGGCAGGCAGGCCAGGCAGTGAATACTTGCCATCAACAACTGTATAGGTGTGATAACGGAGGTCGGCTATCCGGCTGCCGTCGGGGTTTGTGACGGCCAAAGCGGGCGGCCGAAAATCACCGGTTCCCTCGGTGGGATATTCCAGTGGAAAAGTATCGAGAGAATAGGTTCGGTCATCTCCGGCATCATTTGGGTTGCCAGAAAATCCCCTGTCTACAGGTATAATCAGATAGTCCATATTCTGGTTGTCTATCCGCTTGCCATAATACAAGTGTAGCAAAAACCCAAACGAGTCGGCCTTGAATTGATAGGTTGTGTTTTGGGTGTGGAGCGTAAACAAGCGGTTCACGTCATCGATGATAATTGCCATATAATACCTCGCAGTCAACTTTTACGTATGGCAGCCATTAATTGGAACGGTTGAACATGGGAAGCCAATGTTTATTTTCCGCCAGCATCTCATCACACATTTTTGTTATATCGTCCAGGCTCAGCTCGGCGGCGGTGTGGGGGTCCAGCATAGCTGCATAATACACATCCTCCACCCGGCCTGTCAACGCGGCCTGCACCACCAGCTCGTGCACATTGATATTTGTGACATTCAGCCCTGCGCACTGGGCTGGCAACATTCCCACCTTGCAGGGCGAGATTCCATTTGCGTCCACCAGGCAAGGCACCTCGACACAACTGTTTTGCGGCAGGTTATCGATAAGCCCGTTATTGAGCACATTCCCGCCAATCTTGTACGGCTTGCCAGTCTCCATTGCCTCCATGATGTAAGAGGCGTATTCTTCGGTGCGGGTATGGGTAATGGTGGCATTATGCACCAGGGTGTCCCTGGCCTCTTCCCAATAGTGGGTTTGAGAATCTCCCCACTCCAGATACATTTTGGTTTTGATGCCCAGCTCTGCTTCCAGCTGCGGATATTTATTTTTAAGGAAGTATGGCGTATATTCAGCGGTGTGCTGCGAAGATTCTGTCACATAATAACCAAAATGCTTGAGAACCTCGTACCGTACCTTGTCGGCTGGGTCGCCTTGTCCTGCTTGTATACGCCGCCGAATCTCCGGGTAAAGGTCCTCCCCTTTATGCGAAACCTTGAGCAGCCACGCCTGGTGGTTGATGCCGGCGATATGGTAGTTTATATCGTTTGTGGGCATATCCAGCGCGGCCAGCAGGTCGCGCGCGCACACCTGCACACTGTGGCAAAGGCCAACGGTGCGAATGCCTGTGCCTTTGAGCATAGCAGCGGTAACAATAGCCATTGGGTTGGTATAGTTCAGCAGCCAGGCGTTGGGGCACAGCTCTTCCATGTCCCGTGCAATGCCCAGCATTACCGGAATGGTGCGCAACCCCCTAAAGATGCCGCCTATGCCCAATGTGTCGGCATAGGTCTGCTTCAGCCCATATTTTTCGGGGATTTCAAAGTCGCGTTTGGCAACGGAATAACCGCCCACCTGAATGGCATTGACAACGTAATCGGCATCTGTTAATGCTTGCCGCTGGTCATCGTAGGCGCGGATTTGCGCCCGGCCACCATTGATGTTTTCGTTTAGATTCTGCAGCATTTTTTCTGAAAGATGTAGCTTTTCTTTATCAATATCCAGTAGTGCGTATTCAAAATTTTGCAGGGCGGGGGTGCACAGGCAGTCGCCAATCAGGTTTTTTACAAAAATGATGCTTCCGGCCCCAATAAATACGATTTTTCCCATCGTTATCTCCTATGTTTGTAAAATTTTTGGTAGTACAGCTACTCCTTCACCCCGCCCAATACAACACCGGTGGTAAAGTATTTTTGTAGGAAGGGATATACCACCAACACAGGTAGTGTTGCGGTAAAAACTTGTGCTGCCCGCGAAGTACGCTCTGATACAGTGGTAATAAAAGCTGCGTTTTGGGAGGTCATCAGGCGCACGTCTCGGTTTACCACCACAGTTTGCAGGTAGCTTTGCAGTGGATAATTTTCGGGGCGATTCATCAGAATAAGTCCCTCAAACCATGAGTTCCAGTGGTTAACAATAGCAAACAGCATAATGCTGGCTAAAGCGGCTTTGGATAATGGCACAAAGATGCGCCAGACCACCTGCCAATATGTTGCTCCGTCAATTAATGCAGCCTCCTCGATTTCTTTGGGGATACCCTTAAAGAAGTTGGTAAGGATAACCACATTGTACACAGGCACTGCCACCGGCAGTATAAGCGCCCAGAAGCTATCGATGAGGCCCAGCTTGCTGATGACAATATACCAAGGAACCAACCCGCCACTGAATACCATTGTAATAAGGAAGAACCACATATAGGCGTTGCGGGCTCGAAACTCGGCCTTAGTTCTGGAAAGCGGGTAGGCAATCATAATTGACATCAGCATATTTAGCGGAACCCCAACAAAAACTTTTGCCACCGAAATGCCAAACGCACGGTAAAACTCCGGCTTTTCTAGCACAAATTTATAGCTATCCAGTGTAAAATCCACAGGCCAAAAAGAAACCTGCCCGGTAGTAACAGCAGAGCTGGATGACAGGGAGATGGCCAGCAGGTTGAGCAGTGGCAGCAAGCATAGTAGCGCAAGTATAGCTAAAATAATAACATTGATAACTTGGAAAACTTTCCTTGGACGGGTAAGATTTTTATTCATATACCCACCTCATAATATCTCATAATTGGCTGTTTTTTTGGCCAGCCAGTAGCCAAAGGTCATAAGCCCACAAGAAATTGCCGATTTGATAAGCCCGATGGCGGTTGCTACGCTGTACTGCCCATTTCCTAGCCCCAAGCGGAATACCAATGTCTCTAAAATATCACCGGTTTCGTACACCTGTGGGCTATATAGGTTATATATTTGCTCAAATCCGCTGCTTCCTGAGGCACTCACTGTTCCGCCGGCATTAAGGATGCCACCCAGCGAGAGCATCCCCATTAGCAGGATAGTGGGTGCCAGTGCTGGCAGGGTAACATGCAAAGTTTGTTTAAAGCGCCCGGCGCCGTCAATTTCAGCGGCTTCGTATAGGGTGGGGTTGATGCTGGTGAGGGCGGCTAGGTACACGATGGTGCCGTAGCCAAACTCTTTCCACACATCGGTAAAAACCATACTATAGGGGAACCAATTTTTATCTCCCAAAAAGTAGATGGGATTACCCCCAAAGAACCGGATAATCGTATTGACGATACCTTCTGAAGGAGAGAGGATATCAATGAACAGACCAGCCAGAATAATCCACGACAGAAAATGAGGAAAATAGATTACAGTTTGTACTGTGCGCTTGAACTTTGTGCTAATCAGTTCGTTCAATAGCAGGGCCACAATTACCGGTACCACAATGTTTAGAATAATTTTAAGAATTGAAATTAACAGGGTGTTATAAACAATTTGCCAAAAGCCCGGTATTTTGAACGCATACCGGAAATTGGCCAAGCCCACAAAGTCCGAGCCGAAAAACCCTTTTGCAGGAGAAAAATTTTGAAAGGCCATCACCAGGCCAAACATGGGTAGATATGAAAAAACAAAAACAAGAATGGCTCCGGGTAATATCATCAGGTGTAGCGGCAGTGTTTTCATGCGTTTGGCCGCTAACGGATTTTTCTTTTTCATTTCCATCATCCTTTGCTAAAACAGTGGACGCGGTTTGCAAAAGCGCCACACCAATCTGTTGGTATGGCGCTTTTGCTTTCGGTTATTTTTTGCGGTGGCCACTCTTCAACGTTCGCTGTTCCACTGGTTTACTTCTTCGGTAATGGTATCACCGCCAAGAGATTTCCAATCGGTCACATATTGGTCAAACTTTGCGATGTCCCCGCCCATAATTATCTCTGTAAAGACCTGAAGCTGGCTTTGGTTCAATACAGCATCGGCTTGTGTCATGGTGGTGGTAGAGGGGCCAAAGTAGCGGTTGTTATAGGCTTTGCCGTTCATGTATTCGTTCAGTACAGCCAGCGAGCCTTCGGGGCCGTACATCATTTCGGCGCCCCAGCATGCCGCCCAGTTTTCTTCGTTACCTTCACGGTAAGAGACAATTTGCTCGTAGTAGCCCATCTGCTCGGCGTTCAGCGCGGTGGTATCCCCGCTGTCTAGTGCGGCCGTTACTGCAACCTGGGCATCCAGATTTTTCATCGGGGGCTCGCAATAAATCAAAGGATACTCGAAAATGGGATTGCCAGTGGTATCCACATTGTACTTGTCGGGTTCAGCGCTTTCTCCATATGTCTTCTCCAACTGCAGGTTCAGCATTTGCACAGCGGCCTCGGGGTGTGCACAAGCCGCGCTAACTACAAAATATGTATCCACTGCAAAAGGTACTTGCACCAATGCTGCATCGCTGCCTTCGCCCACAATGCTATATGCTTTCCACTCCATGTCCGGATTTGCCGTTTTTGCGTCGGTAAGCCAGCCCATGTTCCAGAAAAAGCCATACATGATACCCAATTTATTCTGGCTTACGTCTTCGCTAACCTTAAAACCGTCTTTTACACCAAATTCCGGATCGATACAGCCCTCTTTGTACAGATTTTGAAGGGCCTGCAAGGCGTTTTTCATCTCTGGCTGGATATTGCCACTCTCAAGAGATCCGTCCTTTTCTACCCACATGTTTGGATAAGCGCCAAACCCATTGAACAAGCCCTCTACAGAGGCAAACATGCCCCACAGGTCTTTGTTCAATGCCAGACCATAGGTGTCTTTTTGCCCATTTCCATCAGGATCATTGTTGGTGAAGGCTCTGGCCAAATCCAACAGTTCTTCCATGTTTTTAGGGGCGTCCATTCCCAGCGCTTCCAGCCAATCGGTACGAATCCATAAAACATTAGAGTTGCCAATACCGCTACCCATTTTGGGAATGGCCATTAATTTGCCGTCAAAGGTAGCAGACAGCAAAGCATTACCACCGTCTGAATTCATCACATCCTGTGTGTAAGCAGTGGCTGTGTTGCTAAAAACATCGGTCAAATCGGCCAGTTGGCCATCGTCTACAAGTTGTTTTAGTTGGGTTGCATTCACTTGGAAGATGTCCGGCAAATCTCCCGAAGTGATGGAAATATTCAGCTTTTGGTCATACTGGGCCACCGGGGTTGTCCAAATATAGTTTAGCTGAATACCAAGCTCACTTTCATATAGCCGTGTCCAGATGTTTTCTTCCATTGTATCTCCGTCTGGAAAGGAGAGGTCATCAGGAATAGGGCGAGCTGCGTTGATGGTGACTGCGCCGGTAGGCTCGGTGCTTCCGCCACCGGCAGAGTTTTGTGATGCCGCCGAGGAGGCTGAGGAGGCCCCGCCCGAGCAGGCAGCAAGCATAGAGCATAAAAGAAGAAGCGCGACGATGAAAGCCAGTGATTTGTTCGCTTTTTTCATAATAAATCCTCCGCAAATATCAGTATTTAGTGCATCTTGTATATTTAGTATACCGTTGGCAGGGGCCAATGCGCTATGTCACAATTTTTACTTTGCTTGCACTATTCTGACTTTATTCCCATTGAGGTAGAGAAATGTTCTACTTAATGGAGTGAAAGTATTGGCTTGCGGTTCCAGTACTTCAGGGTTTACGATGGGAAATTTGCTTTATTCCTTATTAGAGTTTCCCCAGCACTGTTCGCGCCATGCTTGCGGGGTAATACCCTCTCGCTTTTTAAATACCCGGATGAAATAGGCGGCAGACTCGTACCCGCTTTGCTGGGCAACATCAGAGATGCGGTACTCACTGCGTGCCAACATACGCTTTGCTAAATCCATACGTTGTTTTGTAATTTCCTCTCCAACTGTTACACCTGTGTGGTTTTTGAAAACCCGAGAAAGATACGCCGGGTTGACGAAGAAAGTATCTGCAACGGTTTGTAGGGATAAATTTCCGGCTAAATTGGCTGCAATGTGATGTTGGATAGATTGAACAAGAGCATTGCTGCGGCTTTCTCCTTGTTTATGCCCTTTATCAATTAGTTCGGCCGCAAGGCCAGACATTCCCTCAAACAATGATGCTCGGCCACCATAGTCCTGAAATAGTGAAAAATATTCAGGGCGAGAGAATATTTCTTCATCCATACCAGTTTGCGAAATAAAGTCTAACAGAATGCCACACACGACATGATATGTTTGCAACTTACGCACTGCCGTACTGTTTTCTTTGGCGTACAGCACCTTGTGCAGGGCGTCGTTAAAACCGGCTGCATCTCGGCCCGGCAAAGCTTGCCGTACGGCTTCCAGATCTCGCAAAATACTGCCTGAATTTGCAGTTGGCGGCCCGCCTTGGCGGTTTACATAAAATTTAGAATCTGCCAACACCCTGCCTTCACCCTGGATAATGATCTGCTCCAGAATGGATAGCATTTGGCGGTAACGTTCGTGCAATTTTTCAAATTGAATAAAATCATCGTAAACGATGCTGAGAGATAGCCCCAGGGCCTTATGCGCCGCATCTTGTACTGTTTCCAGCGATTGCCTGCAATACAAAAGGCTGGCGGAAGCCTCTCCCCCCAATGGCTGCAATATCCAGATCATGGTTTGCTCTGCATTGGAGGCACGGTGGCAAGAAAACCGCATAGATAAGTATTTGTTAAAAATCGCCTCTACTTCCATCATCATTTGAAAACGCTCGTGCGAGTTGCTGCCTGACGCAAAGTTATCGATGCTGGCGGCCACAAGCAGAATGGGCTCTTCCAGATCGATATCGATGCCATTGATCGACAGTTCGTTTTTTGCCACATCGTAGGGCATCCATTCCAGAATATTGAGAAGGGCGGCATTTTCCAGCAGTGGCCCGGCGGCCTCTATCTTGCGCCGGCTTTCGGCCCCATCCATCTGGGTGCGCATTTCCTCGTCCAGCTTTTGCTCGCAACGGCGAATCTCGTCCAAAATAGCCGCATCTCCATCAGCTTTTAGCAGGTACCCAAAAGCGCCGCTGGCAATGGCTTTTTGTGCCAGGGCAAATTCGCTGTGCGCTGTCAAAAATATAGTTTTGCAAAAGGGCCACCGCACCTGTATCTCCTGCAACAAACGTATGCCATCCATTCCAGGCATCTGGATGTCCGAGAGGACAATGTCCGGCCGCTGTCGGTCAAGGATATCCAGCGCCTGGCGGCCCCCCGGTGCAGTAAAAACCTCCCAGCGCTCTTCGCTGCGTAGTAGCTCAGCAATCCCTTCAAGGATGAAAGGCTCGTCATCCACCACCAGTATCTTCAGCATTTTTATCCTCCTCCCAGGGAATTTGTAGCTCGGCTTTCAGGCCACCCATCTGGCTTTGAGAAAACCGTACTCCGGCATCTTCACCGTACTGCATGCGCAACCTGCGGTGAACATTCACAATTCCGCTCAAGGTACTGCCAGACAGGCTTTGTTCCATAGCCAAAATTTGCGCTTCTTCAATGTGCCCATTGTCCTCCACAGCAATGACAAGCTTTTCTTTGTACAGCGAAAAACCCACCCGGATGCTGCGCACGCCCTCTTTATCAAACCCGTGTTGAAAGACATTTTCCACCATGGGCTGCAGCAAAAGCCGTGGAATTTTCCATGTTTTTATTTTATCTGGCGGCTCCTCAAAATCCGCTCGCATATCATCGCCAAAACGCAGTTTTTGAATTTTGACATACAGCTTGCTATGTTCTACCTCATCGCTTAAAAAAACAAAGTCGCTGTCGCTTGTTTTAGTAAGATATTGATAGTAGCGTGCAAGATATTCTGAAAACTGCTTGATGCTGTCGGTTTCTTGCAGGCGGGCCATATTACTAATAGTAAACAGGCTATTGTAAAGAAAATGAGGATTGATCCAGGCTTGCAACTCCTTTAGCTGCGCATTTTGCGCAAGAATGGTTTGCTGGTATACCTCGTCCATCAAGGTTTGTGTGTTTTGGGCCATGTGATTAAACGCCTCGAAAATATGGCCAAACTCGTCTTTTCGCCAACTTTTTAGCCGAACGGAATAGTCTCCCTTTTGCATTTGCGTAAAGGCACCTGTTAGTTTACCCAGTGGGGAACGCACAAGAGCCGCCAAAGAGAGAAACAAACCCACTGCGAACAATACCAGCGCCACGGCGAAGATGAGCAACCAAGTACGCAAACTTCGCATTTGTGGGTTTAAGCTCGATTTTGGAATCCCCGCAGCCAGAGTTAGGCCTGTTACCTGGTCTACAACAACTTTTACCCAATAGTCGGTACCATTAACATTGCGCCAATCTTCCGAAGCGGGTTCCGCAGTGCTGTTGTTCGACCATAGACCTTCTGGATCCAAATTAAGCAGGCTACGGTTGTCGGGCGCAAACAGCATTAAACTTACATCATTCTCCATAGCATTCTTAATATCGTCTTGGATAGCCCCAATATCGTATTCGATAACCAACACATACCGGTAAGAACCATTCTCTAGCGAACTTCCGGCAGGAAGGTAGCCTGAAAGCAATCTATCATCGGTTTTTTGATACAAGCTGCGCAAACCGGTCGCTGTAAATCCATCAATATCCTCAAGCTGTCCCGAAAAAAAATCCAAATTGTGATGAGCATTCAATTGCCTGTTAATGGAGGGAAAGTACATATGGGCATCGGCAATATATTTGCTGCTTTCTGTTAGCAGCTCCAACCGGCCAAACAGGCGATTTATAAGGGTAACCATTTCATAATCGGATAATGTTTCACCGGCACCTGCCAGCCGAACGGCGTTTTCATCATATACACAGCCAAGGCTAAGCTGGTCAACATTTTGGGTTTCCCGTGTGATGGAACGGAGATTATATTCAACTGTTTTGTTAAAACCTTTCAGCATGGCATCATCCATGGCATGTATTTGCCAAGTAAGCATTAAGGTTGCTATGCCGCTTAGGCACATAGACGCGATGATAAAAATAACGATGACTTTAAAAAAGACTGTGCGGTACCAGCTAACTTTACCCATAACTTCACCTCGCTTGGCACAAAACAAACAATGGCGATAATAATATTCCAATTATAGCACGTTTGGCATGTCTATTTATTGCACAGTAAAAGGCTTAGCAAACATTTCAAAAATATATTTGTTAAGGAAGAAAAGAGATTGAAACATGTATCCATTTATTTTGCTTTTATCGTTCTAGTTCCCTGTTCTTTTTCTTTTTAATCATTGGTTTCGGATGCAAATCATTGTGATAAGCATCCAACACAATCTTCTTTCTGTCCACCCGAACATCAACATATCTTTCCGTTACAGCTTCCAAGTTTGTTGAGATTCCAAGATGCATGCCGACACCTTTTAGACTATGCCCCAGTATTTTACCAACAGTGAAAAAGTCTCCTGTCAGTTGGTGCATATTGGTGGCTGCCGTATGCCGCAAATCGTGGAACCGTATATGAGGCAATTCTAACCGACGTAGCATCTGCCCAAAGTCCGAAGATACACTTTCGCGCCGCCTTGGTGCCCCATTTGCCTTGGGCACAACCAAATCATTGTCATAATAGGCACTACCGCCAAGCTCCATCAGTTCTTTTTGATGCGCGACAAGCTGCAACTGCTTTTCAAAATATGGTCTGGTGGCATCGGTGATTGGCAAAATCCTTTCTTCGGATTTCACCGGTGCCATTTCATTTAAAATAGTCGTTCCGGCAGGTGGGCGGTGAGGGAGTTGCTCCACAACCCCAAAAGTTCCTTGATCGAAATCCACATTTTTCCAGCGCAATCCCAAAATTTCGCTGAGCCGCAGCCCATACATGCCACCGAGAACAATAATTATTTCCCATTCAGTTCCGGCAACATGCCCCATAAGAATCTGCATTTGTTTAACCGTATACGGATCGGGAGTTTTGCCGCCTTTTCCAAACTTGGTTAAAATGTCCCGTGCTGGGTTCCCATCAATCATTTTGTACTTACGGGCGGCTTCCAGCGCGACGCTCATGATACGCTGGCAATAGCGAACAGAGCTTTGGGAGAGACCTTTATCAAACATTTTTTGGAACATATCATCCAACATGGCTGGTGTAAGCATCCGCAATTGTACATGCCCAACATGGGGCCCGATATGGTTTCGAATATATCCCTTATAGCTATCAAAAGTACTAGGGCGAAGATTAGCCTTACCGTGCTGCTCTATCCAACCCTCCATATATTCCAGTACCGTTTGCTTGCTGTCCGCAGAGGTCGTGGCAACATAGTTTGGGTTCTTAAATTTCGTTATCATCTCAGCTTCGTGCGCAAGTGCTTCAGATTTTGTTAAAAATCCTCGCTTACCATAAGATTTAAAAGCACCCTCACTTTTGTAACGAATGTTAACATCATATACTGTTCCTTGACGATTTGTATTGGTACCATCAGGCGCCTTTTTGTTTTTCACCTGTCTGGCGATAACTGACATTACTCCACCTCCACGGTTATCTTGTTTCTTTCGTACCAATCCATAATCGCTTTGTCAGCAATCAGTCGGCGGTTCCCATTGAGTACATACTCAAGTTCGCGCTTGTCCATCATTTGCAAAAGACGATTTCGGCCGATGCCGGAAATCGCGGCCATTTGCTCCGGGGTTTTCAAAATTGGCAAATCAGTGCTTTCGGCTTCTTGGATTAATTGG
>JAJDJP010000030.1 GCA_030267215.1 Ruminococcaceae bacterium OttesenSCG-928-A16
GCGGCATCTGTTCTGCTAAACTAATTAAGCGACTGCAAATGCCCCGCTATTCTCGGCGGGGTGCGATATGCGAAGAAGCGGGAGGTTGCGGCCTTTTGGGGCTGGTTTTTCCGCCGAGTATGTCCAGGTCCTGAACCGGGCGACAAATACTGACAGCAAAGGGATACGTTTGTTTTGCCATTGCGAAATAAACCAATGTTCATCACCCTTGTAACAAGGGGAATTTGCTAGAGTTTTGTCCGGGAGAACTGCGTGGCGGTTCACCGGCTTTTCTCATGCAAAAGGATGAAACACCCGGCGTGGTGTAAGTGTTTTGCGAATGCCCCCAACAAAAACAAAAAATAGGAGGCGATTTCATTGGCAGTCAAAGAGAAAATCAGAATTCGTTTGAAAAGTTACGATGCAGGCCTTATCGATTCGGCCGCGGAGAAAATTGTGGAGACCGCAAAGCGCACCGGCGCACGTGTGTCTGGCCCTATTCCGCTACCTACCGATAAAGAAATTGTAACCGTACTGCGCGCGGTGCATAAGTACAAAGATAGCCGCGAACAGTTCGAGAGCCGCACCCACAAACGTTTAATCGATATTCTGAAGCCGTCGAACAAGACGGTAGAGGCTTTAACCAGCCTGCAACTCCCCGCCGGCGTAGAAATTGAGATTAAGCTTTAAGTAGAACTGATCTTAAATTACTCGAACCTCGGCAGAGGGTCATGTTGGCAGCCCTTACAATATATATAGGGGATGTCAACCAATAACCTGCGGAAGCGCCCGTGTGCGTTTCCCGAATGAAGGAGGCAATTTTCCATGAAAAAAGGTATCATCGGTAAAAAAGTTGGAATGACCCAAATTTTTGACGAAAACGGCAAGGTTGTACCGGTAACGGTATTACAGGCCGGCCCCTGCGTTGTTGTGCAAAAGAAAACCCCCGAAAGCGATGGGTACACTGCTGTACAGCTAGGCTATGGCGAAATTTCGAACAACAAGGTAAGCAAACCTGCCAAAGGCCACTTTGCCAAAGGCGACGTAGCCCCTAAGCGCACACTGCGTGAATTTAGGTTTAACGACATTAGCGAAATGAACGTGGGCGACATTATTAAAGCCGACGTTTTTGCCCCGGGCGACAAAATTGACGCCAGCGGCATTAGCAAGGGTAAAGGGTATGCAGGTACCATTAAACGGTGGAACGGCCACATTATGCGCCGCACCCACGGTACCGGCCCCATTGCACGCCATGCAGGTTCCATGGGTTCGGCTTCTACCCCTTCGCGCGTTATGAAGGGTAAAAAGCTGCCCGGCCACATGGGTGCCGAGCGCGTAACCGTGCAAAACCTAACCATTGTTAAGGTAGATGCAGAAAATAATTTGATTGCCGTTAAGGGTGCATTGCCCGGTGCCAAAGGCAGCGTGCTGTGCATTCAAAACAGCGTGAAGGCGTAAAGGAGGAAACAGACTTATGGCTAAATTTGACGTACTGGATATGAGCGGCAAAAAGGTTTCCACCATTGAGCTAAGCGATGATATTTTTGGCATTAAGCCAAACCAAAGCGCTATGCACGCCGCAGTAGTAAACTTTTTGGCAAACCAGCGCCAAGGTACCCAAAGCACCAAAACCCGTGCCGAGGTACGTGGCGGTGGCCGCAAGCCATGGCGCCAAAAAGGCACCGGCCATGCGCGCCAAGGCTCTACCCGCAGCCCGCAGTGGGTGCACGGTGGTGTTGCGCTGGGCCCCAAACCCCGCGATTATAGCTACCGCCTAAACCGCAAGCTAAAACGCCTTGCCCTGCTAAGCGCCCTTTCGGCCAAAGCAGCAGCCGGCGAAATTGTGGTGGTAGATGAATTTAAAATTCCGGAATACAAAACCAAAACTGTTGTTGGCATGCTGGCCGCAGTGGGTGCCGAAAAGAAGGCCCTGATTGTAACCGACGCCGTAGATACGAAGATGGTTAAAAGCGCCTCGAACATTCCGGGTGTTAAAACCACCACTGCCAGCCTAATTAATGTGTACGACATTTTGAACGCGGGCAAGTTCGTAGTAAGCGTAAATGCCGCCAAGAAGATCGAGGAGGTATTCGCATAATGAAAGTTGCAGCACAGGATATCGTTTTGGGCCCTATTATCACCGAGAATTCGATGCAGGGCATCCAGATGAAAAAATACACCTTTAAAGTGGCCAAAAACGCCACCAAAATTTCGATTGCCGCAGCGGTTGAAGAGCTGTTTGGCGTAGAAGTAGAAAAGGTGAACACCATTTCGGTGCGCGGCCAGTTCCGCCGCCAGGGCGCTACAGGTGGTTACACCGCTGCTTATAAAAAAGCCATTGTAACCCTTACCGAAAAATCCAAGGGCATTGAGTTCTTCGAATCGATGACTTAAAAGCTCAAGCAAACAAGTGGATTTTTTGAGGGGGCGGCAAAGCCTGCCCCTGCCCAGAGAATGGGTTGCCAAAAGCGCAAAGGTCCCCCACCGCGCGTAGCACATCGTTGCGCTCTGTGGCGGCGGGTCGTCAGTTGTTTGCAAGCAAGCCAACTGCCGGCGCAAAGCGCCCCAGGGATATACCGCCCGCAGGGCAGCCCGCGTATGGGATGATTAAGATCCCGCAAAACTCAAACCCCATTATTATGTGGGGAACTTTAAGGAGTGAAACTGCACCATGGCCATTAAAAAATATAAGCCAACTACCCCCGGCCGTCGCGGTATGACGGTTGTTGATTACTCGGGGCTTAGCAAAGTAGAGCCGGAACGCAGCCTGCTGGAACCGATGAAAAAGCATGCTGGCCGTAACTCTTACGGGCGCATTACGGTTCGCCATCACGGCGGCGGTAACCGCACCAAATACCGTGTAATTGATTTTAAACGCAACAAGTTTGACGTTGTAGGTGTTGTTAAAACGCTGGAATACGACCCCAACCGCACAGCACACATTGCTTTGGTAGAGTATGAAGACGGCGTAAAAACCTACATTATTGCCCCAGACGGCCTGAAAGTGGGCCACAAAATTATGAACGGCCCCAATGCCGACATTTTGCCCGGCAATGCGTTGCCGTTCCGCAATATCCCAACCGGTACGGTTATTCACAACATTGAAATGTACCCCGGCAAGGGTGCCCAGCTGGTTCGTTCGGCTGGCGGTAGTGCCCAGCTAATGGCCAAAGAGGGCAAATACGCCCTTGTGCGCCTGCCCTCGGGCGAAATGCGTAACTTCCCCATCGATTGCATTGCCTGCATTGGCCAGGTTGGCAACATTGAACACGAAAACGTGAACATTGGTAAAGCTGGCCGCAAGCGCCACATGGGCTGGCGTCCTTCGGTTCGTGGCTCGGTTATGAACCCGGTAGACCACCCGCACGGTGGTGGTGAAGGCAAAAGCCCCATTGGTATGCCAAGCCCGGTTACCCCCTGGGGTAAACCCACCCTTGGTTACAAAACGCGCAAAAAACACCATCGCAGCGATAAGTTTATTGTTA
This sequence comes from Ruminococcaceae bacterium OttesenSCG-928-A16, assembly GCA_030267215.1. Lineage (GTDB taxonomy): Bacteria > Bacillota > Clostridia > Oscillospirales > Ruminococcaceae > JAAYCI01. Next base: position 3,465 of record JAJDJP010000030.1, read on the forward strand.
AACGCGCGAAAGATTAAGGAGGAGAGCAAGAATGGGCAGAAGTTTGAAAAAAGGACCTTACGTCCAGGAGGCGCTCCTGAAGCGTGTACTGGCAATGAACGAGAAGAGCGAAAAAAAGGTTTTAAAAACCTGGAGCCGTTCTTCTACCATTTTTCCCGATTTTGTGGGCCACACCTTTGCGGTGCACGATGGCCGCAAGCATGTGCCGGTGTACGTTACCGAAGACATGGTTGGACACAAACTGGGCGAATTTGCGCCTACCCGCACTTATAAAGGCCACGCCGGCAGCAAAACCGGCAAGTAACCAGAGGAGAGGAGAAACAAGCAATGGAAGAACTGCAAGCTAGGGCAAAACTAAGCTATGCGCGTATCTCGCCCCGTAAGGTTTCGGTGGTCCTCGACCTCATTCGGAATCAGCCGGTAGATAAAGCGCTGGGTATTTTGCAATATACACCAAAAGCCGCTTCCGAGCTTTTGCTGAAACTGGTTAATTCGGCTGCTGCAAACGCCGAAAACAACCACAACATGGACAAGGCAAACCTTTATGTAGCCGAATGCTTTGTTACCCCCGGCCCCACGCTGAAACGGATTCAGCCGAAAGACCATGGCAAAGCGTTCAGAATTCTGAAAAGAACCAGCCACATCACGGTAGTTCTTAAAGAAAACCAAGCATAAAGGAGGGAGAATAAGAATGGGTCAGAAAGTAAATCCGAACGGCCTGCGTGTTGGTATTATCCGCGATTGGACCAGCCGCTGGTTTGTTGATAAAAAACAATTTGGCGATACTTTGGTAGAGGATAACAACATCCGCAAGGTTTTGAAAAAGCGCCTGTACAGCGCCGGGGTACCCAAAATTGAAATTGAGCGTACCATAGACCCCGCTACCAGCGCCCCCAAAGTGAAGATTAACGTATTTTGTGCAAAGCCCGGCATGGTAATTGGCCGCGGCGGCACCGAAATCGATAAAATTCGCATGGATATTGAAAAAATGATTGGTAAAAGCGTAAACCTAAACATTGTTGAGGTTAAAAACAGCGATACCAATGCCCAACTGGTGGCCGAACGTGTTTGCCAGGAATTGGAAAAACGTACGGCTTTTCGCCGCGCTATGAAACAGGCCATTGGCCGTGCCATGCGTTTTGGTGCCAAGGGTATCAAAATTCAGGTTGGTGGCCGCCTAAACGGCGCCGACATTGCCCGCAGCGAGCATTACCACGAGGGCACCATTCCGCTACAAACCCTGCGTGCCGATATTGATTATGGGTTTTCGGAAGCCAATACCACTTATGGTAAAATTGGCGTAAAAGTATGGATTTATAAAGGCGAAGTGCTGAAAGGCACCAAACCTGTGGACGACATTCCGCGCCCGCCCCGCACCAACGACCGTGGGGACCGCCGGCCTAGAAACAACGACCGGCCGCAGCAGCGCAGAGAAGGAGGCAACCGCTAATGTTACTGCCAAAGCGCGTTAAATACCGCCGCCAGCAACGTGGCCGCATGAAGGGTGTTGCAACCCGTGGCAACAAGGTAAACCAAGGCGAATACGGCATTGTGGCCCTAGAGCCAGCCTGGATTACTTCGAACCAGATTGAAGCCGCCCGTATTGCCATGACCCGTTACATTAAACGTGGTGGTAAAGTTTGGATCAAGATTTTCCCCGATAAGCCTGTTACCGAAAAGCCGGCAGAAACCCGAATGGGTTCTGGTAAAGGCAGCCCAGAATACTGGGTAGCGGTGGTAAAACCCGGCCGTGTTTTGTTTGAACTGGCCGACGTAAACGAAGAAACTGCCCGCGAGGCCCTGCGCCTTGCACAGCACAAACTGCCCCTTAAAACCAAGTTTGTTAAACGAGAGGGCGAATTTGAAGTAGAACTTGGCAGCGGGCCAAGCCTTGCAGATATTGCCAAGGAGGAAGCAGCCGAAGAAGCTGAGGCTGCAGAGGCCGCCGCTGAAGCCGCGGAAGAAAAGGACGGTGAAGCATAATGAAAGCGAGCGAACTGCGCGAAATGAAAAAGCCAGACCTGGATAAAAAACTGGCCGAGCTAAAGCAGGAACTATTTAACCTTCGTTTTCAGCTTGCTATTAACCAGCTAGAAAACCCGCAGCGCATTAGAACCGTTAAGCATGACATTGCCCGTGTAAAAACTGTTTTAAACGGCATGGAACATGCGAGCAACGAGAAATAGGAGGGTAGACGATGGAAGAGCGTAACCTAAGAAAAAGCAGAACCGGCGTTGTTGTTTCCGATAAAATGGATAAAACCATCGTGGTGGCTGTTAAAGACAGCGTTAAACACCCTCTTTATAAAAAAATTATGAAGCGCACGGTTAAGTTTAAAGCGCACGATGAAAACAACGAGTGCAAAACCGGAGACCGTGTTACCATCATGGAAACTCGGCCATTATCCAAAGACAAGCGCTGGAGGCTTGTTAAGGTTTTGGAGAAAGCGAAATAATGCTTTCCAATTCTCAAACTATCGAATAAGGAGGACTTTGAGAGTGGTACAAATGCAATCTCGTCTCAAGGTTGCCGATAACACCGGTGCAAAAGAACTAATGTGCATTCGTGTGCTGGGCGGCAGCCGCAAGAGATACGCTAATATTGGCGATGTCATCGTGGCTTCGGTTAAAAAATGCGCCCCCAACAGTGGCGTTAAAAAAGGCGACGTTGTGCGCGCTGTTGTAGTGCGTAGCAAACACGGCCTTCGCCGTGACGATGGCAGCTATATCCGTTTTGATGAAAACGCAGCCGTTTTAATTAAAGACGACAAAAACCCCAAGGGCACCCGTATCTTTGGGCCGGTTGCGCGCGAATTGCGCGAGAACGGTTACCTAAAGATTTTATCGCTTGCCCCGGAAAGCCTGTAAGGAGGTGCACCGATTTATGATTAAAAAAATTCATGTTAAAACCGGTGACACCGTTCGGGTTATCAGCGGTAAAGACAGCGCCCGCAAAGCAGAGGGCAAAGTGTTGCAGGTTAGCCCCAAAGAGGGCAAGGTTATTGTAGAAGGCTGCAACATGGTAACAAAACACGTTAAACCCCGCCGCCAGGGCGAGCAAGGTGGTATTGTAAAAGCCGAGGGCGCTATGTACGCCAGCAAAGTTATGCTGGTTTGCCCCAAGTGCAACAAACCCACCCGCATTGGCCACAGCGTGGGCAAAGACGGCAGCAAAAAACGCGTATGCAAAAAATGCAGCGCCGAATTTTAAGAAGGGAGGCAGCGAATTATTATGGCTAGATTAAAAGAAACATACCAAAAAGAAGTTGCGCCTGCCCTGATGAAGAAATTTGAGTACAAAAGCATTATGCAGGTGCCGCGCCTGGAAAAAGTTGTAATAAACGTGGGCTGCGGTGAAGCACGTGAAAACCCCAAAGTAATGGATTCGATTTTGGCAGACCTTGCCACCATTACCGGCCAAAAAGCCGTTGTTTGTAAAGCTAAAAAAAGCGTTGCAAACTTTAAACTGCGCGAGGGCATGCCCATTGGTGCAAAAGTTACCCTGCGTGGCGAAAGAATGTATGAGTTCGTGGATCGTCTGTTTTCGGTTGCGTTCCCCCGTGTTCGAGACTTCCGCGGTGTAAACGGTAACTCGTTCGATGGCCGTGGCAACTACTCGGTGGGTGTGCGCGAGCAGCTGATTTTCCCCGAAATTGATTACGATAAGATTGACGCTGTACGTGGCATGGATATTGCGTTTGTTACAAGCGCAAAAACCGACGAAGAAGCCAAAGAGCTGCTAAGTTTGCTTGGCGCTCCATTTATGAATTAAGGAGGGTTTACGCGTGGCAAAAACAAGTCAAATCATTCGCAACAACCGCCCGGCCAAGTTTTCTACCCGGCAGCACAACCGCTGTAAAATTTGTGGCCGGCCACACGCCTACCTTCGTAAGTACGGCGTTTGCCGCATCTGCTTCCGCGAGCTAGCCTACAAGGGTGAAATTCCGGGCGTGCGCAAAGCTAGCTGGTAAGCAGTAAAATACGGTCGTTAGTACATGGTCATTGGTCGCTAGTTGAAGGGGCTTTATCCTTTTGAGTAGCAGGGTCACCACCAAATGAAACCGGCTTCCAACTATCACAACTAATGGCTAACGACGATTCACTAATAACTAATTTCAGGGAGGTACACGGCATGCATATTACAGATCCTATCGCCGATTTGCTGACACGCATTCGGAATGCAAGCGCTGCCAAACACCCCAATGTTGATATTCCTGCTTCGAACATGAAAAAAGCCATTGGCCAAATTTTGGTTGAAGAAGGCTATGTGAAAAACATGCAGGTAATAGAAGACAAAAAGCAGGGTGTTATTCGTATTACGCTAAAGTATGGCGAAAATGGCGCTCCGGTTCTTTCGGGGCTGCGCCGGGTTAGCAAACCGGGCCTGCGCATTTACACCAACTGCGAAGATATGCCAAGGGTGATGCGTGGCCTTGGCACCGCAATTATTTCCACATCTAAAGGCGTTATGACCGATAAAGCTGCCCGCGCGCAAAACGTTGGCGGCGAGGTTTTAGCCTTTGTGTGGTAAAGAAAGGGGCTATGGACAATGTCGAGAATAGGAAGAAAACCCATCGTCATCCCGGCAGGGGTTGAAGTGAAGATTGACGGCAACGAAATCTCTGTTAAGGGCCCCAAGGGCACACTGAATTCCACCATCCATTCCATGATGAGCATTAAAATGGAAAACGGAGAGGTTGTTGTGACCCGCCCAAACGATGATAAGGAAGCGCGCAGCCTGCACGGGCTTTCCCGCACGCTTATCCAAAACATGGTAGACGGCGTAAACACAGGGTTTAGCAAAAACCTGGAAATTCACGGTGTTGGTTACCGTGCACAAAAGCAGGGCAACACCCTTGTGATGAACCTTGGTTATTCGCACAACGTTACCATGGAAGAAAGAGACGGAATTACCGTTGAAGTACCCGAACCAAGCAAAATTGTGGTTAGCGGTATTGATAAACAGGCGGTGGGCCAGTTTGCCGCCGAAGTACGCATGAAACGCCCGCCCGAGCCGTATAAAGGCAAAGGCATTCGCTATGCCGGCGAATATGTACGCCAAAAAGAAGGCAAGGCCGGCAAAGGCTCTAAATAAAGGAAGGAGTGAACCGAAATGGTTAATAAACCAGATAAAAACGTGGCTAGGCTCCGTCGTCACCGTCGTGTGCGCGGTAAAATTTCCGGCACGCCGGAATGCCCCCGCCTGGATGTGTTCCGCTCCTCCAAACACATCTATGCCCAAATTATTGATGATGTTACCGGCACCACTTTGGTATCGGCATCTAGCGTGGAAAAAGGTTTTGAAGGCTACGGCGGCAACATAGAGGCCGCTGGCAAAGTAGGCAAAGCCATTGCAGAAAAGGCCCTGGCAAAGGGCATTAAAACAGTGGTGTTTGACCGTGGCGGCTTTGTATACCATGGCCGCGTAAAAGCACTGGCCGAAGGCGCCCGCGAGGGCGGCCTGAAGCTGTAAGGAGGATACGAATGGAAATTTTAGATGGTTCGACAATGGACCTTTCGGAAAAAGTTGTTTCTATTAACCGCGTTGCTAAAACCGTTAAAGGCGGCCGTATCTTCAAATTTGCGGCTTTGGTTGTTGTGGGCGACGGCGCCGGCATTGTAGGCTTTGGCATTGGCAAAGCTGGCGAAGTTCCCGAGGCAATTCGGAAAGGCATTGAAGATGCCAAGAAAAACCTGGTGCGCATTCCCCTAAAGGGTACCACCATCCCGCACGAAACCATTGGTGCTTTTGGCGCAGGCCGCGTGCTATTGCGCCCGGCCGCAGCCGGTACCGGCGTTATTGCCGGCGGTGCTGTGCGTGCCGTTGTAGAGGCCGCCGGCATTAAGGATATTCGTACCAAATGCCTGCGCAGCAATAACCCCATTAACGTGGTTACGGCTACCATTAATGGCCTTAAAGGGCTAACCAGTGCAGAAGAGGTTGCCGCTAAACGTGGCAAAACTGTAAAGGAAATTTTTGTATAAGGAGGCAGCCCCCATGGCAGAAGAAAAGAAAACCACCGCCGAAAAACCCGCGGAAAAGAAAACTGCGGCAAAACCGGCAGCGGAGAAAAAACCAGCTGCGGCCAAAAAACCGGCAGCAGCAAAAAAGCCGGCTGCTGAGAAGAAACCTGCCGCCGCAAAAACCGCAGAAAAGAAAACTGCGGCAAAACCGGCGGCAGAGAAAAAACCAGCTGCAGCTAAAAAGCCTGCGGCGGCCAAAAAACCAGCCGCCGAAAAAAAGGTAGTAGCTGAGAAAAAGCCAGCCGCCACTGGTAAAACAGTTGCGGTAGCAGCCAAAAAAGCCGCCCCCAAAAAAGGCGACAAACTGGCCGCTGGCACCATTAAAATTACCCTTAAAAAGGCATTAACCGGCCGCAAAGCAAACCAAATTGCGGTGGCAGCTAGCCTGGGCCTAAAACGTGTGGGCGATGTTACGATACAACCCGACAACGCCGCAACCAACGGTAAAATTGCAAAAATTTCGTTTTTGCTGGCAGTAAGCAAAGCATAATTGCGTAAGGAGGTGCATTGCATTGAAGCTTCATGAATTAAGCCCAGTCCGGGGCGCTTCTAAACAAGCAAAGCGCAAGGGCCGCGGCCACGGCAGTGGCAACGGCAAAACCGCCGGGTATGGCCACAAAGGCCAAAAAGCACGCTCCGGTTCCAAAAAGGCCGGTTTTGAGGGTGGCCAGATGCCCCTGCAACGCCGCTTACCCAAAGTTGGTTTCGTAAACATTTTTGCCACCAAATACACCATTATTAACCTAAAAGATTTAGAGGTGTTTGAGGCTGGCAGTGTTGTGGATACCGCAACTTTGTTGGAAGCGGGAGTGATTAAAAAAGCCCAAGACGGTGTTAAGGTGCTTGGCAACGGCGAACTTTCTAAGGCTCTAACCGTGAAACTTGCCGCCTACTCGGCCTCGGCCAAGGAAAAGATTGAAAAGGCAGGCGGGAAGGTAGAGGTGATTTGATTTGTTCACAACACTTCGAAATGCCTGGAAGATAGACGACCTTCGCAAGAAGGTGCTGTTTACGCTTCTCATCCTGGTTGTTTATAGGCTAGGTGTAAACCTGCCGGTACCCTTTATTAATGTAGATATTGTAAGCGCGTTTATGCAGCTACAAAGCGGCACCATCTTCGGCTTTGCCGATTTGATGAATGGCGGCGGTTTATCCAAAGCTTCGGTGTTTGCGCTGGGTGTGCAACCCTACATTAATGCCACCATTATTTTGCAGCTGCTGGGCGTGGCTATACCCGCCCTGGAGCGCATGCAAAAAGAAGGCCCGGACGGACAAAAACGTTTTGCCCGCATTGGCCGTTATGTAGGTGGTGGGTTGGCGGTTGCCCTTGGGTTTGGGTACTACTGGGTTATGCGTGCACAAGGCGCTTTAAAATATGGCGCTGGCGCTAGCCTGTTTCCCCAAATTTTTACGGCCATCATCATCATTCTTTCGTTTACGGCTGGCGCTTTGCTGGTTATGTGGATGGGTGAGCAGATTGACCAAAAGGGCATTGGCAACGGTATTTCACTGCTTATTTTTGCGGGTATTGTGTCCCGCGTGGGCAGCGTGTTCGAAAGTTTTAAAAGTTTTTGGGGCAGCGCAATGGGCGGCGAAACCAAGTACTTTGTTTGGATGCCAATCATTGTTATTTTGGCGCTGGCTTCGGTTGTGTTTGTAATTATTTTAAACGCCGCCGAGCGCCGCATACCGGTTCAATACGCTAAAAAGGTAGTGGGCCGCAAAATGTACGGCGGGCAAAGCAGCCATATTCCCATTAAAGTAAATATGAGCGGTGTTATGCCCATCATCTTTGCTTCTTCGTTCACCTCTATTCCGGCCACCATTCTGGCGTTCTTCCCGGCTATTCAAAATGGCAACCACCCTGTGTGGGCCAGCATTTTGAACGCGATGAGCTCTAGCGGCTGGATTTATGCGGTGGTGTACACCCTGCTTATTATTGCGTTTAACTACTTTTATGTGGCCATTACCTACAACCCCATTGAAATGGCCAATAACCTGAAGAAAAACAATGGCGCTATTCCGGGCATTCGGCCTGGCAAGCCCACCAGCGATTTTATTGCCCGTACCATTAGCAAGGTAACCCTTATTGGCGCCCTGTTTTTAGTGGTTGTGGCAGTTAGCCCCATCCTTATTACCAAGGTTTCGGGCATGAACATTTCGCTGGGCGGTACCTCGCTGCTAATTGTTGTTGGCGTTGCGCTAGACACTACCCGCAGCATGGAAAGCTTTATGACAATGCGCCACCACAAAGGGTTTTTAGAGTAAACGATGTTTTAACAGCAGTGCTTGAGAGGGGATTGCGTGATGAAACTGATTCTTCTAGGTGCACCGGGTGCCGGGAAAGGAACCCAAGCCGAGATTATTTGCGATAAGTACAATATACCTGCGTTTTCAACGGGTAATATTTTGCGCGAAGCAGTGAAGAATGAGACCGAAACCGGCCTGAAAGCGAAAGAATACATGGACGCTGGCGCCCTGGTGCCAGACGAAGTGGTGATTGCCGTGATTAGGGAGAGGCTGGAAGAGCCCGACGCACAAGCAGGCTTTATACTGGACGGCGTGCCCCGCACGGTGGCCCAGGCAGAAGCGCTGGAGCAGATGGGTGTGGATATTAGCCGCGTTATCAATATCAATGTTTCGGACGAAGATATTGTAAAGCGTCTTTCGGGGCGCCGTGTGTGCGAAACATGCGGGGCGTCGTACCACACCATTTACAAGCCCAGCAAACAGCCCAATATTTGCGACCGCTGCAATGGCAGGCTGATTGTGCGTAAGGACGACGAACCCTCTACCATTTTGGCCCGGTTAAAAACGTACCACGAGCAAACAGAACCCTTAATTGAGTTTTACCGTAAGCGCGGAAAACTTGCTGAGGTGGAAGGGGCGGAGGATCTTTCGGAAACCACCGCCCGTGTAGCCAAAGTATTGGAGGCGCTGGAGTGATCGAAATTAAAACCCGGGCCGAAATTGATAAAATGCAAGTGGCTTGCCGCATTTCGGCGCAAGCGTTAGCACTTGGGGGCAGCATGGTGCGCCCCGGTGTTAGCACAGCCGAAATTGACAACGCAATTGAAAAATACATTATAAGCCAGGGCGCCCGCCCCAACTTTAAGGGGTATGGCGGCTTTCCCGGCAGTGCCTGTATATCGTTAAACGATACGGTGATACACGGCATTCCCTCGGCTGGTATTGTATTGCAGCCCGGCGATATCGTTTCGATAGATACCGGAGCCGTGATAGACGGCTACCATGGAGACAATGCCGCAACCTTTGCCTGCGGCGAGATTAGCAAGGCAGCCCAAACGCTGCTGGATGTAACCGAGGCTTCGCTTTACAAGGGCATTGAGGCCGCACAGGCCGGCAACCGTGTGGGAGACATAGGCTATGCGGTGCAAAGCTATGTAGAGGGAGAGGGGTTTTCGGTGGTGCGCAGCTTTGTGGGCCACGGCGTAGGCCGCAAACTGCACGAAGACCCCGAAGTGCCAAACTTTGGCAGGGCAGGGCATGGGCCACGCCTTGTGCCCGGTATGGTAATTGCCATAGAGCCAATGATTAACGAAAAAGGCTATGCGGTGCATGTTTTGGATGATGAATGGACCGTGAAAACGAATGACGGCGGCTTGTCTGCCCATTTCGAGCACACCATTGCCATCACCAAGGATGGTCCTATCATCCTTACCAAGCTGTAGGGTGTGGCCATGAAGTTAGAAGTTGGCCAAATTGTGATGAGCCGTGCCGGCCGCGACGTTACCCGCTACTACGTTGTGGTGCAGGTAGCCCAAAGCCGGGTGCTGCTGGCAAACGGCAGCAAGTACACCTTACAGGCACCCAAAGGCAAAAACATACGCCACATATCGCCCACAAAAACAGTGCTAACCCCCAGCGATATGCAAACCGACGACCAACTGAAACAGGCGCTTGCGGTGTATAACCAAAACCGCGCCGCCCAAATGCAAGGAGGCTAGGGCTTGTCGAAAGAAGATGTAATTGAAGTGGAAGGCGTTGTAATAGAAGCAATGCCAAACGCAATGTTTAAGGTAGAAATTCAAGGCGGGCACCAGCTGCTTGCGCATATTTCCGGCAAACTGCGTATGAACTATATCCGCATTTTGCCCGGCGATAAAGTGACGGTTGAAATGTCGCCTTACGATTTAACCAAAGGGCGCATTACCTGGCGCTCTAAGTAACCCAGTACGCAGTAAGGCGAATTAGCAAAAGGAGGAGTTCCTCGATGAAAGTTAAACCTTCGGTAAAACCGATGTGCGAAAAGTGCAAAGTGATTAAACGCAAAGGCCGTGTAATGGTTATTTGCCAAAACCCCAAGCACAAGCAACGCCAGGGTTAAGAAAGGCGCGCTTTTGAAGGTTATGCACTTTATAACCCCGCAAAAGCGATGGCCTTGTAACCTGTGGAATTTCCCGTGCGGAGTTTCATCCCGCCGCCGGAAGCAAAAACAAACGGGATGCAATGAAACAGGAGGTGTACAAACGTATGGCACGTATTGCCGGAATTGACTTGCCGCGTGAGAAGCGAGTAGAGGTTGGCCTAACCTACATTTTTGGTATTGGCCCCAGCTCTGCCAGCAAAATTCTTGCCGCTACGGGCATTAGCCCCGATACCCGCGTGAAAGACCTTACCCACGATGAAGAGGGTAAAATTCGTGAATACATTGAGCAGAATTTGACGGTTGAGGGTGACCTTCGCCGTAACACAGCGTTAAACATTAAGCGTTTAACCGAAATTCAATGCTACCGTGGCGTGCGCCATCGCAAAGGGTTACCCGTGCGCGGCCAACGCACCAAAACCAACGCGCGCACCCGCAAAGGGCCTAAGCGCACCGTTGCAAACAAAAAGAAATAACCAAGGAGGAACAACATGGCTACTGCAAGCAAGAAGGGCGCTGTGGGGCGTACCAAACGCCGCGAGCGCAAGAATATCGAACGTGGCGCTGCCCACATTCAATCCACCTTCAACAACACCATTGTTACCATCACCGATGTGCAGGGTAATGCAATAAGCTGGGCTTCCTCTGGGGGTCTGGGTTTCCGTGGTTCGCGTAAATCTACCCCATTTGCGGCCCAAACTGCCGCCGAAGTTGCCGCCAAAGCCGCAATGGAGCACGGAATGAAATCGGTTGAAGTATACGTTAAAGGGCCTGGTTCTGGGCGCGAGGCCGCAATTCGCGCTTTGCAGGCTACCGGGCTAGAGGTTAACCTAATTAAGGACGTAACCCCTGTACCGCATAACGGCTGCCGCCCGCCCAAACGCCGCCGCATTTAGTTAGAGGAGGAGATAAATAGATGGCAAGATATACAGGCGCTGTGTGCCGGTTGTGCCGCCGCGAAAACCAAAAGCTGTTCCTGAAAGGGGACCGTTGCTACTCAGATAAATGTGCGCAGGCTCGTCGTGGTACTGTACCTGGGCAACACGGCAAAAACCAAATGCGCAAAAAAACCTCTGAATATGGCCTGCAATTGCGTGCCAAACAAAAAGCAAAACGTTACTATGGCGTGCTAGAAAGCCAGTTTGCCAAGTACTTTGTAATGGCAGAGCGTAAAACCGGTATTACCGGCGAAAATCTGCTGCGCATTTTGGAAAGCCGGCTGGATAACGTAGTGTACCGCGCAGGCTTTGCAATGAGCCGCAAGGAAGCCCGTCAGCTAGTGCTGCATCGCCACTTTAAGGTAAATGGTAATATCGTAGATATCCCCAGCTACCTTGTAAAAGAGGGCGACAAGATAACGGTGAAATCTACCGATTCGCCCAAAATTAAAGAAAGTGCCGAGAAGAATGCTTCACGCCCCACCCCTGCTTGGATGAGCAAGGACGGCGAGAAGATGGCGGTTGCCATTAGCAAGCTGCCCGAGCGTGAGGATATCGATTTTGACATCGAAGAACATTTGATCGTCGAGCTGTATTCTAAATAACCCGCCCAGCACAAAGTTTAGTTTGACGCAAAAGCAACGGGACGCCGTATGCTTTATGGGAACAGTGGTGTGGAAATGCTTTGCCTGTGGCCCTTCGCAGGCAGCAGATAATCGCTGGATAAAGTCCGTTTTTCGACGTAGTAGAACAACTGGCCAACAATACTTGCCAAAACTTTAAGCGCCGTGTTTGCCCAAGGTAAACACACCTAAAAACAGGCAGTGCTGCCCGTGGTTTTGGTTTGGTTTTTAGCCAGTTTGCTTTCGGCCTCGAAATTCGCCATTTAATCATCGTTTACCTGGTTGCATTGCTATGCCCCGGTTTACCGAAAAGGAGGGTTTTTATATGATAGAGATAGAACGCCCAAGGATTGAGGTTGCCGAGCTTTCGGCCGATGGCCGCTATGGCAGGTTTGTGGTAGAGCCACTGGAACGTGGGTTTGGTACAACCCTTGGAAACAGCTTGCGCCGAATTTTGCTTTCTTCGTTGCCGGGTGTTGCGGCCACCAGCATTAAAATAGATGGTGTTGTACACGAGTTTTCGACTATTGAGGGCGTAAAAGAAGACGTTACCGAAATAGTGTTAAACATTAAAAGTGTAAACGCAAAACTGCACACCGACGGCCCCAAAACCGTGCGCATAGAAGCCAACGGTGAGGGCGAAGTAACTGCCGGCAGCATTGTGCAAGATGCCGAAATTGAAATTTTGAACCCTGAACTTCACATCGCCTCGCTGGCCGAAAACGCAAGGCTGATTATGGAAATCACCTTCGACAAGGGTCGTGGGTATATCCCAGCAGAGCGCAACAAGCAAAGCGCCGAAGAAGCTGGGCTGGGTAGTATTCCAATAGACAGCATTTATACCCCGGTGCTAAAGGTAAACTACAACGTAGAAAATACCCGTGTGGGCCAGATTACCGACTACGACAAGCTTTCGCTTGAAGTGTGGACCGACGGAACCTCTAGCGCAAAAGAGGCGGTTAGCCTTGCTTCCCGCATTATGATTGAGCACCTGAACCTGTTTGTTGGCCTTTCGGAAGAAACCATGGATGCTGAAATTATGGTTGAAAAAGACGATAAGGGCAAGGAACGTGCCTTGGAAATGACCATTGAGGAACTGGATTTGAGCGTGCGCAGCTTTAACTGCTTAAAGCGTGCTGGCATTAATACAGTAGAAGATTTGGTTAGCAAAACCGAGGAAGAAATGATGAAGGTGCGCAACCTGGGCCGCAAAAGCCTGGAAGAAGTTATTGAAAAGCTATCCTCGCTGGGCTTTACCCTGGCAAAAGAGGACGAATAACCCTAAGCCCCAAAACAAATGGCGGGTGTGTAAACCTGCCTGCCTCACCGCATTGCGCATTACTTTGTTGTGTGGCGGTGCAAGCACCCCAGCGGCAAATAACAACTTTGCCGCCGTTTGAAAAAATAACAATGAAGAAATTACAATTATAATTGTTATTTTTTCAAAAGTGATTATGCGTGTTACCACGCTGAAAAAAAGGAGCTGAACAGAATGCCCGGAACAAGGAAACTCGGCAGAACCAGCGAACACCGCCGCGCTATGCTGCGTGCGATGGTTACCTATCTGTTCGAGAATGGAAGAATTGAAACCACCGTTACCCGCGCCAAAGAAGTGCGGGCAGTGGCTGAAAAAATGGTTACCCTTGGCAAAAAAGACGACCTGCACTCTAAACGCCAGGTGTTTTCTTACATTACCAAAGAAACCGTTGCTAAAAAGGTAATTGATGAAATTGGCCCCCAGTATGCCGACCGTACCGGCGGCTATACCCGCATTACCAAAATTGGTGTGCGCCGTGGCGATGCTGCCCCTATGGCAGTAATTGAACTGGTTTAATTAAACCCAAATAAACCCCCTGCTGATTTTTCAGCAGGGGGTTTTGCTATGCCAATATATTATAGTGAATTGAAAATTTAACAACCGAGAATGATTTATACCGTGGGTGAGTTTTGTGGCCCCGTAGGCGGGGGCACATTGTTGTTTTGGAGCGGGGCAGGGGTGTTATTATCAGCCTGTACCGCAGCGCCGGCCAGCGCCTTTTTGTGGGCGGTGTTGTACAAGCGGCTAACAATAAAGCAAAGCAGCCCGCCACCAATAAAGGCGCCTACCCGCACAATCGAGTTAAGCTCGGCAATATCGATGGTAACCAGTTTTAACACCGACGCAATGGTGAGAACCAGCCCGTAAATACGCAGCGAGGCAAAGTTTTTGGCAAACCCTATATAGATGCAAGAACAGGCAACCAGCAATAGCAACAGGCTTATTAGGTAAGGGTAGTTGCTAAAGTTAAAGATAGAAAGCATAACAGCAAGCACAAATAGGGTTGTTTTACCACCAATAAAAGTGCCTAGCCAGCGGCTGCCCGCAAAGGCAGTGTATAGTGGCCTTATGCGTATAATAACATGTAGCGCTGCGGTAAGCACCAGCAAAATATGCAGTGGCAGCGGCAACATAGGCACCAGCAATGTTGGGATATATATAAGAAATAAGAGGCTGGAAACCACCAGTAAAAACACACTTTTATTGGCAAAACCAATTTCGTAAGGGCTGGTGTTTTTGGGGAAGAAGCGGAAAGAAGAATCCCATTTGTAAAAATACCCGCTGGATACTGTGATAAAATGAAGCAGCCCGCAACCAACCAAGCCATAAAATACGCTAAATTCTCCACCTAGGTGTAGCATGCTTAGCAAAATAATAAAGTTGGCAGCAAAATAAAGGTAAAATTTGGTGGGCTCTATAGCAGTGGTTAGGCGGTTTTTATACAAATAAACGACGGTGGCCGCAAGGCAAAGTAGCATAATACCATACCACACAGCGCTAATAAAGGGAAGGACCATGGGGGTATAAAAGGCATTGTAGCTGGTTAGAAAATAGGTGGCAATAATGTCTAGAATTAAAAACACATGGGCGGTTTGCAAATAAAAACCACGCTTTTTGGCAATACCCCAGCATAGCAGGGGTACATATACCAACAGCAAACCAGTGCAACCGTAGCTGGGAAATAATAAATTGGCCAAGCCATTGCCAAGCGCCGCAAAAACAATAGCGGAGATAACCAGCACACCTTGGTACAAAGACAAGTGGATGTTTTTGGCAATGGCGGGCAGGTTTACCACCAAAATAAGGGCCATAAAAGCCAAGTAATAGCTGGCGTGGTTAATTTCTTTTAAAGGCGCCAGGCCGGCGCCCAGCCCTATAAACAACAGCACGGTAGAAATAGAAAGGGCTACCACACCAAAGCGCGTAACTGCGGGCATAAGCTTGCCTGTTGCAAATAGCCTAAACAAAATAAATGCGGCAAACAGGCAGGGGTTTATAACGGTGAGTAAAACTTGCAACGCAGGCGCCGCCGGCGGGTTGGCAATGTGTATGCTACAAAGAATAGCAAACGTGGTAGCAATTAAAATGTTGCCGAGGTTAAAAATAAGGTTTTGGCTGGTGTTTTTTCGCTCGATGATAAAAAAGCCGGCATAGGTGTACAGGCTAATTAAAATATACTCCAGCGCCGAAAGGTCGCTCATCCACGCCAGCCCAACCGAAAATAAAATACCAAGCTGGCATACCAGCCTAAAAATGCTGCCGTATTGAAATTTTTGCGTAATAAACAGAATGCCGACAACCCAAACCAGCAAAAACAGATAAACCGCCAGCGAGGGAATGGCATTAAATACAAGGTGGGTGGTAATAATAGAGATATACACGCTGCCAATGCCACAACCCAGCAGCGAGGTGGAGAAAGGCGTTTTTTGTTTGCGGCCCAGCAGCAGGCCGGTGGCTACAAGGGCACCGCTTAATAAAAACATGCCGCCAATTTTAGCAAAGTTGGGCAGTTGGTCGTATATCAGCACTGCAAACGAAACTAGGCCGATGAAAATAAGCAGCGAAGCAATGATGCCCATGATGTTTTTACCGAACATG
>JAJDJP010000031.1 GCA_030267215.1 Ruminococcaceae bacterium OttesenSCG-928-A16
GGCACGGCGGGCAAAAATCTCTAAAATAAGCATGGTACGGTCGTACACGGCAATTTTAAGGTGGTTTTCCAGGTTGCGTATTTGGCTGCCAGTAAGTTCGCCATCAAAAATAGCAACCTGGGCCAGCAGGTTTTGGGCCAGCATTTTGGCTTCGGCCAGCCGCCCGGTGCCAATTACGGTGGCGGCATCGGGCTTGGCACGCTTTTGCACCACTTCGGCCACTGGCTCCATGTCGTTTGCTTCGGCCAGGGCAGCCAGCTCCTGCAAGCTGCGTTCGGCATCGTACTTGCCTAAATCTACCGCCAACAGCAGCACCTTGCGGGGGCCTTGTGGCGGGGTGTTTAGCATTTCATCTGGTTGTTCGGTTTCTTCTTCGGGCATGCCGGGGTAATATAATAAAGTTTCGTCCATTCTATGTCCTTTTCTGTAAGCAATAATATTTTGCGGGAATAGCCTCGCCGCTTGGCTTGTGGTACACACCATCGTGGTGGTACACAAAACCGGCTTTTTCCATAACTCGGCCGCTGGCGGGGTTGGCTGTGGCGTGGCAGCACCAAAGGGTGGTTTCGCCGGTGGTATTTAAAAAATAGTCTACCACGGCATTCAAAGCTTCGGTGGTATAACCATGGCCCCAAAAGGCAGCGCCAATGCAATAGCCGGGCTCCCAGCCGGCGGGGCAATCTTCTTCGGTGCCAAGCATCATGCCAATCGAGCCCATCAGCACGCCATCGCTTTTGCGCACAATGGCCCATTGGTAGGTTTCATCGCTTTGGTAGCTTTGTACCCAGGTGGCCAGTACTTCGGCAGATTCTTCGGCCCTTTTGTGAGGTTGCCAGCGCATGTAGCGGGTTACCTCGGGGTCGTTTGCCCAGTTTTCAAACATTTCCTGGGCGTCCTCTAGGGTAAAACGGCGCAAGATTAACCGCTCGGTTTCTATAGGCTGGGTTCCTTTGTGGCGCATGTTGGCTACCTCCTTAAATAGTTACTAGTCGCTAGCCACTAGTCGCCAGTCATTAGTTAAGGGCAAAAACAAAGGTCAAGGGCTATCCCCTGTGCCACACGGAAATCAATTTTCATGCCTGCGCCATAAGCGTTTGCCCCCTTTGCCCCTGCAAGGGGGCAGTGTGCTAGCGCCTGGGGCCTCGGGTTTTACCTTGAAATTTCAACTGATGATTTGTAGTGATTATGCTATTGTACCGCCAAAACGTGGCTTTCGTCAATTTAGGTTACAAGTTTGTTATATTTAGCAGTGGTATTGACGATGCCAAAGCCCCCCGATATACTTAAAATAAAGGCATAAACCATTTAAAAAAGGGGATAACCATGCAAAATGCCACACCCAATCTGCGCCCTATAAAGCGTGGTAAATTGCGCCTGTTTTGCGGGCGGGCTGCCTATACCATGGCACGGTATGGGCTGTGGGCCAGCGGGCGCTATAAGTTTGCCAAAAAGCAGCAGCAAACGCCATTGCCCTACCAGTGGGCAGCCCACGCCACCCCCTTGCTGCGCCAGCTAAAAGATGTAGACATGCAGTACCAATATAATAAAATTATCAATTTAAAGCTGGCGGTGCAACAAATAAATGGCCTTGTGTTAGGGCCAGGCCAAACCTTTAGCTACTGGAAGTGCATTGGCAAACCCACCGCACGCAAAGGCTATGTAAATGGCATGGTGCTGCACTATGGCAGTTTTGGCCCGGGTATTGGGGGCGGGCTGTGCCAGCTTTCTAACCTGCTGTTTTGGATAAGCATACACACCCCGCTTACGGTGGTAGAGCGCTACCGCCACTCGTTCGATGTTTTTCCCGATGCGGGGCGCACCCAGCCGTTTGGCAGCGGTGCCACCTGCGTGTACCCCTACCGAGACTTAATGGTGCGCAACGATACAAGCGAGGCTTTTCAGCTATTGGTGCAGGTAGGCAGCCAAAACCTGCAGGGCGAATGGCGCAGCAGCGCCCCGCCCACCTGCCAATATAAAATTACCGAGTACAACCACCGCATGCAGCGCGAATATTGGGGTGGCTTTAGCCGCCACAACCAGCTGTATCGCCAGCAGTTTAGCCTGGAAGGCGACCTGCTAAATGAGGAATTTTTAACCGAGAACCATGCCCTAATGATGTATTCCCCTTTTTTAGAAGGGGGAGTTTGCCGTGAGAAAGAGTAGAAAAGTGAGGATATTTTGCCTTGCTTTAGATAGAATAAAAACCCCGGTGCTACTTAAAGTAGCACCGGGGTTTTAAGCTAAGCTATAAAATTAAATATTCGCTTGTGGTGGGGCGGTTTGCTCTGCCACAGGGGCTTGTGCCACCGGTGGTGCAGTGGGCATTGCCTGTGGGGCGGTAGGCTGCGCAGCCGCGTTAATGGGGCGCAAAGTAGCAGCCGAAAAAGAGGTGTCCAGCACATCTTTTTGGCCGGTGCGGCTAATAATGCCGCCCACAATAAGCAGGCCAATAGCCATAAAAAACAGCATTTGCCCCCAGGAAACAACAACCAAAGATGCGTTGTGAGAAAGGGCAAAAGAGATATCATAGAAATAGGAAAGCGGGCTGTAAAAAGCGCCATAGTTTACAATTTCATCCATCAAAAACTCGCCATATTGCATAACAGGCACCATTAAAATAGAAATAAGAATGATGATACCCAGAACGCCTTTGCTCATTTTACCTTTAAACCATTTATACCCATAGTAAGCGCCCAGCGGCACAAGGGCAAATAAAACAGCAAGTATATAATTGGCCATAGCTGCCAAAACGATGCTAGGCAAAGCGCCCACAATAGCACCTAAAATAGCACCCACAATGCCAAGTGCATAGCTGCCCTCACGCAGGTTTTTGTCTACCTTTGCTTGTTTGGCCTGGGCGTTAGCCTGCACACAGTGGGCGTGTACAGCACGGTAGCTGCCTTTGGTATAGGCGTAGCTATCGCAGCCGGGCTGGGCGCAAACCGGGCAGGCATCGGGTATAAACAGCCCATAGCCCGGGGCTATTTGTACAATTTGGTTTAAAACCGAATCCAGCAAATTGGCAAATTCTTCGGTGCTTCTGGCGGTAATGCTTAACGAAAGCAGGGCGGTATCGCCCGCATTTTCGCCGGCATTGCTATTGGCCGAGGCAATGGCTGCACCCACAACACCACCCACCAAATAGCCGGTGGTAGTGCTTCTGTTTACTTTGTAAACCGATACCTGCCCACGGTGCTCTTTGCGTATTTCCTTGGTCATTTTACTGGGCACCTTTTTGTTAAACTGCACCTGCAACAAGGCGGTGGTTTTACCACCGGTTTTGCCGTTTAAAAAGCGGGCGGTAAATGGATAGTTATTAAAACTGCCACAGTAGTTCTTTTCGTTGCCAACGCATCCCCTTTGCGCCATCAACATGCTAAATTCCCTCACGTCCATTAGTTATTACTCCTCCCAAATTGGTGTTTTTAAACTCCAACGGCCATATTCATCTTTTTTGAATAGGTCGCGGTTATAAAATTTATCAACAATTCCCCAAAATTGGCTGTCAGTGTAACCACAAAACTCACAAAAATCGCGTACGCTCCAAGGGTCTAGTGCGCCATCGCGCTGTTTAATAATAGGCAGGGCTTCTTCGCGCGTCATAATGCCGTAGCGGATATACCGTGCGGTATAATCGGTGGCGGCGGCATGCCCAAACTTCGGGTATTTCATCCAAGAATGCACAAGGTACGCGCGCGAGTCAATCTGGTCGAAATTTTCGGCGTGGTGGGTGCGGTCCCACTCGTGGGTTAAATCATGAAAACCATACTTTTTGGCAACCTGCACGTTGGTAAGGCTGTTCCACGGGATAAAATAGGACATGTAGAAAGGGTCCAGCTTGTCCAGTTCTTCTTTGCTGGGGGCCAGGGTAAGGCTTAGGTCTTGCTCGGTTACGCCGTCGCCCAAAAGCTCTTCTATGGGCATGCCCACCGCCACGCCGTTTTCAATTTGGTCTTTAGCGCTGTAGGTTTCTTCGTCGGCATTGCCGCCATATTCGTAGCTTACGTTTTCGCCGTAGCACAAAAAGGGCACATTAAACTTGGCGGCCATGTGCAGCGGAAAAGTGTAGATAAGCCTATCTACATACCAGGTGGGTTTGCCATATTTTTCAAAAAACTTGCGCATTAAGGTTTTTTGCACCTTTATGTTTGGCTTGCAAGAAATAATGGTGCAGCCAAACGATTCGCTAATGTTTTTTAAGTTATGCTTGCCGGCGTCGGTCATCGGGAAGTTATCTTCCACCGTAAAAAGAATAGGGTTCATGCCCATAACTTCTTTTAGTATATACACCTGGTAGTGGCTGTCTTTACCGCCGCTGGCTGCCACAGCACAGTCGTATCCACCGGGGCCATTGCAGCCACGGTATTTATCGCACAGTGCTTTAAATTCCTGCATCCGCTTGTCCCAATCTACGTTGGCTCGGGCGTCGTAATGCTGGCAGGCGGTGCAAACACCCTCTTCGTTAAAGCTAATGCCGGGGCGGGTATCGGGCATGGTGCATCGTGTACAGTAGCGCATAATAACACTCCTTTATTTGGGTGTTGCTTTTGGTAGGGGGGCCTACTAAAACAAGCACCTAAAGCGGCAACAAACAATCTTTTTCAAAGCCTTATTATACAGCATAATAGGGCTTTACATCAAGTTATTTTAATACTTTTTGGTAAATGGAAACCATATTTATTATGTCTTTTTGCGTTTTAAAATGCCTTTTAATATAGAAATACCAATGCCCCAGCAGCGTTTTAGCTCTTGCCGGTACATTAGGCAGTAAATGCCAATGCCAACAAAAGAGGCCAAAAGTTTAAGCAGGAACTGTGCAGTAAAAAGGGTGCCAAAGGCGGCAACCAGCCCGGCAACAGCAAGGGCAAGGGCTGTTTTGGCAGGTTTGCGTATGGTGCGGTATAGCCGCTGGGCACACACCGTGCGAAACAGGTAAGCTGCCCCGTTGCCAGCCACAATGGCAACCGCAGCGCCTATTAGCGCAAAACGAGGGATGAGCAAAAAGCACAGCAGCACGTTTGTGGCAACCCCAATGCCCATGCCAATGGTATCTAAAATAGGGCGGCGAGAAAGCGCATTGCCCTGCACGGTGGTTTCGCACAAAATATTAAACACGGCGCTAAGCATTAACAGCGGAAACAACACCTTAGAGCCCGAGTAGTTGGAAAGAATGAGGAAGATGATGTCTTCGAAGGCAACCAGCAGGCAGAAGAATACCAGAATAATAAAGTTGATAAAATCGTGCACCTTCAAAATACGCTCTTGGTGGGTTTTGTAGTTGGCGTATACGTAGGGGGTCCAAAAAGCGGCAAAGCCACCCTGCACCATGGCAACAATGCTAGAAAGCTGGAAAGCGTAGGTGTAAATGCCGGTAGCGGCTGCGGCCGCACCGGCTGGCCCCACTGTTAAGCTGGTGATGATGGACTTTGGAAGCCCGCCGTTTAACGCAACAAACACCGAAGTGGGGGCAGTGGCCGCACCAAACGGCAAAATGGTTTTGTAGGCGGCGGGGGTAAATTCGCTTTTTTGGGGTTTTAGCATTTTGCGGCGGATGATAATAAGTGCGATGGCAAAAAGCCCAAGCCCCAAAGCGCTGCAAAGTATCATTGCGGTTTCGGGGTTTTCAAAAAATGCGCCCACCATGTAAAACAGCTTTAAAAAAACCTGCATTAAAATGCTTTGTGCGGTGTAGGCAACCACCTTCATTTCCATACGAAACAGCACGTTAAAATACCGTGCCACAAGGTAAAAGCCCGCGTTTAAAAACATAAGGGGAATAACCCAGGTGCCAACGCCGCCAAACCCAATGCCCTTGTATAGCGGGTTTAAAAAGAGGGTGCTGCCCATAAAAGCACAAAACAGCAGCAAACTACCCGAAAAATAAACACAATGCCGAAACAGCCCCCCCGAAGAAAGCTTATTTGGCGGCTCGTGGTAAAAGCGCATGAGGGCTTGGTCCAACCCTAGTATGGCAATGTTCATAAAAATAGCGGTGTAATCGTTAAAAAGGGCAACCTTGCCAAGGGTTTCGTTGGATACAAAAAAGTTGGTTAGCAAAAAAACAAGGGCGTAAATACCCATGTTGGCAAAGGTAGAAATAGAAAATTTAAACACCGAACCAACAAAATTTTCGGCAGTATCTGTTTTGGTGGTTTTTGTGGCTGCTGGCATTGTAACTCTCCTTTTTTTGCGGCAAGTAAGCAGTTGGGTGCGCTGCTTATTTATTTTTGCGGTACACAAACTCGTAAAAAGCAATTAAAATAGAAAAAATGGTGCTTACCGAAACAATTAAAGAAGAAGCATTGGCGGCAAACTCGTTTTGGGCGGGGTTGGCTATGCCCAGTACCATAAAATAAACCGTCCACACTAGGGCAATGCCCAGCACCACAAAAGCCGAGCGGGTGAGCATACCCATAAAAGCCTGCCCAAAACGGCTTTGTTTTTGCCCCGGCGCTGGGGTTTGGGTGGCCTGCTTTTTATTTTTTAGCCACCAGCGCAGGGCACCTAAAAAAATGCCTACGGTGGCCCCTACGGCAGCGGCAAATAAAACAGAAGAAAAAGCATCCATGGGTAGTGGTTACTCCTTTATATAGGCTTACTGCAGGGCCTATGCCATTTATTGCAAAAATTGTTGTATTTTGGCCCGCATGGCCGCCGCCTGCTTTTTGGGCACGGCGGCTTTTTCGATATAACCATAAATGCGCCCGGCAAAGGTGGCAAACCCGGGGGCAATTTTGTGCAATTTTTGGGGGTTAAAGCGCAGGGCGTGCAAAATATGCACCCCCCACAACGCAAAAAATTTTAACCAGTTAAAATGCGGCTTGTACCCGGCGCTAAAGGGGGTATCGCGCGGCGGGTTTTTGTGTACGTCCTCCAGCAAATCGGCCATCTGTTTGTGGGCAGGGGTAGTGTTATTGTTAAAATACCCCTCTATTACAGCCGGTGCAATGGGGAAGGCCCCCCCCGGCTGGCCTGCCGCTGCGGCAAAATCATCGTAATTGGTAATGGTGGTGGCGTTTTTGTAAATTACGGGGTCAAACTCGTGCGGGATAGGCGAGGGACGCAGCACATGGCAGGTTTTGCCGGCAAAGTAAACCTCGGCAATGGCGGTGCTCATCCAAATAAAAATTTCGTCGGCGGCCACAATCCACTGCTTCACGCTATCCTCAAAAATTACATGGAAGTTAGAGTGCTTTTGGGCCAGCTTTTCCAGTGGTTCGCTGTTCCACTCGCTGGGGTGGCGGCGGTACACCAGTTCTACCTCGGGGTGGGCGGTTAGGTAGGTATCAAACCAGGCCAGTGTTTGCGCCATGCTTTCGCGGTTTACGGTGGCAAACTGGGTAAAATCGGTACCAGCCATGTCACTTAGCTCCTGCACTTCGGTATCGTTCATGCTGGCATAGCCAAAGCTAGAGATATAAAGCAGCAGCCGTTTGTTTTTATCTAGGCCATACTGCTTGCAAAGCTCGGTTTTATTTTGGTAGTAGCCGGCAAACTCCGGGCGCAAAAAGTCCATCATAATAGCGCCGGTTACCGGGGCATTTTGGGGCGGCACGGCATGGGCTAGCAAGCGCTGGCGGGTTTCTTCGCCCCAGCAGGTTTGCACGCATTTTTTGGCATTGCCGCCAAAGTTAAACCATTCTTCCTCTTCCTGGGTGTCGCTAAGCATTTGCTCCCAGTGCAGGTTTACCACCTTGTTTAGTTTGCCCACATTGTTGTATACGTGGCTGTTTATGCCCTCGTTATCGTACAGGCAACTGGCCACCAGTACCTTGGGCTTTTTCCAGGTGAAATACTTTAGCTTTTTGCGGTCCAGCAGCTGGCGAATTTCGGCAGTGTAGCCACGCCGCTCCAGCTCTGCTTGCAGCAGCAAAATGCTCTCGTATTCCCGCACTACGTGCTCGTATAAAATTAAAAAATCCAGCGCCATGGGGTTCCCTCGCTTTGTTAGTGGGTAAATGGTAGCTGCCGCTAGGTTTGCCCGCCGTTTTGTATGTCGGTAAAAAGTTCTTCTGTCCACTGGGGCAGGCCTCGCTTCATGTCCAAATGAAAGCAATCGTAAAATTGGTCGTCCCGCAGGGGGTGCAGGGGCTCAAACTCGTAATTTAGCAGCAGGGCAGGGCTTTGTTTTAACTGTGCCAGCACGGTTTGCATGGGGCCGTTTATGCCATATGGGTTTACCACATATAAAAAGGTATCGGGGTGGGCCGGTGGCATCACAATTATAAATTCAATGCCTTGCTGCTGGCAATCGTCTATCGTTTGCAATAAGCGTTGTAGCTCGCCGGTGTTTAGCGCCCAGTTTTGGCACCGCTCGTTAATGTCGCCCAAGTGGCTGGCAATTTTTTGGCGTATGGTTACCGTTTGGCCGGTGGCCGGCACGGTAAAATCTACATAGGTATAGTCGGTCGGGTTCATGGTTTCGCCGTCGCCCCCAGTGGGCACGCCGGTTATGGTGTAGGCAAGCTCGGTTAACATATTAATATTATACCCAAGGTTGGTAAGGTATACAAAGGGGTTGTTTAATGCGTCTATTACCATGCGGTTGTGTGCATAAGCCTGGTTTAGGTTGTAAAACGAAAGCATAAAAACAACCTGTTTTAGCTGGGGGTTTTGTTCCCGTGCCCAGTCCAAAATATCCAGTTGCTCGTTTAAGCTGGCACCGCCGTAAGCAAGGTTTGCATATTCCCTGTTGGCTATGCTGCCCACCAGCTGCATATCAAACTTGGCAAGGCGAGAATCTCCCAAAATAAGGGCATCGGTGGGGGCGTCCTCGTAGTTGCGCAGGGCAGCCATAATATCGGTGCCGGCGGCAGCTTTGTGCAGGCCAAAATAATTGTTGGGCTCAAACATAATAAAAATGCCGTAGTACAGCAAAATGGGCAACAGCAGCAGGGCGATGTTCCGCAACAGTTTTTTCATGCGTTAAAACCCCCCATATAAAAAGCTTGCGCCGCCAAACCCGCCACTTTGTGCTATAAAGGCGGCAAAGCAGGCCAAGGTTATAAAAAAGTATACAAACCAGCGTGGCACCGGGCGCAGGGCCGCTATGCCGTTTGCCAGGCTTTTGCCTTTTAGCTTAAAGCACTGGGCCCAATCCGCCCACAGGGCGGCGGCCAGGCACACGGCCATAAAAGCGGCAAAGGCCAACACCAGCGGGCGCTGGTTATAAAACCCATTCCAAATAGCACGGTACACATCGTTAATGGTAGCACTGTAAGAAACCTCGCTAAACTGCCGGGCCAGTGCCGCCAGTGCATCGCTTACGGTGCCGGCACGCATCATGCCTACCCTAAAAAACACAAGGCTTTCTACCCAAAGCACCAGCACAAGGGTGGTTTTGCCAATGCGGCTAAATAGCGGCGGCTTTTTTTGGGGCTTGCCAAGGGTGCGATGCAAAAGCTCTTCCCCAATGCGAAAAACCGCCTGCAAAATACCCCATACAGCAAAGCACAGGGTGTCTCCATGCCAGATACCAGAGATGAAAAACACCACAAAAATAGAGGAAAGTACCGGCGGTTTTTTAATTTTTTTGCCAATAATGGGTAGCTTTTCGGTCCAACGGCTCCACACCAGGGGGGTAAAGATATAGTCTTGCAGCCAGCCAGAAAGCGACATGTGCCACCGTGCCCAAAAGCCCGAAAAATTAGTGGCAAAAAACGGCGTGTTAAAGTTCTCGGGTAGCTCGATACCCAGCAGGCCGGCGCTGCCACGGGCAATATCGGTGTAACCGCTAAAATCGAAGTACAATTGCAGGGCAAACAGCACAGCGGCCAACGTAAGGCTAAGGCCCGTATAGCCGGCCAGTGCCTCGGGGCTTGCGTATACAGCGTCCACAAACAGGCGCAGGGTATCGGCCACGGCCAGCTTTTTAAAAAAGCCAATGGCAATAAGGCGCAGCGCATTTGCGGCGGCCTGCGGGTTAAATTTTTTGTTGTTTTGGGTAAGCTGGGGCAGCAGCCCGTTTGCCCGGTTAATGGGGCCAAGGCTTACCGAGGGGAAAAACCCCAAAAATAGCGCATAGGTGGCAAGGTTTTTTTCGGCTGGGGCGGTGCCCTGGGCAACCTCTATTAAATAGCCAATGGCCGTAAAAGTGTAGTAGCTAATGCCCATAGCAGCGGCCGTTGTAAACCAGCTGGTGCTGTAAACAAGGCCAAAGCGGACAGAAAGGTTTGAAAGAAAACCCTGCAAGTAGCCGTTGTATTTAAAGAAGGCAAGCACCAAAACGCTGCCGGCAATACCCAAAAACAGCCAGCCGTGCTTAGCCCGTGCTGTTTTGGCGCTGCCAATAACCCGCCCTATTATATAGGTAAACAAAGTGCCGGCCAGTAGCAGCACAAGGTATTTTGGGGCGGCAAAAAAATAAAAGTAATAGCTTGCCACCAGCAGCCATCCTTTGCGCAGCCGCACCGGTAAAACAAAATAAGCCCCAACCACAATAGGCAGGAACAAAAGAAAGTGTATGCTTTGAAACGACATATGCCAGTTGCCATTGGCGGCAGCTAGCAGGGCAGGCAAGGGCGAAGCGGCAGAGGACATGTGCAGCCTCCTTGGTCAAGATAATAGTATCTAAGTAATTATAGCCGCAGGGGGCATGTTTGTAAAGAAATAGCAATTGCCCGCTGGCCCTGCCGCTGTTTTAGCTGGGTTAAAAACCATTGGCGGTATTGCAAAGTGGGCAGGTGCAGTTTAACCCAGGGTAAGGGCAAAGTTAAAGCTTAAAGCTAACATTAAATCGCTTAAGCCTTTTAAATAAGAGATTGCGTTGACCCTGCTGATACAATCAGATATAATTAAAAGGTTGGTAACGTTGTTGCCCAAAAAGCACGGCAATTTAAACGATATAAGGAGCAAAAAGATGAGTGGCAGCCTTGTTTTAATAGGCGTGTTTTTGTTGCTTTTAATAATTGTGGTGGTTAGCCGCATTTGGGGGCTTGTTAAAAAGCGTGCCCTAAAAAGCACCGCTAATGCTTTTAAATAATAGTGGCGTGCTGGTTTCTTACGTAATATCTATTTTGTACATGGTGGGGTCCGGCTTTAACGCCTTTATTTACTTTAGGTTTTAAAAAGGCGAAAGCAGTGGCGCTATGCACATGGCACCAATTGAAAAAACACCGCAGCTATTGTATACTGTTTTAAAGTTTAACAAGTAAAAAACAGCATGGAACCACAGTGCTACCGGCTGGTTTTTGGGGGCAGCTGGCGCAGAAACATTTGCATACACAAACGTTATATAGAATGGAAGGGCGGAAACACAAATGGCAAACACTGTAATGGTTACCGGGGCCGATGGTTTTATTGGCAGCCACCTTACCGAGGCACTGGTAAAAAAAGGCGAAAAGGTAAAGGCTTTTTGCTATTACAACTCGTTTGGCAGCTGGGGCTGGCTAGACACCATCGACCCGGCCATCAAAAGCGAAATAGAGATATTTATGGGGGATATCCGGGACCCGCACGGTGTTACCACCGCCATGCAAGGGCAGGACATTGTGTACCATTTGGCTGCCCTTATTGCCATTCCCTTCAGCTATCATTCGCCCGATAGCTATGTAGATACCAACGTAAAAGGTACCCTAAACGTGCTAAATGCAGCACGAGATTTGGGCACCCGGCGCCTGCTGGTTACCAGCACCAGCGAGGTGTATGGCACCGCCCAGTATGTGCCTATTGATGAAAAACACCCCTACCAAGGGCAAAGCCCGTACTCGGCTACCAAAATAGGGGCCGACCGCTTGGCCGAAAGTTTTTACCGCAGCTTTGGGCTGCCGGTAACCATTGTGCGCCCCTTTAACACCTATGGCCCGCGGCAAAGTGCCCGCGCGGTTATTCCCACCATCATCAGCCAGCTTTTGGCCGGCCGCCAGCAAATACACCTGGGCAGCCTGCACCCCACCCGAGACTTTAACTATGCCAAAGACACCGCCGCCGGGTTTATGGCGCTTGCAGGCTGCGAAGAGGCCATTGGGCAAGAGGTAAACATTGCCACCGGGCGCGAAATTTCGATTGGGCAGCTGGCCGAAGAACTGATACGCCAAATTAACCCCAAAGCCACCATTGTAACCGACGATGACCGCCTGCGCCCCGAAAAAAGCGAGGTGGAGCGCCTGCTTGGCAGCGCCGAAAAAATGCACGCCTTAACGGGTTGGCAACCGGCCTACACCTTTGAACAAGGCCTTGCCGAAACCATAGAGTGGATACGCGCGAACCTAGATAGCTATAAAGTAGACCAATATAACGTATAAACATTGCTTGTTACCCCCACCTTTGGCGGGGCAACAGCAACAATAAAAGCCTTTTATTGCCGTGCAAAGGAGCGTTATGGAACAAACAGTGGAAAAGAAACCCCGTAAAAAAATACCCCCGCTGGTAAAATGGCTGCTGGGTTATGTGGGTACCCTTGGCGCAGCGGCGGGGCTTGTATATTATTGGCGGGTGGTTTTTTTTACCCAGCAGGCCCAGTTGCCGGCCCTGCCTATAACGCTGGGTGTAGCGGCTGTTTTTAGCCTGCTGTATCTGCTTGTTTTTTTGGCCTGCCGCTTTTTTAAGCAAAATATTTGCTTAAAAGCGGCTGTTTGTGTTTTGGTGCTGGGGTTGCTGTTTTGTTTTGCCACCCCGCCCATGCAAACCCCAGACGAGCAATTTCATTACCTGCGGGCGTATAGCATTTCTAACGGGCATTTTACCTACGATGCAAACCGCACCTACCCCGACGATGTGACAAAGCTGGTGCAAAGTTTTCCTTCGCAAATGAACTTTGGTGTGTGCTACCAAGGGGGAGAACTTGCCGAAACCGCCTTTGCCAACTACCAGGCCGCCCTGCAAAGCGGGCCGGCTGCCACCCCTTTAACCGAGCAAGAAGCCCTTGTTTTTGTTAGCATACCCATGCTGCCGCAGGCGGCCGGTATGTTGGTGGGGCGTTTATTTGGGCTGGGGGCGCTGGGGCTTTTATATGCAGGGCGCATAGGCAACCTGCTGTTTTATGCGCTGGTTTGTTATTTTGTTTTTAAAAACTGCAACAAATACCGTGGGGTGTTTTTTGCGGTTGCCATGCTGCCGCTGTCGCTGTCGCTAGCGGCGTCCTGCTCTTACGATAGCACCATGCTGGCCATGTGCTACCTTGCGGTTAGCTATTTTTGTAAAGATGAAATACAGACCAAAGATGTGTGGGTGTTTGGGTTGGCAGTGCTGTTGGCAACCTATATAAAACCCATGAACTTTGTGCTGGTTGCTGTGCTGCTGTTAATACCCAAAGCCCGGTGGAAAACCAAAACAAACCCATGGGCCGCTTTTGGTATAATAATGGGGGCAAGCCTTACTTTTTATGGGTTAATGGCCTTTGTGGTAGACGCAAGCTGGCTAAAATTCAATTATGGCGAATTATGGCGTGGCAGCGGCGATGGTGCCGCCCCGTTACAGCAGTTGTTTTTCGTAGTCACCAATATCCCGGCGTTTGTTTCGCGGGTTTTGCTTACCCTGTACGAAGAAGCAGCTTTTATTTTTAACATGGGTACCTTTGGCACGTTGGATATGACAATTCCGCTGGTAAGTGGGTTGTCGGTGCTGTCGCTGGCAGCGGCTTCGGCACTGGGTATCCAGCAAAAAGAGGACACCAAGGCAGGGGGGGCATGGGGCCTGTTTTTGGCTGCTGTTTTGTATGCTTGTGCCATAATAGCCGGTTTGTATGTGCTGCAAAACGACCTATACTCTATACGCATTAACCAGTTGCAGCCCCGTTACTTTTTGCCGGCCTTTTTACTGCTGTTTATGCTGGCCAGCATTTTGCTGGGCAAGGCGGTGCGCCCCAGGCTTGCCGCTGGCGATGCCGCTACCCTGCGGGTGCAAAACATTACGCTGTACATTGCAGCCAGCGTAGCGCTGCTGGCGGTTATCTTAATTTTTCAGGGGTATTTTATTGGGCAGTGGCTGCCAAAATTGCAAGACGGCACCCACAAACTGGTAAACTTGTACGGCTGGATGATTCAGTAGGAGTTTGTCCTTCACCCTTTGAGGATAGACTAGCGACCAAAGACTATTTTAAGGAGGCTTGCCATTATGGAAATGCTGTTTGGGCTGTTTTCGCTGGCGGGCCTTGCTTTGTTTTTGGGGCGGGTGTTTCGGCGCTCGGCCTCGGTTATGCCGCTGGTGGCGGTAAGCATTGCCATGCTGTGGTTTACGCTGTTTGGGGCACTGGGTTTTTTGGCTGTGGGTGGCTGGCTTTGGTACGCCGCCTGCGCAGCAGCGCTGGCTTTTTGCGTTGCTACCGAAAAAGCCGCCCTGCTAAAACGCCTAACCCCCGGTTTTTTGTTTTTTGTAGCGGGTAGTGTGCTATTTATCACCTTGTTTTTTGCCACCAAACCCATGCTTACCCAGTGGGACGAATTTACCTTTTGGGGTGCGGCGGGCAAGGTGGTTACCAATACCGGCCAGCTGTATACCACTGCCCAAAGCAACCTAATTGCCCGCTATGCACCGCCAGGGCTGCTTGTGTTTAGCTACATGCTGCAATTTTTTGGTAAAAGTTTTGCCGAGCACCAGTTTATGGCCGCCTTTGCCATGGTATATTTGGCGGGGTTTGCCGCCGCCACCGCCCTGTGGGATAAAACCCGTGCCGGCGCCACCGTTATCTTTGCTGCTTTTTTTGCACTGCCCTTTTTGTTCGATGGCTCTGGCACTGGTGTAGTAAGTTACAGCTACCTTAGCTGCATGGCCGATACCGCCCTTGCCGCCTTTTTTGGCGGGGCCTTGTGCCTGTACTTTGTGCTGGATAAAAAGGACGCAAAGCAATTGCTGCTGTTTGGCAT
Organism: Ruminococcaceae bacterium OttesenSCG-928-A16; assembly: GCA_030267215.1. GTDB lineage: Bacteria > Bacillota > Clostridia > Oscillospirales > Ruminococcaceae > JAAYCI01. The sequence continues at coordinate 14,802 of JAJDJP010000031.1, forward strand.
TGCGCTGGCGGCCCTAACCAACATAAAAGATGTTGGCCTGGCGCTGGCCTGCATAGCGTGGCTGGTGGCCTTGCTGGATACAATGTTTTGCGAGTATAAAACCGTGGCATTTTTTGCCCTGCGCCGCTGGAAGGCCGCCCTGGCACATGCGGTTGTTGGCCTTGTTTTTATTATGGGCAGCTATGCCGGTTGGGCCGCCCATATACTGGCTGCCACCAAAATTAACCGTGCCAATGTGGGCAGTGGCGGCGGCGGAATGAGCCAGCTTACCATGATGCTTACCGGCATTAAGGCGCTGCTGCGCATTCAGCCCGATGCCGTGTTTGACGACCGTGCCACCAAAATGGTGCAGGGCTTTTTTGGCAATTATCAGGGGCAGTCTTCGGCCAATTTTAGGCTGTGGGTGTTTGGCCCGGCCGTGCGCATGCTGTTGGTAATATTGGCCGTGTTATTTTTGGCATGGTTGTTTAGCAGCCGGCCGCAAAAACGGCGGGTGCTTGTTTTTACGCTGGCCATGCTGGCGGGTTTTGTTATGTTCAGTATATTTTTAACCTTCACTTATACCTATATTTTTAAAGGGGGAGAAGCCGAAACGCTGAAGGACTATGCCCGTTACAGCATGCCTTATTGGTTTGGCTGGTTTATGGCGGCGCTTGTGCTTTTGGGCACCGCCGCAACCCAAAAGGCAAAACAGCTGCACTGGCGGCCGGTGTTTGCCAAAGCCGGGGTTTTACTGGTGGCAGTGTGTGTGCTGGGCAGTGTGCTGGCACGTGGCAATTGGCAGGCAAATTTTTTGCGGGTAAGCCCCGCTTTATTTGGCAAACGGCTCGATGTGCAATCGGTGGTAAAAATAGCCGAGCAAGAGGGCATGCAACCGGGCGATATAGTGTATTTAATTAGCCAAGAAGACGATGCCTCGCGCTTTTACATGTTTAGCTACGAGCTGGAAAAAACCACCCTTGCTACATTATATAGGGCCCCCACACCGGGCGATGAATGGCAGACAAATGGCAAATTGCCGCTGGGCACAACAGCTGCTTCGCTTGTTCCGCCGGGCAGCGTGGGCGGCTATGCCGAGGCTGCTGAGTGCACCCCCAACGATTTGCTGGCCTATTTGCAGGCACGGGGCTGCACCCATATTTTGTTAGATAGAGCTGATGGATATATTAAAGAATTTTTTGGCCCCTTGTTTAGCGATGGGCTTGCCGGCTGGAACGAGGACGGCCAGTACCAAAGCGGCCCACGTTACTACCAAATTGTGTGGCAGGGTAAAACAGCCAGCTTTGTGCCGGCGCAAAAGGGGGCAAAGGCATGAAAAAGAAGATTTGGCGCCCCGCCGTACTGGTGCTGCTGTTGTATGGTGTAGCGGTACTTTTATATGTTGGCACCTGCCTTTTTGGCTTTATGCAGGTAAATAGCCTTGCCGCAAAGGGCAAGCTGCAAACCCAGCCGCTAACGCTGCAAAATTTTACCCAAAACAGCATTATTGTGCTAGAAGATGAAGCGGGGAAGCAGCGCTTTGTATCTACCGACCCTGACCCCCAGCTGATATATGCCACGGGCGCCCCCTTTAACGTGGGCAGGGTAACCTTTACGGCCACGCCCCACAAGCCCGGTGGCGAAATTGTGCTATATTATGCCCAAAACGAAAACTATGCCGAAACCGGCTTTAGCGAAAAAAACAAGCTGTGGGCACGGCAAGCCCCCAGTGGTGAATGGTTTTTTGACCTAAACGGCAAACAGGTAACCGCCCTACGGCTGGACCCCGATACCACCGGTGGCGTGGTGTGGGTGGTAAACAGCATTGTGCTAAACGCCCCCAAGCCAACCACCGCCTATTTTGTGCCAGATGCGTTTGCCATTTTTTGGCTGGTGGCAGTGCCGCCGTTTGCGGCCGCGGTGGTTTTGCTACTGCGCCAGCTGGCGCTAGACGGAAAAAAACTGGCAAAAAACGATACACCAAACACCGAAGCAAGCACGGATTAAAGCCCGTACTTCGGTAGGTTGGCAAAATTGGCTTCGCTTCAAAAATCGTCCGTTAATCATCGCTTACCTAAAAGGGAGAAAGCCCATGTGGGATGTGTTGTTGGCCATGGCATCTGTGCTGTGTGC
>JAJDJP010000032.1 GCA_030267215.1 Ruminococcaceae bacterium OttesenSCG-928-A16
TAGTTTTGGGTGGTTAGCATGTTGTTTTCGCGGCTGTACCGCTTGGGCGAAATGCCAACGTCTTGGGTAAACCGGCGGATAAAGCTGGCATAATCGTTAAAGCCGGTGCGCAGCGCGGTTTCTTGCACCGAGTGCCCGGTGGCAAGCAGCTTTTTTGCGGCAGCAATGCGCTTTGCCAGCACATATTTGTTTACGGTGGTGCCGGTGTGCTCTTTAAACAGCCGGCAAAAATACCCTTTGCTTAAAAAGAATTCGGCCGAAAGCGCATCCAGAGATAAATCTTTGGCCAAAGAGTTATCGATATAGCTTAAAATGTCGGCAATGTATTTGTTGTCGGACAAAATAACATTGCTGCCGGTTGGCTGCGAAATGTTAAGCAACATCAACACAATTTCGGTTAAAATAGAGTTCTCCAGCAAATCGGCCCCGTGGCCCTGCACGCTTTCTAATTTGCCAATCATCTGCATCATTTGCTTTGCCTGCAAATTGTTAAGCGAAATGCGCCGAGAAAAATCTTCGCTGTTATAAAAAAGCTGCAACAAATTGGTAGAAGGGGACGAAATGCTATCTAAAAAGGGTGGCATAATGGTAAAAACATACCGCTGGTGGCGGTTGTCATCCAAAACTTCTGGCCGGTGGGTTTGAAATTGGTTGATGATAAAAACATCATTATCGTGCATGGGGTAAATGCTGTCATCAATTACAAACCACTTGCCACCCGAGATAGAAAAGTATATTTCCAGCAAATCGTGATTGTGCATATCCTTTGCTTTTTCGTCGTGATTTAAAAAGGCTACCGAAAATCTTTTGTTGGTAGCACATGCATCTTCAGAGCAAGAACAGCTTCTCATAATCTCCATGGAAAAACGCTCCTTTTATTTGTGGAAGTGGAATGGCGAAAAAGTGTAAAAAACACTGGTAAATCAAGGATAAATGTCAACAAATGCAATAAAATTAGTCAAGTTCTGCAAGGAAGATTTCCCCCCACTATGGTATTCTATTAATAGAGAGTTTGACCACTCTTCCACGTGGAATTTTTAGTGTTAAGAACAGGACCTGAGAACGAACAAAAACAGCAGTTTTAACAGAAAGGGAAGTGTAAAAAAATGGTAGTAGATACTTTAGAAAACAGCGCTCTGTATTATCCGCTGGGCAAAAACTTTGAAAAAGCTTTTGAGTTTTTGAAAAACAACGACATTCGTAAAATGGAGCTTGGCCGTCACGATATCGATGGCGACGATGTTTTCATTTTGGTGCAAGAATATGAATCCAAAACCATCGACAATTGCGGCCTAGAAGCCCACAAAAACTATGCCGACGTGCACTATGTAGCCGAAGGTTTTGAGTACATTGGTTATGTTCCGCTATCTCGCGCTGGCGAGCCTGTAACCGAGTACGACCCCAAGGCAGACGCCGTTTTCTTTGAAAAAGAGTGTGAATTCATTCCTCTTCTAAAAGGCGACATCGCCATCGTATTCCCGCAGGACGTTCACATGCCGCAAAAACGTGCATTGGTGCCAACCCCTGTGCGCAAAGCTTGCATTAAAGTGCGTGTAAACGGCTAAGTTATAGCAATTTTGCACCATGCAATCATTTGGTTAAGTGATTGTTAGTTCCACAAACCCGGTTCTGGTTTTCCTATGCCTGTGGTGGTTTCAACCTTTACCTCCAGTAGCAGCTTGGAACTGGACCGGGTTTGCTTTTTTTGCAATAAATACCAAAGCAAATATAGGCTGCGCACTATTGTGGCCAAAGGAGTAAACGAATGAAAAAGATTTTAGTGCTAAACGGCCCCAACGTAAACATGATTGGTAAGCGGGAGCCGGAACTGTATGGCACCACCACCATGGACGATATTAACAACCTGATACGGGAAGAAGCCAAACGGCTGAATGTTGAGGTGGATTTTTTCCAAAGCAATTGCATTGGCGAAATGATTACCCGCATACAAGAGTGCCTTGGCACCGTGGATGGTATTGTAATGAACCCCGGTGGCTACGGCCACTACGCATACGCATTGCTAGATGCCCTGAATGCGGTGGCATTGCCCTGCATCGAAGTGCATATTTCTAACACACATGCGCGCGAAGAGTTCCGCCATCACTCGGTAATTGGTGGGGCCTGCGTGGGGCAAATTATTGGCATGGGGGTAGATGGCTACCTGTTTGCTGTACAAAAATTGGCCAAAATGTAAATTACATGCAGCCAAATTTGCAAACAGAAAAAACCCTACCTTTACGCATACCTTTGGCAGACTGCAAGCTGCTAAAGAAACAGAGCAGAGTGCCCTTGCTAAAGCAGGGGCGCTTTGCTTTATAAAGAACCCTAAAAATTTTATTAATTTACTATTTTACAAAAAGTCTTGCCGGGCGGGGGTAAATATATCCAGCAGCACACTGTCATCTTCCAGCGCCTCTAGCCCGTGGGGCACATCGGCTTCGGTGTAAAAGCAATCGCCGGCTTTTAAAATTCGCTTGTCTCCGTTATCGTCCCCCATAAAAGAGCCCTTTAGCACATAGCCGCATTGGCGGTGCGGGTGGGCATGCACCGCCCCAACCATACCTTTTTGCCAAACCAGTTGCACCACCATCAAGTCGTTAATATGCCCTTTAATGGTGCGCTTTACACCGTTTTCCAGGGTGGTTTCGGTGCAATCATCTGCAAATACGTACATCGGTATCCTCCTCCTTTCCACAAGTTAAGCAATCGTTTGAGTTAAAGCGTAAAAAAATATAAAAAATCGAAAAAACAAGTAGGATATTGGGCCATTTAATGTGAAAAAGAACCGCACGCAAGAGATTTATTAAAAAATAACTACACTTCGTTTAAAATTACCCAAACAGGCATAAAATAGGGCACAAATTCACCCTTTGCACAGGCCCTTAAAGCAATAAATATCTTTGGCAATATTCCTATTACTATATATAATAGTAACATTTCATACAAAATTGTCAATAAAAAAAACAAAGTTGTCAACATAAATAGCAGTTGTGCACAAATTGTAAAAGATAATTTCAGCAAAAACCACAACAACTATAACGTTTGCGCTATTTTGTTTACATAAACTATATTTTGGTGAATAAATGCCATATTAAAGGCGTTGCTTGTATAGTATAATAAAACAGAAGATAAAAAGGCCTGCTTTTAAAGCAATAAACAAACGGTATAGTTTGGTAACTGCGCAAAAATTGCGCTGCCAATAAACCGAATGGGCGGAGGAAACTTTGCGTGAGAGTTACACTAAGTGATATTGCGCGGCGCATGGGGGTTACGCCCTCTACCGTGCAGCGCGCGTTAAATAATATGCCCGGTGTTAGCCCAGAAAAACGTGCGGCGATACAAGGCGTGGCCCACGAAATGGGCTACCGCCGCAATTTTATTGCGTCCTCTTTAAAAAAAGGGGCGCCAAAAATTGCGCTGGTTTTGCCCGAGCCGGATGGCGCAAACCGCTATTATGCCACCTATTTGTGGGCGGGCGTGGGCAATTATTTAGATGGTTTTACCGAGTTTAATTTTACCATTTATAAATATAGGTACCCACGTGTGCCGGGCGGCCTTGGCCCTAAATTAAAACAAGTGCTGCAAGAACATGGCAACGAGCTGGATGGCCTGTTAACCATGGGCACCAACGAGCCGGAAGTGCTGTGGGCGCTAAATGAACTAAAAGCAAAAAATGTGCCGGTGGTGCTGGTGGGCACCGATGCCGAAGAAAGTGGCCGGCTGTGCTGCGTAAAAACCCACGACGATATGGCGGGCCGCATGGCGGCCGATTTGTTGATACAATTTTACCAGCCGGGGCCCCAAAGCCACGTAATTATTACCGGGGATTTTACCATACCCGACCAATACAGCAATGCCCAAGGGTTTGAAAAACAAGTGCTGGAAAGTGGCTATCCGCTGGAGATTTTAAAGCTGAATAACCATGCCGATTTGGACGTTGTGAAGCAAAATATAAAAAATGTAATTGCCAGCGGGCTTAATGTGTGCGCGGTGTACTCTTGCAGTGCGCGCAACACGGTGCCCATGTGCAAAGCCGTGCAAGAGGTAGGCGAAGTAGGCAGGCAAATTCGCACCATTGGCAGCGATATTTTCCCCGAAAGCATACAGTATATACGGCAAAATGTGTTAAGGGCCATTATTCACAAACACCCGGCCGCACAAGCGCAGGCGGGCATGCAAACCCTGGTAGAATATTTGTTAAAAGACACCTTGCCCCAGCAGGATGTAAGGCTGGTAGAATCGGTAATAGCGATGAAGAGCAACATAGAATGCTTTGTGTAGCTATATGGTAAGCGTAGTATAAAAATCAAGGCCCTCTATCCTAATTATGGGATAGAGGACCTTTGCGTTAGCCGCCTGTTACATCCCGGCAAAAAAGTTGCTTTCGCGTTTCACCTTGCCCATCAAGCCGTCAAACTGGGTGGGGGTTAGGCATTGGGCACCATCGCTTAGGGCGCGGGCGGGGTCGTTATGCACCTCAATCATCAGGCCGTCGGCACCGGCGGCCACGGCGGCCAGCGCCAGCGGTTCTACCATCCAGCTAATGCCGGCGGCGTGGCTGGGGTCTACCACTACAGGCAGGTGGCTTTGTTTTTTAAGCATGGGTATGGCGCTAATATCCAGTGTGTTCCGCATCGAAGGCTCGAAGGTGCGAATACCACGCTCGCACAAAATAACCTGCTCGTTACCGCCGGCCATAATGTATTCGGCACTCATCAACAATTCCTCTAACGTGCTAGAAAGCCCACGCTTTAGCAAAACGGGGATATTGGTGCGGCCCAGCTCTTTCAACATTTCAAAATTTTGCATGTTGCGTGCCCCCACCTGCATCATGTCCACCCCGGCCTCTGCAAATAGGGGGATATGCGCAGTGTCCATTACCTCGGTAACAATGGGCAGGCCGGTTTTTTGCTTGGCAAGGTTCAGCAGCTCCAGCCCTTCGGCACGCAACCCCTGAAAAGAGTACGGCGAAGTGCGAGGTTTAAAGGCACCACCACGTAAAAAATGTGCGCCGCTTTTTTGTACTTCTTCTGCCACAAGGGTAATTTGCTCGGGGCTTTCTACACTGCAAGGGCCGGCCATTACAGCAAAGTACCCGCCACCAATTTTAACGCCGCCGGCTTCCACAATGGTATCTGCCGGGTGAAACTTGCGGTTGGCCTTTTTGTAAGGCTCGCTCACTCGTTTAATGTCGGCTACAATGGTGTTGGCACGCACCAGGTCAATATCCACAGCGGCGGTGTCGCCCACCAGGCCAATTAGCTGGGTGTGCTTTCCTTCCGATGCATGAATTTGCAGGCCCTGTTCCTCAAACTGTTTGCACAGCTGGCCTATCTGTTCTTTGCTGGCCTCGGGTTTAAAAATAATAATCATGGTGGTTCCTCCTGTTTTTGGGTATTTTTAAAATTATTTATTTTGTTTTTCATTTTCTGCGTGCCAGGCGTTGGCATTGCAACCTGTTGTTTTTGTCAAATTTCTTTGCCATAAAATCTTCTTTACAAAATAAAAAAACCGACGGCCTTTGCAGGCAGCCGGTTTGTGGGTTCTCACTTTACAAAAGCGCCACTACATACAACCGTCTAAATTCCCGCAACAAGCCAAACCCTTGCTAAAGTAGCAATAGGTGTAGCGGCCATAATAGCGGTTTTCGGCACGGTGTAGGTTCATACGTTTCTCCTGTAGGGGGCACTTTACTTGCGCAAAGTATACACCTTGCGGGGTGGCATTGTCAAGTTTTGCATTTGGGGTTAAAATGGTGGGGTGGGCAATAAGTGTATAAAAGCCAAAAAAAGGAGCCCTTGCCATGAAACAAACAAAAACAAACGCCATGCGCCTGCTAGAGGCAGAAAATATACCCTATACCGCGCACGAATATGCGGTGGATGATGGTGCGCTGGACGGGGTGTCGGTAGCACACAAAACCGGGCAACCCCCGGCCCGGGTGTTTAAAACACTGGTAACCCATGGGGCCGGCGGCTTTTTTGTGTACTGCGTGCCGGTGGCGCAAGAGCTAAACCTGAAAGCGGCAGCCAAAGCGGCGGGGCAAAAAAGCATACAGATGATACCGGTGGCCGATATAACCCGGGTAACCGGCTATGTAAAAGGGGGTTGCAGCCCCTTTGGCATGAAGAAAACCTACCCCACTTTTTTAGATGAAACCGCCCTGGATTGGGATTCTATTTTGGTAAGCGGCGGGCGCATTGGCACCCAAATAGAGGTTGCCCCAAAAGATTTACTAAACCTGCTAAACGGGGTGGCGGCGCAGCTAACGGTGTAACTGTTTTTGCAAGCGGCAGGGCCAACAAAGCCTATGGCAACAAAATAATTTTGCTTTTTGTGCTGGGGATATTGTCATACTATTGGTATTTCCCCCAGTTTCTGTTTGGCAAATAGCGGCTATCCTGTTCAAAGCACAAAACCCTTGGTTTTCCCTTGCTTTTTTGGCCGTAAACCCTTACTATTAAGGTGTACCGTTTTTCCGGGCTAAACCAGAAAAAGGAGGGGCAACAATGGGCTTTTGCCAAACGCAAGTTTTTGGGCAAGAGGTTTTAGGGGCAGGGTTTGTTTACACAGCCTTGCTGCATTGCTGCAACCATGGTGCAAGTGTAAAAACATAAAACAAAGGCACCGGTGCATTTATGCGCCGGTGCCTGTTTTTGTGCCTAACAAAGCGGGGCGCTGGGTGCCTTGTTGCTATTTAGCCCACTGCCTAAAAGGAGAAAAGAATGAAAAAAGTAGCCATTATTATGGGTAGCGACAGCGATTTGCCGATAGCCCAAAAAGCGGTAGAAGAATTAAAAAAACTGGCCATACCCTATGCAGTGCATGTTATAAGCGCACACCGCACACCCAATGCCGCGGCGTCGTTTGCCCAAAATGCGGCCAATAATGGGTTTGGCGTAATTATTGCCATAGCAGGCATGGCGGCACATTTGGGCGGTGTTTTGGCGGCTTACACGGTGCTGCCGGTTATTGGTGTGCCCTGCAAAGGCGGCGCGGCCGATGGTTTGGACGCCCTGCTGGCCACTGTGCAAATGCCCAGCGGCGTGCCGGTGGCAACGGTGGCGCTGGGCGGCGGTGCCAACGCCGCCATTTTGGCCGCCCAAATATTGGCGGTAGAAAACCCGGCCCTAACCGCTAAATTGCAGGCCCAAAAGCAACAAATGGCCGATACCATTGCCCAAAAAGATGCGGCGTTGCAGGGCAATATTTAAAAAGCTTTACCGGCGGCCATGGCCGCTGTATACAAAAACCAAAGGGAAAGTAAACCATTAAAAAGAGGGGCGTAAACAAATGAAAAAACTGGAACAATTGTACGAAGGCAAGGCAAAAAAAGTGTACAAAACCGATGATGAAAACCTGTATATTGTGGATTATAAAGATGATGCCACAGCGGGCAATGGCGCTAAAAAAGGCACCATTGAGGGCAAAGGCCCCATTAACAACCGGGTTACCAACCACCTGATGCAATTGCTGGAAAGCAAGGGCGTGCCTACCCACTTTGTGCAAGAGCTAAGCCCCCGCGAAACCGTGGTAAAACGGGTAGAAATTGTGCCGCTAGAGGTAATTGTGCGCAACATTGCCGCCGGCAGCCTTAGCCTGCGCCTGGGCCTGCCCGAGGGCACCAAGCTGGCCAAAACCGTGCTGGAGTATTGCTATAAAGACGATGCGCTGGGCGACCCAATGGTGAACAATTACCACATTGCGGCCATGGGCTGGGCTACCCAGCAAGAGGTTGCCACCATTGCCGAGTATTCGTTTAAGGTAAACGAGATATTAACCGAATACCTGAAAGATGTGGGCATTGAACTGATTGACTTTAAGCTGGAATTTGGGCGCACGCCAAACGGCACCATTGTGCTGGCCGATGAAATTAGCCCAGATACCTGTCGCTTTTGGGATAGCGAAACCGGCGAAAAGCTGGATAAAGACCGTTTTAGGCGAGATATGGGCGGGGTGGAAGACGCCTACCAAGAAATAATGAAACGCCTGCTGGGCGAGTAACAATAGGTTTTACAGTAAAAACTGCCAACCAACAGTAAGCAAGGGGGATACTATGCAAACCAAACGCAAAACCAAACGGGGCAAAACCCCCAAAGCGGCGCTTGCCAACAGTGCTTTTGCAAAAAAGGCAAACAGGCTGTTGCTGTTTGTAAAAATTTGCAGTTTTGTGCTGCCGCTGTTTGGCTTGCTGGCAACCTCTATTTTTAGCAAATGGCAAAACAGCCCGGGGGCCAAAGGCGCATAAATGCCCCGTGTGCCCGTGCGTTTGTTTAAAAATGGGTTATGCCGCCGCTTACGGCCGCATAAAACCGGCACCATTGTTAACTAAATTGGATATTTTGTAAAAAATTACAGGAGAAACAATGAAGCATTGTAACCAAGATTTTGATAAGCTACACGAAGAATGCGGCGTGTTTGGGGTGTACAACAAAGGCGAAGTAGAAAACGTAACCAGCCTTTGTTACTACGGCCTGTACGCCTTGCAGCACCGCGGGCAAGAAAGCTGCGGCATTGCCGTAAACGATAGCGGTGTAATTACCAATTACCGAGATTTAGGCCTGGTGAACGAAGTGTTTACCGACCGTGTGCTGCAAACCCTTGGCACTGGCCGCATGGGCCTTGGGCATGTGCGGTATGCCACCAAGGGCGCACGGCGGCGCAGCAATGCCCAGCCGCTGGTTATCAACCACATAAAAGGTACCATGGCATTGGCACACAACGGCAACCTTACCAATGCGGCCGAACTGCGGGAAGCACACGAGCTGGCCGGGGGGCTGTTCCACACCACCAGCGATACCGAGGTGCTGGCCTATGCCATTAGCGGGCAGCGCCTAAAAGCCCCCAGCATCGAAAAAGCTGTGGAACAAGCCATGCCTTTGTTGCGGGGTGCCTACTCTATTGTGTTAATGAGCCCCCGCAAAATGATTGCCGCCCGAGACCCACGTGGGTTTAGGCCCTTGTGCATGGGCAAAATTGGCGAAAGCGTGGTGTTTGCCAGCGAAAGCTGTGCCCTAAACGCCGTGGGTGCCACCTTTGTGCGAGACATTGACCCCGGCGAAATTGTGGTGGTTACCGCCGATGGCATTCAAAGCATTCGCACCCACTGCGGGCAAGAAACTTCGTTTTGCGTGTTTGAATATGTATACTTTGCCCGGCCCGATTCGGTCATCGAAGGAGCGTCGGTGCACAAAGCGCGCATACGCGCGGGCGAGTATTTGGCAAAAGAGCAACCGGTAGAGGCCGATGTGGTCATCGGTGTGCCAGATTCTGGCCTGGACGCTGCCCTTGGCTATGCGCGTGGCAGTGGCATCCCCTACGGCATAGGCTTTTTAAAAAATAAATATATTGGCCGCACTTTTATTGCCCCCAACCAAGCCCAGCGCGAAAACGATGTGCGCATTAAATTAAACCCCATTGCGGCCACCGTGGCGGGCAAACGGGTGGTAATGGTAGACGATAGCATTGTGCGGGGTACCACCAGCCTTAAAATTATTAAACTATTGCGCGAGGCCGGCGCCAAAGAGGTGCATATGCGGCTAAGCTGCCCGCCTTTTTTGTACCCCTGCTATTTTGGTACCGATATTGACAGCAGCGAAAACCTAATTGCCTATAACCACACCATAGAAGAAATACGCGAGATTATTGGGGCCGATACGCTGGGGTATCTTTCTAAAGAAGCGTTGGGCAACTTGGCGCCCGATTGTAAATTAGGTTTTTGTAACGGGTGCTTTACCGGCAACTACCGGCACGACGCCCCCCTGCAAGACCAAAAAAATAGGTTTGAACAAAAGATAGTAAAGTAATATTAAAAATAAGGGAGAAACAACCATGCAACAAAGCCATAGCAACAGCTACAAAGCCGCCGGGGTAGATATAACCGCCGGGTACGAGGCCGTGCGCCTAATGCAGCAGCATGTGGCCCGCACCATGGTGCCGGGGGTACTTTCGGGCCTTGGTGGGTTTGGCGGCCTGTTTGGGCTCGATCTTTCTGAAACAAAAAACCCGGTACTGGTTTCGGGCACCGACGGGGTGGGCACCAAGCTGCGGCTGGCCTTTTTAATGCAAAAGCATACCACCGTTGGTATCGATTGTGTTGCCATGTGTGTAAACGACATTATTTGCAGCGGCGCAAAACCCCTGTTTTTTTTAGATTATATTGCCTGTGGCAAAAACGAGCCTACCCGCATTGCCGACATTGTGGCCGGCATAGCCGAGGGCTGCGTGCAGGCGGGCTGTGCCCTTATTGGGGGCGAAACCGCCGAAATGCCCGGCTTTTACCCCGAGGATGAATACGACCTTGCGGGTTTTGCGGTGGGCGTGGTAGATAAAACCAAAATACTGGATAACACCAAAACCCAACCGGGAGACGTAGTGCTGGCGCTGCCCTCTTCGGGGGTGCATTCCAATGGGTTTTCGTTGGTGCGCAAAATTTTTAATTTGCAAGATAGCACCAGCCTTGCCAGCTACGAAGAAGAACTGGGCCGCCCGCTGGGCGAAGTGCTGCTAGAGCCCACCCGCATTTATGTAAAACCTATTTTAGAACTGCTAAGCAAGGTGCCGGTGCATGGTATTTCGCACATTACCGGCGGCGGCTTTTACGAAAACCTGCCCCGCTGCCTGCCAAAGGGGCTTTCGGTAAAAATTAACGAGGAAAGCCTGCGTATTCCCCCCATTTTTGGGTTGATGGAACGGGTGGGCGGCATACCCAAACGAGACATGTTTAACACCTTTAATATGGGGGTTGGCATGGCAGTGGTGGTGCCGGCCAATAAGGTAGAACAAGCGCTGCAGGTGCTGCGGCAGGCTGGCGAAGATGCCTACGCCATTGGTGAAGTGGTGGCAGGAGACCAAGGGGTGCTGCTGTGAAGCGCATAGCGGTGCTGGTATCGGGCGGGGGCAGCAATTTGCAAGCCCTGCTAAATGCCGCCCAAAACGGCCAGCTGCCCCATGGCCAAATTGCGCTAGTGGTGGCCAGCAAACCGGGGGTTTTTGCGCTAGAGCGTGCCCAAAAAGCTGGTGTGCCGGCCACCGTGGTGGCACGCAAAAGCTTTGCCAACACGGCGGCGTTTGATGCTGCCCTGCTGGAAGAATTACAAAAAGAGAACATTGATATTGTGGTGCTGGCGGGCTTTTTAAGCATTATAGGCCCGGCGGTGCTGGCGGCCTACCCGGGCAAAATAGTCAATGTACATCCCAGTTTAATACCGGCTTTTTGCGGCGATGGCTTTTATGGCTTAAAGGTGCACGAAGCCGCCCTTGCCCGCGGCGTAAAGCTAACTGGTGCCACGGTGCATTTGGTAAACGAAATAACCGACGGCGGCAAAATTTTGCTGCAAAAAGCAGTGGAAATAAAGCCGGACGACACCCCAGAAACCCTGCAAAAAAGGGTGATGGAGGAGGCCGAGTGGCAGCTACTGCCCAAAGCGGTGGCTATGCTGTGTGCTGGAGAAATGTAATATGGATTTTTAAAAATAGATAAAGAGGGAAACCAATGAAAAAATTTAGAGGGTTTTATCTGGGCTTACCCCTTTGGGTTTCTTTGCTAAGCTTTTTAATATTAATTTTAGATCTCTATGTTTTTAAATCCTATACATCCAAAAGCCTTTTCACATGGGTGGGCAATCACTCTAAATATTTTACGGCAACCTTGGTTGTGTGGGCCATTGGTGGCGTTGTTTTAAAAATTGCCGATGTAATTCACACAAAAAATAAGCACCGGCAAGATGAAGCCCGGCCGGGTACTTCTTCGCCCCATGGGCAGGCGCCCTTAGCCCCGCCCGTGCATACTACTGCCCCAGTGGCTGGGCAAATGCCCCTTACACCCACCCAGCCGGGCGCTTGGCGGCCCCTGCCCGGGCCAATAAAAAACAACAAGCCAAAGCTAACAAAAATTCAAAAAGGAATCATCTGCACCATATTAATTGCCTTGTTCATTACGTCGTTGGCCCCATTGGTGCTTATTGTATATTTGGCAGAAATATCGGGCGATGGCGTGCAAGTATTGGCCTTGATAATGGGCTATGTGGGCAAATTTGTATTGGCTGCTATAACGTTGGTGGTGTTGGTTGTGGTGGCGCAAAAAATCATCAGCAAATATCAAGAGGCGCGGCAAAAAGTAAACCAAAATTCACCGGCGGCTCCTTCACATTCGGAACAAACAGAGGAGGAAAAGCCATGAAAATACTAAAAGTACTTTATATGGTTACGACTGTTTTGTTTTTTATACCATTGGTGCTATTAGTGCTTGTTGGTTCTTACGCTTACGCAACCTACGGGGCGGGGTTTTTAAAAGCAGCGATAAATTTTTTTGGGTACTATATGGTGTTTTTTTATAGTGTGGTGTGTAATAAGCGTTGTGTACCACTCAGCTAAAAAGCGCCGCGAAAAAATTCAGAAGATAGAGGATAAGGCGAGGCCGGGTACTCCATCACCCCACGGGCAAGCGCCAGTGCCGCCACAGGGGCGCGTTGCCCCGGCGGCCCCGCCACCGGCAGAGGTGCCCATCAGCCCTTGGGGGGCAGCCACCCCAAAGCTAACTAATAAATTGCATTTTAAATAGCACAAAATTACTAAAGAGAGGGAGTACCATGGAAAAACAAAATCTTGTTCAGCTGCTTAAAGCCAACCCCTACCCCGGCCGCGGCATAGTGCTGGGGTGCAGCCCCAGCGGCCAAAAGGCCGTAATTGCGTATTTTATTATGGGGCGCAGTGCCAACAGCCGTAACCGGGTGTTTACCACAAAGGGCGATGGCATTATTACCGAGGCCGCAAACCCTGCCGAAATGCAGGACCCCAGCCTAATTATTTATGCCCCGGTAAAAAAAGTGGGCAGCCGCACGGTGGTTACCAATGGCGACCAAACCGACACCATAGCCGACTGCCTTGCTGCCGGCCTGCGGTTTGAGGACGCCCTGCGCACCCGCACTTTTGAGCCAGACGCCCCCAACTACACCCCCCGTATATCGGGCCTGCTAATGCAAGAAGCCGATGGTTTTGCCTACCAGCTATCCATTGTAAAATCGGCAAACGGCAACCCGGCCGGCACCCAGCGCTTCTTTTTCGATACCCCGCAGCCCCAACCCGGCGAAGGGCATTTTATACACACCTATGCGGGCGATGGCAACCCCCTGCCCAGCTTTATTGGCGAGCCAGTATTGGTAGAAACCGGCGAGGATATAGATGCGTTTGGCGAGGGAATTTGGCAGGCGCTAAATGCCGAAAATAAGGTGGCGCTGTTTGTGCGCTTTATAGCGCAAGATGGCAGCGAAGAAACACGTATTTATAACCGTTTTACCAAGCAATAAATATATAATTTATAAACAATGCAATGCGCAAGCATATAAAGGGGTAAACTATGAATGAGATGGAACTAAAATATGGCTGCAACCCAAACCAAAAGCCCGCTCGCATTTTTATGAAACAGGGCGAAGATTTGCCGGTTACCGTGTTAAACGGCAAGCCGGGTTACATCAATTTTTTAGATGCGCTGAATGCCTGGCAGCTGGTGAAAGAATTGAAAGAGATGAGCGGCTTGCCGGCGGCGGCTTCGTTTAAGCATGTTTCGCCCGCTGGGGCGGCGGTTGGCCTGCCCCTAACCCCGCTGCTGCGCCAAATGTATTTTGTAGAGGAAACCCTTACGCTAAGCCCCCTTGCCTGTGCCTATGCCCGTGCCCGTGGGGCCGATAGAATGAGCAGCTACGGAGACTGGGCCGCACTATCGGACGTGTGCGACGCCGCCACCGCAAAGCTGCTGCAGCACGAGGTGAGCGACGGCGTAATTGCCCCCGGCTATATCCAAGAAGCGCTGGACATTTTAAAAACCAAACGCAAGGGCGGCTACAATGTTGTGCAAATAAACCCGGCTTATACCCCGGCACCAATAGAGCAAAAAGATGTATATGGCATTACCTTTGAGCAAGGCCGTAACGAGTTTGCAATAAACCAAAGCCTATTGCAAAACCGCCCCACTCAAAACAAAAATTTTACCGAAGAAGAACAGAGAGATTTGTTACTATCGCTAATTATTCTAAAATACACACAGTCCAACTCGGTTTGCTACGTAAAAGATGGGCAGGCCATCGGCATTGGCGCAGGGCAGCAAAGCCGTATCCATTGCACCCGCCTTGCGGGCAACAAGGCCGATAACTGGCACCTGCGCCAGCACCCACAGGTTTTAGCGCTGGATTTTGTGGACGGCATTGGCCGGGCAGATCGCGACAATACCATCGATTTGTATATTTCGGACGATATGGACGATGTGCTGGCCGAGGGCAATTGGCAGCGCTTGTTTAAAACAAAACCAGCGCCCCTTACCCCGGCCCAGCGCAAAGAATTTTTGCAAACCGTAAGCGGGGTTTGCCTTGGTAGCGATGCCTTCTTCCCCTTTGGAGACAACATAGAGCGCGCCCACCGCAGCGGTGTAACCGCTATTGTGCAGCCGGGTGGGTCTATCCGCGATGATAACGTGATTGAAACCTGCGACAAATACGGCATTGCCATGGCGTTTTGTGGCATGCGGCTGTTTCATCACTAGGCGAATATAAGGGTTTTGGTGTAAATTAACAATTGAACTTTCGGCAACTCCTTTTTTGTAGGGGTGGCTAAAGGCAGTGTATTTGCCCTTAATTGATAGCTAAAACGAATAAGCAATAACATATTTAGGAGTACAAACCATGAAAATAGCAGTAGTAGGCAGCGGAGGCAGGGAGCATGCCCTGGTAAAAAAACTAGCACAAAGCCCCCTTTGCGGCGAAATAATAGTGCTGCCCGGCAACGCCGGTATGGTGGGCGATGCTTTGATAGCGCCTATGAATGCCAAAGCTACCGACCTAGAGGCCATTGTGGCCTATTGCAAACAGGCCGGGGTGCAATATGTGGTGGTTGCGCCCGACGACCCCCTGGCCCTTGGCATGGTAGATGCTTTGGCCGCCGAAGGCATCCCCGCCTTTGGCCCCAATAAGGCGGCTGCCCGCATCGAGGCCAGCAAGGTGTTTTCTAAAAATTTAATGCAAAAATACAACATACCCACTGCGGCCTACCAAAGCTTTACCAGCTACGCCGAAGCCAAAGCCTATGTTCAGCGGCACACCACCTACCCGCTGGTGGTTAAAGCCGATGGCCTGGCCCTTGGCAAGGGTGTAATTATTTGCCAAGATGAAAAAGAGGCGCTGGCTGCTGTGCAAAGCATGCTGCAAGATGGTGCCTTTGGCGCGGCGGGCAACAGCGTGGTGATAGAGGAATTTTTAACCGGCCCCGAAGTGAGCGTGCTGGCTTTTTGCGATGGCGAAACGCTGGTGCCAATGGTAAGCAGTATGGACCATAAGCGGGTGAACGACGACGATGAAGGCCCCAACACCGGCGGCATGGGGGCGGTTGCCCCAAACCCCTTTTATACCCCGCAAATGGCCGCCCAGTGCATGGAAGAGATTTTTATGCCCACCGTAAAAGCCATGCAGGCAGAGGGTTGCCCCTTTAAAGGTTGCTTGTATTTTGGGCTAATGCTTACACCGGCAGGCCCCAAGGTTATCGAGTATAACTGCCGGTTTGGAGACCCCGAAACCCAAGTGGTGCTGCCGCTTTTGCAAAGCGATTTGTTGGCCGTGATGATGGCCTGCACCGATGAAACCCTAACCCCCGAAATGGTGGAATTTAGCAGCGGTGCGGCAGCCTGTGTGGTGCTGGCAAGCGGCGGCTACCCCGGCCCTTACCAAACTGGCTACCCCATTACCGGGCTAGAAGCCACCGAAGTAGTGGCCGACAATGTAAACGTTTATTTTGCGGGCGTGGCTGCCGGAGAAAACGGCGAGCTTGTAACCGGCGGTGGGCGCGTGCTGGGGGTTAGTGCCACCGGCAGCACCCTGCGTGGTGCCCTAACGGCCGCCTACCTTGCGGCGGGGCAAATAAAATTTGCTGGCAAACACACCCGCATGGATATTGGCCGGCGTGCATTGCAGAAAATAGAAAAGTAGTGTAGAAGTTTACTGCCGTGAAAATAGAAGAAACGATGCCAAACCTTATGCCTTCATGCAATTGAGCCAATGAGAAATTTCGCAGCGTAATTTTTTTGCTAGAGGATAGAAATGCGGGGCGGTATGTTATTTGTTGTACTTGTGAGAGTATTTCCATGGCAGGAAGACAAGATTTTGCGTGTTGTTTGTCCGATATAGCTCATATTTCCATGCCAATAGGGAATTTCGTAGCGTAATTTTTAGAGCAATGGGTAGCAACTGGGAAGCAGAAACTTATTATTTTAGATTAGCTAGTGAATTCCCTTG
>JAJDJP010000033.1 GCA_030267215.1 Ruminococcaceae bacterium OttesenSCG-928-A16
CAGCAAACTAGGGCTGTTTTTGCGAAGGCAGGGGCTTTCGGCTTCGCTTATTAAAAGCATAAAATATACCCCAAATGGCCTTTGCGTAAATGGGGTGCAGGCCAAAACCAACCAGTTGCTGCAAAGTGGCAACACCGTGGCAGTTACCCTGCCAAACGATGCCGCGCCTGCACTTGAGCCGGAGGAACTACCGCTGGAAATATTGTTTGAAAACCAGCACCTGCTGGCGGTAAACAAGCCGGCGGGCATGGTTATGCACCCCACCCGCACCCACAAAAGCGGTACCCTTGGCAACGCCTTTTGTGGCCTAATGCAACAAAGGCGAGAGCAGCGGGCGTTTCGCCCCATTGGCCGGTTGGACGCTGGAACCAGCGGTGTTGTTTTGTGTGCCCTGAACCCTTTTGCCGCCCCAATACTGGCAGGCAGCATGCAAAAAGGGTATATGGCACTGGTGGCAGGCCAGTTGCCGCTGGGGCCGGGGGTTATTAACCAGCCCATTGGGCCAGCCCCTTTTTCGGTTATTCAGCAGCAGGTTATGTCAACCGGGCGGGCCAGTGTTACGCAGTATCAGGTGGTGGCAGCGGGGCCGTTGGCATCGCTTGTTTTGGTGTGGCCGCAAACAGGGCGCACCCACCAAATACGGGTGCATTTTGCCTGGCTGGGGCACCCCTTGCTGGGCGATACCCTATATAATGGCAACGATAGCCTGATATTACGCCACGCCTTGCATTGCGGCGCAGTGCAGGTGGTGCAGCCGGGCCATGCTAAATTGATGCTGGAGGTGCTACCGCCGGCAGATTTTGGCGAGGCCGCCCAAAAAGCAGGGCTTGTGGTTAATTGGCAGGCTATGCAAGCGCAGTTGGTGGCAGGGTGCAAAAAGCATGTGCCCCTTAAAAACCTGGCTAACCCAGAGTGAAAAAGCAGGCTGGCATATTTGGCGTAATTTTAATTTTTAACGGTATAAAGTGGTTATTTTTAGTAACCGGTGGCCAACTTGCGAAGAAAAAGCAAAAAATGTATAATAGATAAAATTATATTTACCAAACACTATAAGTGGTTGTTTTAATGGTGTGAAAGAATTTGACCGTTTGCCCAAAAGAAAGGAACGGAACGATTGCCGAATACCAAAATAAATAAAAACGAACAGGCGCAAGCCGAAGTAGATACCGATAAAACAAGTGTACTTGGCACAATAGGTAACACTTTATATACCCTTGGTTTTTATGCCGAAATGGTGCTGGTTAAAATCATTCGCGTTATTCGTGGTATCGCGGTGTTTTTGGCCGGCGTGTCGGTGCTGCTGTTTGGCGGCATTATAAAAAAAGTGGTTGCTTTTTTTAAGGGTGTTGCGCAAGATACCGTAACCTCGGCCAGGCACATGATAAACGCCACACGCAATATGCGCCAAATGTTTGCACAGCGCAAAGGCAAAGGCCCTAAACCAGAAAAAACCCTTAGCGGATACCTGACAAGTGGTGTAAAAAAATATGCTTATTTGCTGGGTGGCTTGGTGCGCCTGGTGGTGCCACTGCTGGCGCTTGGCGTGTTTATTTTTACGCTGTATAGCGTGCTAAATATGCAGTATGCGCTGGCCGTTGCGGTAGATAATACCAACATTGGTTATGTAGAAAACGAAACCGTGCTGGAAGATGGCCTTGGTTTGCTGCGCATGCGCATTAGCCTGGCCGAAGGGCAGGACATTAGCCAGTGGCAGTTTTCGCCACGGCTATCGGTAGGGCCAACCGCCGTTACGCTAAACAAAACCCAAGTGGCCGATAAAATTTTAGAAAGCTCGCCCGAGCAAATTCAAAAAGGGTATGGCATTTATGTAGATGGCCGGCTGGTAGGCGCTACCGAAAATGGGGACGCACTGCGCCAGTTTTTAGAGGAGCAAAAAAGGCCGTATTATAACAACGACTTGCCCGATGCTGAAGTGAGTTTTGTGCGGCAGGTAGAAGTGCCAGAGCAACAAGAGGTATTTTTGGCCGATAGTGTAAAACCGGTGGAAGAACTAAAAGAAACACTGCTGCGTAATGTTGCCGAGGCCGAAACCCACAAGGTTACCGCTGGGCAAACCCTTGGCAGCATTGCGCTGGAAGCCAACATTACGCTGGAAACCTTAATGGCACGCAACCCCAAGCTGGAAGGAAAAGATGAAACCTACGAGCCGCCGGCAGGCAGCACGCTGCTAATACGCCGTGCCCAGCCCTACCTGCAGGTGCAAACCACCTATTTGCGCAGTGCGGTAGAACCCATTGCCTTTACAACAGTAGAGCGGGAGGCCCCGGCACGTTTTAAGGGGCAAAAGGTGCGGGTGCAGCGCGGGGCAGATGGCCAAGAGCGGGTGTGGTACCAAGTAGTAATTATCGACGGCGAAGAGGTAGAAGCCAACCGCGTTGAAGAAATGACCGAGCGCCTGAAAGACCCCACCGAAGAAATTGTGGAAATTGGCACCAAAGAAGGCGGCGGCTATTATACCGGGCCATTGCCCGAAGGAATTGTTGGCTCTGGCAGTTATTTGTGGCCGGTGCCGGGGGCCACAGGCTCCAGCCGTGGGTTTTTGGCAAGCCATGGCGGGGTGGATATCAATGCGCCCACCGGTACACCCATTTATGCCTCTAACGGCGGGGTGGTAACTTTTTCTGGTGCGGGGGCCGGCAGCTACTGGAGCTACGGCAACTTTGTAGAAATTTTGCACCCCGATGGTGTTATTACCCGGTACGCGCATTGCTCTCAGGTGTTGGTGGCACCAGGGCAGGCGGTTGGGCAGGGGCAGCCCATTGCGCTGGTGGGCAGCACCGGGCGCTCTAGCGGGCCGCACTGCCACTTCGAAACCGTGGTAGGTGGCACCCGTGTAAACCCATATATATATGTAAACTCTCCGTTTTAAAAGTGGCAAACAGGCATTTTTAACCACTGAATAGGTGGGTAAATGCCTGTTTGCCTGCCTATAACGCAGTATACGGGCAGGTTTTGCCCACTTGCAGAAAAAGTAACAAAACGGTATAATAAATACCTGTAAACAACAGGGTTAAAAATAAATTAAAGGCCATTTGCTATATGCAAATGCTGTGTATATACCTTGCGCTGCGCTATAAAACTGCCGGCGGGTGGTTTAAGCAGGCGCACTTTGCTGTTAGGGCGAAGGGAGTGGACTATTTGCCTTTAGAAAACAAGGCTGCCAACCAGGGCAACAAGCCAGCCACAACGGCTGCGAATAGAAACCAAGTTCGCACACAAAAAAAGCCGGCCCACGGCAAGGGCCGGTATAATTTGCGTCCGGCAAAAAAAAGTGTTTGGCAACGCATGGCGGCACTGCCGTTTTTTAAGGCAGTGGGCAATGTTTTATATGCTTTGGGCTTTTATGCCGAGGCAAAAGTGGTGCTGGTGTGGCGTGTGGTGCGCAACATTTGCCTGTTTATGGCCCAGCTGGCCGTGTGGCTGTTTAGGGGGCTGTTTAGGGGCGCCGCACGCATTATAAAAGGGGTGCTGGCCGATATTGCCGCCCCCTTTAAGCAGGTTGCCAGTGGGTACCGCAATATGCGCAAGCTGGCACGTGCAGAAAAACGAAAAGGCAACAAAAAAGTAAACCGAAAATTAACCGGCTATTTGGCCGATGGTATTAAAGCCCACGGGCATTTGGTGCCCAAAATGCTGCGCTTTGTTATGCCGGTGTTTGCGCTGGGTGTTTTTGTGTTCACCATTCAGTCGGTGCTGGGCATGCGGTATGCGCTTTCGGTTTCGGTGGGCGATACTGAAATTGGCTACGTGGAAAACGAAACCGTGCTGGAAGATGGCCTTAGCTTGCTACGCATGCGCATTAGCCTTGCCCAAAACCAAAGCGTAGATGAATGGGAGTTTACCCCTACGCTGGCGGTTTCGCCCACCAAAGCCACTTTGAATAAAACCCAAGTGGCCGATAAAATACTAGAGAGCTCCTCCGGCGATATTCAAAAGGGGTATGGCATTTATATAGATGGCAACCTGGTTGGTGCAACGGCCGATGGAGATGCTTTGCGCCAGTTTTTAGAGGATAAAAAGGGACAGTATTATGACCCCGACCTACCGGAGGCTACCATTGAGTTTGTGCGAGAGGTAGAGGTACCGGCTCAGGAAGAGATTTTTTTAGGAGGCACGGTAAAAACAGTAGAGGAACTGGAAGAGGCTCTTTCTCAAAACATTAGCGAAACAGAAACCTACACCACCCTGCAGGGCGATACGCTGGGAGAAATAGCCCGACAGCACGGCATAACCCTAGAGGAACTACTGGCCCGCAACCCAGGGCTAGAGGGCCAGGATGAAGAGCATGAGTTTGCCGCGGGCACAACGGTGGTAATTCAACGTGCCGAGCCCTATTTGCAGGTTAAAAAAGTGGTGCGCAGCGTTGTAGAAGAAGCCGTTCCCTTCGAAACCATTCGTGTAGAAGTAGACACCCGCCGCAAAGGCCAACAAGCCACGGTGCAGCAGGGCATTAATGGCACGGCGCTTGTCTCGTACGATTCTGTTTATATCGATGGCGAGCTGGTGAGCAAAGACCGTGTGGACGAGCAGCCCATTAGCCCGGTGCAAAACAAAATTATAGAGGTAGGCACCCTGGAGGTTGCGGGTGGATACGGCAGCATTGGCGGCGGCGCAGGCTTTATTTGGCCGGTACCCGATGCCAAATACTCCAGCCGCGGCATGACGGCAAGCCACCGTGGGCTGGATATTAATGCCCCCACCGGCACCCCCATTTATGCGGCAGCAGGTGGGCTGGTAATCACCTCTGGCTGGCATAACAGCTACGGCAACTATATTATGATACAACACCCCGATGGGCTGGTTAGCTTGTACGGCCACTGCTCGGAGCTACTGGTGCCGGCAGGGGTAAGTGTGGCGCAGGGCGATGCCATTGCGCTGGTGGGCAGCACGGGTTATTCTACCGGGCCGCACTGCCATTTCGAAATACAGCAAGGCGGCCGGCCGATAGACCCCGCCCCCTATGTAATAGCCCCCTGGGCTTAAAGCTGTAATGGCGCATTAAAACCCAAAAACAGCCGCTGTTTTGGCAATGGCGGCTGTTTTTAGCAAAATAAAGGCCGTTTTTTTAAAAATTGCAAACATATTTGGTACAATATCTAATTTGTTACTTTATTTTATACAGCGATAGTGCTATAATTGAAACGTTGCCATAAAGTGATTTTTTTACCTTGTTGTGGCAAGTTATTTTGCTTTTATAACACGCCTTTTTATGGGCAAACAATACGCGGGCAAAACAATAGGTAAAACGGCGCAGGCCGTGTGCTTATTTGTTAAATACCTCCAAATAAAGGGAGTATCAAACGTTGGAAAAATTTATTATTCAGGGTGGTAAACCCTTAACGGGCGAAGTTACCATCAGCGGGGCAAAAAATGCGGCAGTAGCCATTTTGCCGGCCACCATTTTGGCCGGTGGCGTTTGTGTTATCGAAAACCTGCCAAACATCAGCGATGTTTCGGCCTCGGTGCGCATTTTAAGCGAAATGGGTGCCAAGGTAACCATGCTAGATAAATCTACCCTGGAAATAGACACAAGCTGCATCAATTCTACTGCGGTACCAAACGAGCTTTCGCGTCAAATGCGGGCTTCGTATTACTTTTTAGGGGCGCTTTTGTCTCGGTTTGGCAGCGGCACGGTTGCCATGCCGGGCGGCTGTAACCTTGGCCCCCGCCCAATAGACCAACACCTGAAGGCCTTTACCTCGCTTGGCGCAACCGATTCGGTTGAATATGGCATGATTAACGTGAAGGCCGACAAGCTGGAAGGTGCCCACGTATTTTTCGATACGGTATCGGTTGGGGCAACCATTAACGCCATGCTGGGGGCCGTGCGTGCCGAAGGCCAAACTGTGCTGGAAAATGTGGCCAAAGAACCCCATATTGTAGACGTTGCCAACTTTTTAAACATGATGGGTGCCGATGTGCGTGGCGCCGGCACCGACGTAATTAAGGTGCGTGGTGTTAAAAAAATGCACGGCTGCACCTATTCTATTATCCCAGACCAAATAGAGGCCGGCAGCTATATGGTTGCCGCCGCAATGACCGGCGGCAATGTGCTGGTTAAAAATATTATTCCCAAACACTTAGAGCCCATTACCGCAAAGCTGGAACGTGCCGGCGCTATGGTGGAGGAATTTGACGAAGCTGTGCGGGTTACCCGTGTGGGGGCTTTGCAAGCCACCAACATTAAAACCACCCCGCACCCCGGGTTTCCTACCGATATGCAGCCGTTGATGACCGTGCTGCTTAGCGTGGCCGAGGGCACCTCTATTATTACCGAGGGAATTTGGGAAAACCGCTTTAGATATGTAGACGAACTGGTGCGTATGGGCGCCAATATACAGGTAGATGGCCGTGTGGCCGTTGTAGAGGGTGTGCGCGAATTACTGCCCGCCCCCATGCGCGCCGCCGATTTGCGTGCCGGTGCCGCCCTTGTGGTGGCCGCCTTGGCTGCCAATGGGGTTAGTGAAATTGACGAGATTTCGCATATCGAGCGTGGGTACGAAGATATTGTGGAAAAACTGCAAGCCCTTGGTGCCGATATCACCCGTATCGAGCGTCCCTCGCCACCAAACTCGGCCGCAGTATAGTTTTGGTAGCACGCAGGTTTTGCATTCTAAAGGCGCTTCGGCGCCTTTTTTTGTTGCCCTAAATTATTTTGCGGGTTATTCATTTATCATGCCATATGCTATAATATACAATATACGGCAACAAAACCTATTATACTCAGTTGCTGAATTGACAATTCAGTAGCTCACCCTATAAGGAGGCCGTTTTGAACCTGATAATTTTGCTTGTTAGCGTGCTATATTTAATAGGGCTGGGCGTTTTGCTGTGGGTTACGCGCTATAAGCGCCGGGCGTATGCACGGGCCAAAGGCGCTTTAAGTTGCCTGTTTGTGGTGGCCAGCCTACTGGCTTTTTGGCTGGGTAGCCCAGTTGTGTTTTCTGGCTTTTGGCTGCTGCTGGTGGCGCTGGTGCTGTGCATGGCTGGCGATATTTTGCTGGGGCTGGCCAACCGCACCAAAGTACCCCGTGCAAAACCCTTTGCAGGCGGCGCAGCTAGTTTTTTATTGGCTCACGTCTTTTTTTGCCTGCTATTATACCAGGGCGCACCCCTGCACCCGGTAGATTTTATTTTGCCCGCCCTATTGGTGCTTGCGCTGTTTTTGCTTGGCAAGGCCGATGCTGTGCGGCTAAAAAAAATGTGGTTGATGGGCTATGTTTACACCTTTACGGTGGGGTTAATGGCCTGTAAGGCGGTGCAGGTGGCCATAAAAGTGTGGCCTGCTTTGCCCTTTGCCAGTGCCTTGCTGGCCCTTGGTGCCATTCTATTTTTAATTTCAGATATCATTTTGCTGTTTTTATATTTTGGCACCATCCGCCACAAGTGGATGCGATATGCCAACCTAAGCACGTATTATGTTGGCATTTACCTAATTGCGCTAACCGCATATTGGATGTAACAACAGAGGCGGCAAAGCAGTACAGGCCGCAAAATTTGTGCCATTAAAAAGTGGAGGAAGCCAGATGAAAGTATCGACCAAGGGCAGGTATGCGTTGCGCATGATGGTGGATTTTGCGCTGTATAATACCGGCGAGGTGGTTTCGCTGCGGGAGGTTGCGGCCCGGCAAGAAATATCGATGAAATATATGGAGCAGATTGTAAGCATGTTAACCAAGGCCGGGTTGCTGCGCAGCACGCGCGGCCCGCAGGGGGGGTATCGCCTTGCCCGCCGGCCAGAGGAATACACCGTAGAAGAAATTTTGACGGCCACCGAGGGTAGCCTTGCGCCGGTGGCTTGCCTGGAAAACGACACCAACAATTGCCAGCGTGCCGGCAGCTGCGCCACCCTCTCTTTTTGGGAGGAATTGTACCGCATTAACCGGGAATTTATGCAAAAAACTACCCTAAAAACCTTGGTGGATGCCGAACGAGAAAAAAATGGGTGGGAGTACTCCATTTAGCATCTTACAGGTGTAAAATGCTAGGTAAATATTTTTCTTGACAATCCGTCGTTCTTTTGATACTATATCATACAATACAACTAGGAATTAAGTAGAATGGCTTTTGCAAAGGCAAAATACTTACTTTTTAGCAAAAGAAAGGCGGGTAGAACTTTATGTTTGCACAATACCACAGGCTTTTGCGCTGCAACTGGCGAAACGGACGAATGTGTTGTTGTAATAGCCCTAAACAACATAGTATAAAGGAGAGTACCCCCTATGCAAAAAGATAAAAGAGACCTGAAATTTGAAACGATTCAGCTACACGCCGGGCAGGAGCAAGCCGACCCCGCCACCGGTGCCCGTGCGGTGCCTATTTACCAAACAACTTCCTACGTGTTCGAAAATTGCGAGCAGGCCAGCGCCCGTTTTGCCCTTAGCGAGGGTGGCAACATTTACGGCCGCCTAACCAACCCCACCCAAGATATTTTTGAGCAGCGGGTGGCGGCGCTAGAAGGAGGCAGCGCAGCCCTTGCTACGGCCAGCGGCGCGGCGGCCATTAGTTATGTTTTTCAAAATTTAGCGGCAACGGGCGGGCACATTGTGGCCGAAAAAACCATTTATGGTGGTAGCTACAACCTGCTGGCACACACCCTGCCGGGCTTTGGCATTACCACCACCTTTGTATCGCCGGAAGACCCCGCCGCCTTTGAGGCCGCTATACGGCCCGATACCAAGGCTGTGTTTATAGAATCGATGGGCAACCCGAACTGTGACCTTGTGGACATAGAGGCCATTGCGGCTATTGCCCACAAGCACGGTGTGCCGCTGGTAATAGATAGCACATTTACCCCGCCGTGCCTGTTGCGCCCCTTGCAGCACGGGGCCGATATTGTGGTGCATTCTGCCACTAAATTTATGGGGGGCCACGGCACCAGCCTTGGCGGCGTTATTGTAGAGGGCGGCAAGTTCGATTGGGCGGCTTCGGGCCGGTTTCCCCAGCTTTCGCAGCCAGACCCAAGCTACCACGGAGTTTGTTTTGCCGATGCAGCCGGACCGGCGGCTTTTGTAACCCGTGTGCGTGCTATTTTGCTGCGGGATACCGGGGCCACCATTTCGCCATTCAACGCTTTTTTATTGCTGCAAGGGCTCGAAACCCTCTCTTTACGGGTAGAGCGGCAGGTAGAAAATGCGCTGAAAGTAGTGGAGGTGCTGGCCAAACACCCCAAAATAGAAAAAGTAAACCACCCTGCCTTGCCGCAGCACCCGGGGCATGCGTTGTATAAGCGTTACTTCCCCAAGGGGGCGGGTTCTATTTTTACCATAGAGGTAAAAGGTGGGGAAGAGCAGGCCAAAAAATTTGTAGATCATTTGCAAATTTTTTCGCTGCTTGCCAATGTGGCCGACGTAAAATCGCTGGTAATTCATCCGGCCTCCACCACCCATTCGCAAATGAATGAGCAGGAGCTGGCCGAGGTTGGTATTCGGCCGGGCACCATCCGGCTTTCGGTTGGGGCCGAGCACATTGATGATATTTTGTTTGACCTTACAACAGCACTGGAAAAATTGAATAGGACGGCAGACTACTAGAATAAGGACGTGAACCCAAATGGCCAAAATAGCCAAAAATGTTACCGATTTGATTGGTGGCACCCCGCTGATAGAACTTTCGCATATTGAAAAAGAAGAAAACTTAAACGCAATCCTGCTGGGTAAACTAGAATATATGAACCCCGGCGGCAGCGTGAAGGACCGCATTGCCAAAGCCATGCTAGATGCTGCTGAAGCCGAGGGCAAGCTGAAACCTGGTGCAGTGATTATTGAGCCGACATCGGGCAATACCGGCATTGGGCTGGCGCTTGTGGGGGCAGCACGTGGCTACCGTGTTATTTTAACCATGCCCGATACCATGAGTGTAGAGCGCCGCAACATGCTGCGTGCTTTTGGGGCGCAACTGGTGCTTACCGAAGGCGCCAAAGGCATGAAAGGCGCCATTGAAAAAGCCAACCAGCTGGCAGAAGAAACCCCAAATAGCTTTATACCCGGCCAGTTTGAAAACCCCGCAAACCCTGCCATACACCAAAAAACCACCGGCCCCGAAATTTGGGACGACACCGATGGCAAGGTGGACATTTTTGTGGCGGGCGTGGGCACTGGCGGCACCGTTACCGGTGTTGGGCATTATCTAAAAAGCAAAAACCCGGCGGTTCAGGTGGTTGCGGTAGAACCTGCCGATTCGCCAGTACTTTCGCAAGGTACGGCAGGGCCGCATAAAATACAGGGCATTGGCGCTGGTTTTGTGCCCAAAGCCCTAGATACCAAGGTGTACGATGAAGTGATTACGGTAAGCAACCAAGACGCTTTTGCAACCGGCCGCCGCATTGCCCAGCGGGAAGGATTTTTGGTGGGTATTTCTTCGGGGGCGGCAGTTTTTGCGGCAATACAACTTGCCCAGCGCCCCGAAAACGCTGGCAAAACCATTGTGGTTTTGCTGCCCGATACCGGCGACCGCTACCTTTCTACCCCGATGTTTGCAGAGTAACAAGATAAAAAACCAAAACCTGTTGCCCGTATTTTTGTAAAGCAATGGGTTTTGGTTTGCCACTGGCCTAATACATTTAGATGCATTAAACGGCCGGGTATGGTGTAAGCACTTACACCATACCCGGCCGTTTGGCTTAAATAAAAGCAATTACCGCCCACCTATACTACACATGCCGGTGCAGGTATTTGCCACGGCCAGCAGCCCCGGTAAATTTGCCGTTTTTAACAATTACCTGGCCACGTGCAATGGTTAAAACTGGCTTGCCGCAAAGCTGCATGCCCTCGTAGGGGGTGTAGTCCACATTCTCGTGCAAATCGGCGTGGGTTACGGTCCATTCTTCGTCGGGGTTAAACAGCACAAGGTCGGCATCGGCCCCCACCTGTATATCGCCTTTTTGGGGGGCTATACCAAATATTTCGGCGGGGCGGGTGCAGCAGGTGCGCACTACCTCGGGCAGGGTAAGCCGCCCTTTTTTGTACCCCTCCGAAAACAGCAGTGGCATGCGAAGCTCCACCCCTGGCGCCCCATTTGGTGCTTGTGTAAAGTCGTCTTTTCCACGCTGTTTTTGCGGGTGCAGCAAGAAGGGGCAATGGTCGGTGCCAATGGTGTCAATTTCGCCAGTTTGCAGGCCGGCCCACAACATGGCTTCATCGGCGGTTTTACGCAAAGGGGGGCTCATCAGGTATTTCAGCCCTTCGGCGGGGTCGTCGTACAGGGCATCGTTTAGCAGCAGGTATTGGGGGCAGGTTTCGGCAAAAATATTTTGCTGGCCGGCCGCACGTTGCAGGGCAATGGCCTGCAAGCCCAGCGCAGTAGAAAGATGCACCACGTATACCTTGGCTTCGCCGGCGGCTTTGGCAAGGCTTAAAAACCGAAAAATAGCTTCGGCCTCGGCCTCGGCCGGGCGGCTAAGCGGGTGGTATTTAGCAGCGGTTTTGCCGCTTGCCACAAATTGGGCACGCAAGCTGTTTACAATGGCATCGTTTTCGCAGTGGGCGCAAACCGTAACACCCAGCTGTTTTGCACGTTGTAACACGGCCAGCACTTCGGCATCATTCAGCATGTCGGCGTAGGTAAGGTAAACCTTGTGGCTGGTAATGCCCTCCTCATCGCGCAGCAATGCCATATCTTCCAGCACCTGCTCATCTACATGCTGTATTACCCCGTGCAGGGCATAGTCAATTACGCAATCTTTGGCCAGCTGGTGGTATACACCCACCTGGTGGGTTAGCCGGCAACCGGCAGGGCCAAAAGCCATATGGTCTATGATAGTGGTGGTGCCGCCGTGGGCTGCCGCCACGCTGCCGGTGTAAAAATCATCGCTGGCACGGGTAAAACCAACATCTAAATCAAAGTGAGTGTGGGCGTCTACCCCGCCGGGCAGCAATACCTCGCCGGTAGCGTTTATTACGGTGGCACCCTTTGCGGGCAGGTTTTGGCCCACCGCCGCAATGGTTTCACCTTCCACCAGCACATCGCCGTTAAAAACCCCGGTGCTGGTGGCAACGGTTGCGTTTTGTATCAGCAGTTTTTTCATTGTGTTTCCTCGCTTTATTTGCTATCCTATATACCATTTTGCCATCACTTGCAAAAATAGGCAATGCCCAAAGCAAAAGCTTTGAGCACGCCAGTCACTATTTCTTTTTGCGATAAAAAGTATCCTCCATCGGCAGCTTGGTGCGCAGCTTGCCATCTAGCTTGTAGTAGGCGCCGCCCACGGCAGGGGCGGTGGGTATGGTGGCAAGCTCGCCCACGCCTTTGGCTCCATAGGCTATTTTGTCGCCACCGTTTCCCTTCACCATAGATATCTTCATGGGTGGGGTTTCGGTAGCACGAAAGAGCCCCAGTGTGCCATAGGTTGCTTTGGGGTATCCACCCTCCAGCGGGTAATCTTCGGTTAAGGCGTAGCCAAGGCCCATGGCAATGCCACCCTCTATCTGGCCCTCGGCGGCACGGGGGTTAATTACCCGGCCAAGGTCGTAGGCGGCGGCCACTTCTTCAATGCGGCCAATTTCATCTAGCACCACCACCTGCGCGGCGTAGCCGTAAGCTACGTGGCTTATTGGGTTTGGTTTGTCGCTGCCTAGCTTGTCGGTTTCGTAGTCAAACTCGGCATAAAATTCTTTTCCCTCAAGCTGGGCAAGGGTTTTGCCCGCGTCCAGTTCGGCTTTAAGCAACCCCGCCGCCCGCCGGGTAGCTTCGCCCGTAAACACCGTTTGGCGCGAGGCCGTGGTGGTGCCGGCGTTGGGGGTGCGGTTTGTGTCGGGCGTTTCTACCACTATTAGCTGTGGCGGCAGCCCAAGGGTTTGGCAGGCAATTTGGGTGGCAACGGTAGCAAGCCCCTGCCCAATGCAGGCGGCGCTGGTGCGCACATGCACCTTGCCACCTTCTACCGAGATAATGCAGCGGCTGGTGTCTGGCAGGCCCACGCCAATACCGGCATTTTTAAACGAGGTTGCAATGCCAGCATATTTGGCATTTTCAAAGGTTTCTTTTACGGCTTCAAGGCATTTGTCCAACGCGGTGCTTTCATCGGCAATTTGGCCGTTGGTTAACACCTGCCCGGGGCGTATGGCGTTGCGGTAGCGTATTTCCCAAGGGGAAATACCCACCTTTTCGGCCAGCAGGTTCAGGTTCATCTCGGTGGCAAAAGCGGTTTGGCTAACCCCAAAGCCCCTAAAAGCGCCGGCGGGCGGGTTGTTGGTGTATACGGCGGTGCCCTCAATATCTATGTTTTGGTAGTTGTAAGGCCCGGCGGCATGTGTGCAGGCACGCTGCAAAACCGGCCCGCCCAGCGAGGCATAGGCCCCGGTGTCGGAAACTACCACGGCCTTGGTGGCAAGTAGATAGCCGTTTTCATCGCAGGCGGTGGTAAAGTCCATCTCCATGGCATGGCGCTTAGGGTGCACCATTATGCTTTCTTGCCGGGTAAACAGCACCTTAACCGGCTGCTTTAGGTGCCAAGCGGCAAGGGCAGCATGGTGTTGAACGCTCATGTCCTCTTTGCCGCCAAAACCACCACCCACAAGCTGGCCTTGCACGTGTACTTTTTCGGGTTTTATACCCAACATGCGGGCAATTTCCCGTTGTTCATCGTAAATGCTTTGCCCGGCGGTGTACAGCAAAATGCCGTCGTCGCCTTCAGGCATGGCAATGGCACATTCAGGCTCCATAAAAGCGTGCTCGGTAAACGGCACCGAGTAATGGTTGGTAACCACATGGGCGGCTTTTTTAAGCGCTTCTTCTACGTTGCCGCGCACCAAATGCTCGTGCGAAAGAATGTTGCCTTTTTCGTGCAGCTTGGGGGCACCGGGGGCCAATGCCATGGTGGGCGAGGTAAGCGGTTTTAGCACCTCGTACTCTACCTGCACCAGCTGCTTAATCTCGTCCAGTGTTTCTTTTTGGCGGCTAACCACAATGGCTAGTGCATCGCCCACATAACGGGTAATGTCGCCCACCGCAATCATCACGTCCCAGTCAGATATAAACTCGAGATGGCCAATTTTATTGTTGCCGGGCACGTCTTTGCGGGTAAGCACGGCGATGCAGTCGGGGTGGGCTTTGGCTTCTTCGGTGTTAATAGCCAATATTTTGGCACGTGGGTGTGCGGTGCGCACCGCCGAGGCATACAGCATACCCGGTACCACAATATCATCTACATACAGGCCGGTGCCAAGGGTTTTAGCCTCGGCGTCCACCCGTTGCAAATCATCGCCCAAAAGGCCTTTGCATTCGCGGTGGGGCACCGGGGTGCCCTCGCGCATTAGCTTGGCGGCCAACAGCACGGCTTCTTCTATTTTAACATAGCCGGTGCAGCGGCAAATGTTGCCACGCAAGGCTTTTTTAACCTCGCTACTGCTGGGATTTGGGGTTTGGCCTATTAACGCTTTGGCGCTAATTACCATGCCGGGTATGCAAAACCCGCATTGCACAGCGCCAGTTTCGGCAAATGCATAGGCAAACACCTCACGCTCGCGCGGGGTAAGGCCCTCTACGGTAATAACGTTTTTGCCCTGCAGCTTTTCCAGCGTAAAAAGGCAGGCACGGGTGGCCTTGCCATCTACCAAAACCGTGCAGGCACCACAGGCACCGCTGCCGCAACCATCTTTGGCAGAGGTAATTCGCAAATCGTCCCGCAAAAAGGGCAACAATTTTTTGTTTTGCTGGCAGCTTACGGTTTTGCCATTTACAGTAAGTGTGTACATAGAATTGCTCCTTTACCAACTAGTAGTTTGATTTAAATCACGGAAATCAATTTTCATAGATAACCACTGTCATTCTGAATGAAGTGAAGAATCTTTTTTTGAAGCAATAGTATAAGATTCTTCGGGCAAAAACGCCCTCAGAATGACACCACTTGAAAATGAGTGCTGGATTGTATATATACTTGGTTTTGTTGGTGGCAAATATATATCAGTTGCCTTTTTATTGTTTGTCAGCATCTAGTGCCGGTTAATTTCCAAAGTAAATTTTTCGTTATGCTACTATTTCACATCAAAATTTTCACACTTCGTTATAGCAACAAAAGGTGAACGGCTCTTAAAAGGGCTGTTTCCCCGCCGATGGCGGGGAAACAGGGTTGGTTGTTACTGGCCTAGGTAGTATGGATATTCAGATACTACAGTTTTAATAAAGGTGGCAATTTGTGGTGGCACCTGTGCATCGTTTAGTGCGCAGGTAACAATTTTGCCACCTTCTAGCCGCAGCTTATATTGGCCGTTTGCCAGTTGCAAAAAGCCACGATTGCTAGAGTCTTCAAAATCTTCCTCGCTCCAAAAAACAGTCAGTTTATCTTTGTAGGGGTCTCCCTTATGGGGGCAAAAAATGCCGCAGTTGCCGCACTCGTTACACAGGCCGTCTACATGCAAAATTTGGTGGGCATCGGCAAAGCCGGGCACAGCAATGCGCACGTTGGCACGGTTGGGGCAAACGTCGCAGCAAAGCTCGCACAATTGGTCGCAGGCAAGGCAGCGGTGGCCATCGATGTTCTGCTTGCTGCCGGGCACCAAAATGCCTTTTTTGTCGTATAGGTCGTTTGGGTTTTGGGGCTGGCTTACCCGCACAAAGTCATTCGGTAGGCCAAGCTTTGTTAAAATGTCGATGGCCGCAAATTTGGCGTCGGCAATAGCGCCCACAATGGTAGAGGGGCCAGCCTTACAGTCGCCCGCAATATACACGCCGGGCAGGCTGCTTTCGCAGGCGGTGTTTACCACCGGGCGGCCACGGCCGTCCAGCTTTATGCCAGAAGCCTCAAACAAGGTATTATCTACCCGGGCACCCACGGCACAAATTACGGTGTCGAACTTTAGGTTGGTGGTTTTGCCAGTGCCGCTAATGCCACGGCGGCCGCTTTCGTCCCAGTCTCCCAGCTCCATATGCTCGCAGCAAAGGGTTTCTTTGTTGTAGCTGGTGGGGGCGTGCAGTTCCAAAACCTGTACGCCGTCCTCGATGGCAAGGCGTATTTCTTCGGGTTCTGCGGGCATAAATTCGCGGGTGCGGCGGTATACAAGGGTTACGCTTTCTACGCCGGGGGCACGTTTGGCAGCACGGGCGCAGTCCATCGCAACGTCGCCGCCGCCAATAACCGCAACCTGTTTGCCAAGGGTTAGTTGGCAGTTTGCCTCTTTGCTTTTTTCCAAAAAGTCCAGTGCGTCCCACAAA
>JAJDJP010000034.1 GCA_030267215.1 Ruminococcaceae bacterium OttesenSCG-928-A16
GGTACCGCCGGCCAGC
Source organism: Ruminococcaceae bacterium OttesenSCG-928-A16 (assembly GCA_030267215.1). GTDB lineage: Bacteria > Bacillota > Clostridia > Oscillospirales > Ruminococcaceae > JAAYCI01. The sequence goes on from JAJDJP010000034.1 coordinate 17, forward strand.
AGTTCTTCTGCTGCCAGTTCTTCTAGCGCCGCAAGTGCCAGCAGTGCTTCTTCGGCACCGGCCAGCAGCAGCGCTGGGGTGGTGGCAAGTTCTTCGGCGGCCGTGTCCTCGGCAGCAAGCGGCGCTGGCACATCGGCCCCGGTAGCCATTATTAACCCGGGCGATACCCCCGCTGCCGGCCCACAAAACAACTGGGCACTGCTAAACCTTTTGGCCGGCATTGCGGCTGCTATTGTTGCCCTTGCTATGCTAATTGGCGTGTTTACCCGCAAAGCCAACAAAGGCCTTGTAACACGCATCCTTAGCATTTTGGCTGGCATTGCCACGGTGGTAATTTTACTACTTACCTCTAACTTTAGCGGCACCATGGTGCTTACCAATAAGTGGACCCTGCTACTAATTGCCCTGCTAGTTGTGCAGGTTCTGCTCATGGTGTTCACCTTGGCATCACGCAGAAACAGCGAAGACGACCAGGACGACCAAGAGTATGCCGAGTAAAACCAATCTCTAGTTTTCCGCGCCCCCTGCTTCAACACGAAGCAGGGGGATTCTTTATTTGCCCATTGCCAAGGGGGGTGTGCAAAATACTTCTACCCCCTGCCCTGCCTTTAAACAATGTAGGCTTTAAGGCAACAGCCCATTCGGCAGATATAGCAGATCTCACTAATTCTGTTTTATTTTCCGTAATTTATTTGCAACAAAGCATATAATTATGTATACTTTACACAAATAGATTTTTATGATTGTACGGATTTTATAACAAGTGAACCCTGTGGCTTTTGCATGGCATAAGCCAAGTATTTGGGTGCCTTTAGTGGCTGCCAGCCAATAGGCCGCGCCACCCACATTGCCCTACTAAAAAATATAATTTGCAGGAGAGTTGTACAATGGAAGGTCATTTACTGCGCAATGGTATGCTGGATATCGAGGCGATTCTGGATACCTTTTTAAATTCCACCGGCGAGTGCATTATTTTTGTAGACAGAGGCGGCTATATCGAAGTGTTATCTAAAGCATATGCCGATTTTTTGCGTGTAGACCAAAAAGAGGCCATTGGCAAACACGTTACCGAGGTAGTGGAAAACACACGCCTGCCCGTTGTTTTAAAAACCGGCAAAGCCGAACTAGCCCAGCCCCACATCATTCGTGGCGCTAACATGATCGCCTCCCGCATTCCCCTATACAAAAATGGGGAAATTATTGGCGCTTTTGGCCGGGTGCTTTTTAAGGATATTGACGATTTGCGTGACCTATATGAAAAAATTGAAGACATGGAAAAAGAATTAAGCTCGTATAAAAAAAGCTTTAGCGAAAACCATCGCCCCCACTTTTCTACAGAGGATATTATTACGCAGGACCCCCAAATGCTTGCGCTAATCCAAATGATTTCGCGCGTGTCAAACACCTATTCTAACGTGCTTATTTTGGGCGAAAGCGGCACCGGCAAAGAACTTTTTGCCCATGCTGTGCACCATGCCAGCCGCCGGCGCCACCAGCCATTTTTAACCCTAAACTGCGGGGCCATTCCGCAAGATCTTTTAGAATCGGAACTATTTGGGTACCTGCACGGGGCTTTTACCGGTGCCCGGCGCGAGGGCAAAATTGGCCTGTTAAAAGCAGCCGACGGCGGCACCATCTTTTTAGATGAAATTGGCGAATTGCCCCTGCCCTTGCAGGTAAAATTGCTGCGTTTTTTGCAAAGCAGAGAGGTAACCCGCCTTGGCTCTAACACCACCGAAAAGGTGGACGTGCGCGTAATTGCGGCCACCAACCGCAACCTGCAACACATGCTAGAAAGCGGAGAATTTAGGGCCGACCTGTACTACCGCCTGAATGTGGTTGTGTTCGATATTCCACCACTGCGCAAACGGCGGGGCGATATCCCACTATTGGCCCGCTACCTAATAGAAAAAATAAGCCGGCGCGAGCATCTGCGAGATGTTGAGCTTTCGGATGCTGCCAACGCCTTTTTGCGGCGCTACAGCTGGCCGGGTAATGTGCGAGAGCTGGAAAACGTGCTGGAAAGTGCCATCAACTTTATGGGCCCCGATAAAATCATTCAGCCAGAGCAGCTGCCGCCCCGTGTTACCGGCTACGGCGGCCTTGGGGCCGAAGAAAACTTCTCGCCGCCTCAAAACCTAAAAGATTCGCTTGATATGTACGAAAAGCAGCTTGTTTTAAATGCTTTGCGCAACCACCGGTACAACAAAACCAAGGCAGCGGTGGCGCTGCAAATTAGCCGCACCTCTCTGTACGAAAAAATGGAAAAACACAATATCTCTGATAAATAATTAACTATTTGTTAACATTCTATGTCGCTTTTTGGGTCAATTGCGCATAAGTTGTTCGGGTTTCCGTACAACTTATGCGCATTTTTTTTATATTGTACGGAAACCTTTACATTTTGCGCCCCACCAGCAAATGTAGCCCTGCTTTTTTATTGCAAAGTCCCCTTTTAACCCACGCCCAGCTGCGTTTACAAAGTTGGCACGCATTTTGCTTATGTATTTAGTAAGCACCACTATTATAAAAAGGAGGGTTTTGTATGTTAAAAGAAAAAGTAACCATTGTTACAGGGGCAGCCAGCGGCATTGGCCTAAGCGTTGCGCAAGAATTTGCGGCAGACGGCGCACGGGTAGTGCTGGCCGACGTTAACGAGCAAAAGCTGCGGGAGGAAGCAGAAAAAATTGGGCAAAGCTATTTCACTGCCGATTTAAGCAAGCGTGAAGGCTGTAAAGCACTGGTAGATTTTGTTTTGGAAAAATACGGGCGTGTAGACGTTTTGGTAAACGTGGCGGGGGTTCAAACCGTTTCTCCCATCGATACCTTCCCCGAAGACCGGTGGGATTTCATCATATCCCTCATGCTTTCGGCCCCCTTCTACCTTACTAAATATGTGTGGCCTTCTATGAAGGAAAACGGCTGGGGTCGCATCATCAACCTAAACTCTATTCACGGCCTGGTTGCTTCCGAGTTTAAATCGGCCTATGTTTCGGCCAAGCACGGCTTAACCGGCCTTACCAAGGTAACCGGGCTAGAGGGCGGCCCCCTTGGTATTACGGTTAACTCTATTTGCCCGGCCTATGTGCGCACCCCCCTGGTAGATAACCAAATTGCCGACCAAGCAAAAACCCACGGCATTAGCGAACAAGAGGTTATCTCCAACATTATGTTGGTAAAATCCAGCATCAAAAAATTGTTAGAACCTAAAACCATTGCCGATATCGCCAAGTTCCTTTGCTCCAGCGCGGCCGATTCGATTACCGGTGCGGCTATTCCGGTAGATGGCGGCTGGACTGCCGGATAAAACATTTCCAAACCGTTATATCCATGCACAAAATAAAGGGTTTCTTATTATTTGTATAACAGGAGAATAAATTATGAATTTATCATTGGTAGGAATTTTTGTTGGCCTGGTTCTACTTATGTTCCTTGCTTACAAGGGTCATTCTATTATTTGGGTGGCGCCGCTTTGCGCTGCGGTAGTGGCCCTGTTTGGCGGCTTAAATGTTTTAGACACTTACATTGGCAACTATATGGAGGGTTTAGCCGGCTATGTTGTTACCTGGTTCCCGGCGTTCTTTTTAGGGGCGGTTTACGGCAAAGTTATGGATATGACCGGTTCGGCCCGCTCTTTGGCCAATGCCCTGGTTAAACTAATTGGCGAAAAACGTGCCGTTTTGGCCGTTGTACTGCCCTGCATGCTTATGACCTATGGCGGCATTTCGCTATTTGTGGTTGTTTTTGTAATTTACCCCATGGGCTACGCCATTTACCGTGCGGCCAACCTGCCCCGCACCCTGCTGCCCGGCGCCATTGCTTTTGGCGCTTTTGGCATTACCATGACAGCCGTGCCCGGCACGCCGCAAATTCAAAACCTCATTCCCATGCAGTTTTACGGCACCACCCCTATGGCGGCTCCGGTTATGTCTATTGTGGCGGTTATTCTTATGGGTGTACCGGGCTATTTGTACCTAGAGTGGCGGGCACGCAAAGCACGCAAAGAAGGCCGTGTTTTTGAAGAAGACGACAAATTTGTCGAATCTAAATTCGACCGCAGCGCCCTTCCCTCTTGGCACTGGTTGGCCGGCTTGCTGCCGGTTATAACCGTTGTTGTTATGCTAAACGTTGTAAAACAGCACATCGTGGTTTCGCTTATGGCCGGCATTATTGTTTGCTGCCTTATTAACATTAAGCAATACAAAGTATTGTTGCCGTCTATTAACGAAGGCGCCAGCGGTTCGCTGGGTGCTATCATGAACACCTCGGCCGCGGTTGGTTTTGGCGCAGTGGTAAAAGCAGTGCCCGGGTTTGCTACCCTTACCGGCGTTATGATGAACATGCCCGGCAGCATCCTGTTTTCGGAGGCTGTGGCCGTTAACGTGCTGGCCGGCGCAACTGGCTCTGCTTCGGGCGGTATGTCTATTGCGCTAGAAGCACTGGCTTCGCAATATTTGGCACGGGCCCAGCAAATTGGCTTAAACCCTGAATATCTGCACCGTATCGCCTCTATTTCTTCTGGCGGGCTAGACACCCTGCCCCATAACGGTGCGGTACTTACCCTGCTCGCGGTTTCGCGTTGCACACATAAAGAATCCTATTGGGATATCTGCGTTACCACCTGCATCATTCCGATTATCGCCTCGTTGGCGTTGGCTTTAATCTGGGGTATTTTTATTTAATGTTATAGCGCCGGCCTGCCCAGCATAGTTTGTTTGGGCAGGCACCGGCGGTTTACAAAAACACCAAACACAAGTGAATAGCGAGGGAAAACAATGAAAGAGGTATATGTGGTATCTTGCTGCCGTACCGCTATTGGCAGCTTTGGCGGCACGTTAAAAGACGTGCCGGCAGCAAAGCTGGGTGCTACCGTTATTGAAGACGCACTAAAACGTGCCCGGGTAAACCCGGCCGAGGTGGACGAAGTATTTTTTGGCTGTGTGCTGGCCGCTGGCCTTGGGCAAAACGTTGCGCGCCAAGCTTCGCTTGGGGCAGGTGTACCGGTAGAGGTGCCGGCCACCACCATAAACATGGTTTGCGGCTCCGGCATGAAAACAGTGGTAGAATCTGCCCGCTCTATTTTAAGCGGCGACGCTGAAATTGTTGTGGCCGGCGGCACCGAAAATATGTCGGCTTCGGCTTACCTTATGCCTGCTGCCCGCTGGGGTGCACGCATGGGCGAAAGCAAACTTATAGACAGCATGATTCAGGACGGGTTGTGGGATATTTACAACAACTACCACATGGGTGTAACAGCCGAAAACGTGGCCGAACAGTGGGATATCAGCCGTGAAGAAATGGATGCTTTTGCGCTGGATTCTCAAACCAAGGCGCAAAACGCACTGGCAAAGGGCGCATTCCGCGAGGAAATTACCCCCGTGGAAATTCCACTAAAAAAAGAAACCATTACCTTTGATACAGATGAATACCCACGTGCCACCAGTTTAGAGGCACTGCAAAAACTGCGCCCCGCTTTTAAACGCGACGGCGGCAGTGTAACGGCGGGCACTTCCTCTGGCATTAACGATGGCGCGGCTGCCATTGTGCTGGCCAGTGGCGACGCAGTGAAAAAACTAGGCCTTACGCCCATGGCCAAGCTCGTTGGCTGGGGGCAAGCCGGGGTCGATCCTTCTATTATGGGTGTTGGCCCCGTGGGCGCCACCCAAAATGCACTGCAAAAGGCCGGCCTTTCTATGCAAGAAATAGACCTTGTGGAGGCCAACGAAGCCTTTGCTGCGCAAGCGTTGGCCGTAGCTAAAGATTTAAACTTTGCCATGGAAAAGGTGAACGTAAACGGCGGCGCTATTGCGCTGGGGCACCCAATTGGCGCTTCGGGCGCGCGCATTATTGTTACCCTTTTGCACGAAATGCAAAAACGAGAAGACACCCACAAGGGCCTTGCAACCCTTTGCATTGGCGGCGGCATGGGCATAGCCACCGTATTTGAAAAATGCTGATGCACTTTGCAAGGCAACACACCCAACAGTAAAAAATAAAAAGGAGCTATAGCATGGCCAAATTTATTTCTCCCAAAGAGGCGGCCGCCCTTATCCCCGATGGCGCCAGCATTATGTTTGGCGGCTTTATGGGCTGCGGCAATGCGCACAAGGTAATTGCCGAGCTTGCAAAGCTGGGCACCAAAAACCTTACCATGATTTCGAACGATGCCTCGATGCCGAACGGACCCGATAAAGACGATTTTTATGGTGTGGCAAAGCTTATACACAACAAGCAAATTAAAAAGCTTTATGCCACCCACGTAGGCCTAAACCCCGAGGTTGCCCAGCAAATGAACGAGGGTACACTGGAGCTGGTGCTAATACCCCAGGGTAGCATGGTAGAGATGATACGGGCAGGCGGCGCAGGGCTGGGCGGCGTGCTTACCCCTACCGGCGTTGGCACCATTGTAGAAGACAGCGAGCATGTGCATAGTATTGTAGAGGTAGACGGCCGAACCTATTTGCTAGAGCGACCCCTGAAAGCCGATTTTGCACTGCTAAGCGGCCACACAATAGACACCCACGGCAACATTTGGTACAAGGGCACCACCCGCAATTTTAGCGAGGTAATGGCCACCGCTGCCGATACGGTAATTGCCGAGGCCGAACACGTGGTAAAAACCGGCGATATTTTGCCAGAGGATATTATAACATCCGGCATTTTGGTTGACTACGTGGCCACGCCAGAGGAGGGTTAAAGATGGAAAATGCAAAAGAATTTATTGCAAAACGTGTGGCAAAAGAGCTGCGCGACGGCGATGTGGTAAACCTGGGCATCGGGCTTCCCACCTTGGTGCCAAGCTTTTTGCCAGAAGATGTTCATTTGGTGCTGCAATCTGAAAACGGGATTATTGGCACCGGGCCAAAGCCCAGCCCCGAACAAGCAGACCCTTTGCACGTAACCGATGCCGGCGGGGCACCCGCCATGGTTTCTGCCACCGGCGCTTATATCGATTCTAGCGTTAGCTTTGGGTTAATACGTGGCGGCCATGTAGACTGCACCATTTTAGGCGCATTAGAGGTAGACCAAGAGGGCAACCTTGCCAACTGGATTATTCCGGGCAAAAAGGTGCCGGGCATGGGTGGAGCTATGGACCTTGTGGTTGGTGCTAAAAAGGTTATTGTAGCAATGGAGCACACTGCAAGGGGCAACCATAAAATACTAAAAAAATGCCGCCTGCCACTAACTGCGGTGCACTGCATAACCCAAATTATTACCGAAATGGGCGTTATGGAAGTAACCGACAACGGGCTGGTATTGGTGGAGTACAACCCCGAATTTACGCTGGAAGAAATTCAGCAGGCCACCGAAGCCGAACTGATTATCCCTGACAATATAAAAGAAATGATATAGTTTTTTGTCTGTTTTAATACCGGCAAAACAGCCCCACCCCTTTGCAAGCAAAGGGGTGGGGCTGTTAGCTTGTCAAAAAAGTAAAAGACCACTTTTTTGCAAGCTGACAGCAATATTTTGAGGGAAGCAACACTCCAAAAAACACCCTATTACCGGCAAAATATTGATTATTAAAAATGGGGAAGAGGGCTGCCGCCCCACTTCCCCAAGCCCCATTCCCCGCTTTTAAAAGCAAAATGGGTGTTCTTTGACAGCCTAACAGCCCCCGCCGCCCCTTTAAGGGGAGGTATAGTACAAGGGGGATATCTCGTTGCGCACAGCCATAATCACATCTTCGCAGGTGCTCATAATATGCTGCCGCATCAAGCTTTCTACCTTGTCGGCATCTCTGCCAATAATTGCCTGTAAAATGGTGGCATGCTCTTGGTTAGAGCGCTCTAGCCGCCCTGGCACCTGGGCAGAAAGATAGTCCAGCCGGTCAATCTGTTCCGAAAGATTTTTCAGAATTTTTTGCACCCTGCGGCCGCCGCCTACCTCAATGCACACGGTATGCAATCTTCTCCCAATTTCTCTAGATTCTTCGTAGTTTGCCAAAGACGCCAGCTGCTCTGCCTCTTGTTGGCTCATTGTCAGCAAATCGATATTCGCAGCGCTAATAATAGGGGTTACCGCACGGGCGCAGGCACTTTCTAAGGCGCTGCGAATTAAATAAATTTCACGAATATCATCCGTCGTAAGCTCCCGAACAAAGCACCCCCGAAAAGAGATGATTTCTACAAAATCTTCTCCCTCTAGCTGGCGCAATGCCTGACGAATTGGCGTGCGGCTAATTTGCAGCTCCTCTGCCAAAGTCTCTTCCCGCAGGGGCTGCCTCATTTTGTAGGTGCCATCCATAATTTTTTGCTTAATCATTTCATAGGCAACGCTATCCAGTGCCTGTGTCTGCTTCATATACTCACTCCACGTTTTCGCCGCTTGCACAATATGCACAGCAAACCAGCACTTGTCATTTTGTAGCGCACAGCTCCAAGTGTGTTTATTATAGCTGTTTAGCGTAGCAATGCAATGTCCACACCGTCTACATCCGAGGAATCCAGGTTTTCGCCGGTTGTTGCCCAAAGCTGTATATACGCTGCTGTAGCGCATCCTGTGTGCAAACTCCAGCTGGGGTGAAGCACCGCTTCTTCGTTGCGAACCACCAGATGCCTTGTTTCCTCTGGCGCGCCCAAAAAGTGAAACACCAGCTCATCCTTTGGCAGGTCAAAATAGGTGTAAATTTCGTTGCGGCGCGCATGTAAATGCGGCGGCACCGTGTTCCACACATTGCCGGGGGCCAGCACTGTAAAGCCCATGCTTAGTTGGCAAGAGGGCATTACATCTGGATGAATAAACTGGTATACCTGCCGCTGGCTGGCGTTTTCTGCGCTGCCGGTTTCTATTTTATTAGCTTGCGCCATGGTTACCAGCCGGGTTTCGTAAGGGTGGTGGGCCGGGGCCGAAACACCGTAAAACTTTGCGGGGTTTTCTGCATCGTTGCTATAAAAGGTAACGTCCTGTGCCTCTTTTCCAACATAGATGCAGTCCTTCCTCTCTAGTGGGTATTCCTTCCCGTTTACCCGGCACCCACCCGGCCCGCCAATGTTAAAAAAGCCTGCTTCGCGGCGTTCAAAAAATGTTTTTGTGCCAAAATTTTCCCAAACTTCTGTGCTGTCGTCCAAAACAATTTCGGTGTTTACCGGCATAATGCCCAACACCACCGTGCGGTTTACATGGCTATAAATTCCACGCACCTTGTCTGCCTGGTACAGGTCCGATATCAGAAAGCCATCTCGCAGCTGCTGCGTTTTATAACCGGCAAACTCCTGTGGGGAAACATCATAACGAATCTCCATAAAAATCCCTTTCTATCCTGTATATTTTGCCGCCATTGGGGGGATGCCAATGGCGGCTTTTTTAGGGCTGCCTGCTATTTTTGCTTTACATTGGCTGCGGTTATCAGCACCTCATCCTCTGGGTTTAAGGCAGAAACCTCCAAATCCATCAGCAGCTCTAGCTGTTCAAATTCCTGCGCCGAAAAATCCATTACTCTGGCGCCCATGCAAAGGTAAAAATCGGGGCGGGCAATGCGCTCGCTTTCGTACACGGCAAGGTCTTCCCACAGTTGCCCCACTGCCTCCAAATAGTCCTTCGCTTTGGCTTTTATGCATTTGGCATTGCCACGCTGCACCTTAATAAAGCCCTTGTTATCCACAATGCGAACCGCCCCCGGCTTGTCGTCCAGCCGTTTTTCGCCGCAAACATAAAAATAATTGCTTTGCGCCTGCAGGGTTACCTCTTCCACACTTAGCCGCATATCCTCTGCCGCCAGCTGCAACGCCTCTTCTGCGCTGCATTCCTGCATCAGGTCGGCCGTTTTCACCTCGGTAGAGCCAGTTGCAATGGCGGTAACCTTCGAGGTTTGGGGGTCAATTTCAATATGGATTTCCACAGATTCTGGCGTAGCGCCAGACTCTATCGCTTTGTTCATTGCCTCATTTTTAATGGCGGCAATGTCCTCCTTCGAGGGGCTTGGCAAAATGCGTTCCACCACGTCCCGCACCATAGAGAGCGCAACGCCGATAGAGGAAATTACCTCTGCGTTTTCTGGTATAGAGTATTTTACGCCCATTTTATCGCTAAAATAAATAATAAGAGAGGCCGCACCGCCACCCACGCCTACCAAAGAAATCTGTTCTTTTTCCAGCTGGTATTTTTCAGCCAGTTCCAAAATCACCGGCTCAATCTTCGCATAGGCACGCTCCATAATTTGGGTAGCTATGTCTTTTATTGTGGTGCCGCAATAGTCTGCCAGGGCTTGCATGGCTTTGTTGGCAGAAGCTGCGATGCCACAAGAAAAATGCTCGGGGTTACAAAGCCCCAGTACGTTTGCCGCACAAGAGTTTGTTATGGTAACCGCAGACCCATCCTCCATGCGAATACGCACATAGTCGTCGGGGTCTCCGGGTTTGGGCGAGAAGAATTCTACCTGCGGGCCCTTAATTTTTTCAGGGTCGGTAAACACCGCATAGTCAAGGCCTGCAATATGGGCAGACCGTGGCCCTACATCCACAATTCCCTGCTTGTTGGCACGCACCATAGAGCCACCTGCCACGCCCAACACCCGCACATCTAAAGAAGAAATGTAAGTAGAGTGCCCCCCCACAATGGAATAATCTATGGCAGGGCGGCCATTTTTAATAACGCCAATATTGGTGGTGGTTCCGCCAACCTCAAAGTACACGCCGTTAGAGGCACGCAGATACATAAGGGAGCCCATAACCGACGCCGCCGGCCCAGAAAGCATGGTAAGCACCGGGCGTTTTTTCATCTCGTTTATTTCCATAACGCCGCCGTCGCCGCGCATAATCATTAGCGGCACATTTACTCCCGCCTCGCGAACCGAGGCCTCGGTAGAGTTGGCAGTATCTAGCATTTTGGGCAAAATAGAGGCGTTGATAGCCGCCGTGGTGGTGCGCCGGGTAAGGCCATACAGCTTGGTAATATCCGAAGCCATGGTGGAGGGAATATCCCGTTTGCTGGCCACCTCGTACACCACTTCTTCCGGGCCGCCGTCATCCACGCCAAACGCCATGGAAGAAACGATGACCTTTGCCCCTTCGCCTTGCAGTTTTGCAATAGAATCCTCTACCGTTCCTCTGTCCAGCTTTTTCACATTGATAAAATCGTTAACAATTTCGATTGTTTTTTTATTTCCCAGGTCTATATCATCAATTTTTAGCTGCTTTTTTGCAAGAAACCCCTCAAGCCCGCCTTTGGCCATGCCAACAATGCCAACCTTTGCCACATCGCCCTCAATTAGCGCATTGGTGGCCTGGGTGGTAGAGTGAGCAACAAATACCACCTCATCCGGATGGATATTGTTTTCTTGCAGGCAGTTTTGAAAGGAAGCTACCACGCCAGCCGCCACCCCCCGCTCATGGTCGTGGGTGGTTTTTACCGAGGATTTTCCGATAATCTCGTGGGTGGCATTGTCTATTGCCACTGCTTTTGTATGGGTACCGCCAACGTCAATGCCCATTCTAACAAGTCTTTCCATGCTATCCAAGCCCTCCGTTCTAAATATTGGAATTGTGGGCCAGCGGGTTATCCCTGCCAGCCCACAATATGTTCTAATTCAAAGCTTTATTCAAAGGCACCTTACTGTTGCGCCCTGGCAAAGCCATTTTAAATAAAGCTGGTTTTATATAAGGCTTACGCTGCCCTGCAAAATATAAACTACAAGGCACATAATAATACAAACAATCCATCCGGTGGGAATAGACATTTTCATATAGTCTTTGGAAGAAACCTTGGTGTACCCCAACCCCCATGCTACCCAAGACTGCGTAATGTCTAAGTGCTGCGGTGCAATGGTGGTAATGGCAAACAACGGATACAGGAAGGCCACCGGTGCGCCCGGCAACATGGATATTACCACCGCCAAAATGGCCGTGCCGCTGCCCACAAGGTTCATCGGGCCACGGAAGAAGCCCAGCGGGGCCAATACCGCAAAGGCAACGCACATTAACAAGGTGGTTTGCGGGATAAACCCGCCCATAATTGCCGTAAAATATGGCGCTGCATATTTTGCCGCATTGTTAAACATTGCCAGGGTTAGCAAAAAGCCAATCATCGGTGCTACGTCCACTGCGCCATCTGTAAAAAATTTAGCAAACATCCGGCAAACATCAATGTAGCCGCCCTTCATTCTGCCGGTGGTAATTACCGCATATACGCCGGCCAGCAAAAAGCCCAAAATGATGGGAAGTTTGAACAGAACCACGCCAAGCACGGGCATAACCACCGCAATCCACGAAATTGCCGGGGCATTGTTGTTTTGTGCCGGTGCCGCTACTGCCCACGCCTTTTTTAGTTTGGTTTTGTTTAAAACAAGGTTAGAAACCACCAACGTAACAATCAGGGTTACCACCAGGCCAATCATGCCAATGGTAAAATAATCGTTGTAGGTATAGTTCACTGCGTCTGGGTTAAAGCCGGCATAAATGGTTTGAAACTGCTTGAAGTTAACAATATTGGCAAAAATGCCTGCCATAATAGAGCCCATAAAACTAAACAATGCCACAGGCGAAGGAATGCCCAAAGAAAGCATGATGGGCAGCACGATAACCGCAATAGAAATTACCGGGCCAACGCCGGTCATCGACATGAAAATTATCGATACTACAATGCACAAAAGGCTCATGGTAATGCGGGGCTTGTTTCCGCCTAGCTCTACCACTTTACGTATTAGCGTGGCCGCAATTCCGGTTTCTATTAGCACACGGCCAAAAAATGCGCCAAAAAACACGTTTACCAAAATGGATTTTGCGTACCCACCGGGGCCTTCTGTAAATACATCTGCTAAAACATCAATAATCCCTTTGCCTTCCATAGTAGCCGCCGGGGAAATTGCATTGCCAACCAGCGCCAATATGGTCCAAAATGTTGCCATTAGGGCAAAGCCAACCATTAGATTGTACGATTTGATACAGTACCACACCAAAAAGAAAAACGTAAGAATTAAAATAATGCCGATAATAATTTCTACCATAATACCCTCCTTATTTACTCAATCCTTTGCTTGGTTGTTAAAACAAATCACATCCCATTCCGCATCACCGTTTAAAATCAGCCCCCTTTACTGTTTCGGTATAAAAAATTGGCCAAGTTCGCTTGTTCTGATGTTAGCCTACAGGGCTAACACTTGTGCCCAAATCTTTTCGTTTACCGGTATCCCCTCTTTCACGTTCTCGTGGTAAATATCCAGCTCTTTTTCGCAGGGGTATAAAATTTCTCTATCTTCATCTACCCGCTGAGAGGATTTAATATCTTCAATTACGCGTGCCACGGCGGCGTCTTGCACTTGTTTGTCTGGCATAGAAATAGCCATAAACACTTGGGTTAAATTGTATTCGTCCTCTGGCACATTGCCCTGCTGGCCAATGTCACTCACCGTTTTGCCATCCGAAAGCGCTGCACCAATCATATCCATCATGATGGAAAATCCGCTGCCCTTCCAAAAGCCAATGGGCAGCACCCGCCAGGTTTTTTCAATGGCGGCAGGGTCGGTGGTTAAGTTGCCATCTTGGTCATACCCACCCACAACCGGCAACTGCCTGCCTTCCAACCTGGCCGATTCTATTGCGCCGTAAGAAAACTGTGCCATTGCGCCGTCCACCATAACATATTCATCTTTGTACGGTAAGCACATTACCAAGGGGTTATTGCCAATGTGGCGGTCTTTAGCGCCCCATGCCGGCATGTTGGGCTGCGTGTTGGTCCAGCATATTCCCACGCAACCCGCTTTGGCTGCCTGAATACCAAAGGCCCCGCCCCGCTGCCAGTGGTTTGTGTTGCGCAGCGCTACGCAGCCAACACCGTTTTTCTTTGCCATTTCAATCGCGCGGTCCATGCAAATTTCGGCATTGGTATTGCCCATACCCTGGTTGCCGTCCCAAATCTCAAAGGCACCCATAGCCTGAACCAGCTGGGGCGCATTATCCGGCTTAATTACGCCGCTTTTCAGCATTGCAATTACCCTGGGAAAACGGTTAAGCCCGTGAGAGTACACGCCGCCCTGGCTGTTTTCTGTAAGGTTTTTTGCACAGCCTTCGGCCACCTTTTCGTTTGCGCCGTATTTCAGCAACCTCTCTTTTAACGCGTTATACATTTCGTCATAACTTACTCTCATAATCTTTTACCTCCTGGTTTTTTAGGCCGCACCGCCCAAAATTAAGCTTTCACACTATAAACTGGCCTTTATGCGGTGTTTCCTTGGTATATTTTAGGCGGAAAGCATTCTATCATTTTAAATGCCTCCTGCCCTGTATCACAGATAATCTCTATCTTTTTAAGGGCTGCCGCAAAAAAAAGATATTCGCCTTTTTGCACAAGGCACTCCCCGCCTTCCCAGCGCAAAATCCCTTTCCCTTGTGTAACAATTCCTACCGAAAACCCGCCTTCTCTTGTTCCTGCCCACCGGTTGCCAACCGTAACTTCACGCATGCCAAACAAAGTGGTGGCAAAATCATCAATCAGCGTGCTAACTTCATTGTCTCCGGCCTTCTTCACTTTTGGGGCCAGCTTCCACCGCTGCAAAACCTCTTGTAGCGGCAACCCCTCATAATGGAAACAATCCAGCATTTTTTCGAACCCTACGCCCTGGTGGCAAAGCCGGTCTGCTATGGGGCTGCCCGAAACAGTGGTACGCTCGGTGCGCATGGTAAGGTCTGTCGGTTCTTGTATTTCTAGCAAAAAGCAACCTGCGCCAATGGCATGGGGCACGCCACCTTTTACAATAAAAACATCCCCCTTGCTAACTTCTACCCGGTGCATGGCGCCAAGCATACCGTCAATATCCTGCCTGTCAAATAAATCCTTCCACACCTCACGGGTAATACCCGGCTTAAACCCCAAATAGATATATGGTTTTTTTCCATGCAACCCTTGGTCACTTAAAATCAGCCAGGCTTCTGTTTTGCCAAAGGGAGAATGCAGTACTTCCTTTGCGTAGGTTTGGTCTGGATGCACCTGAATCGAAAGCCGTTCTGCCGCATCGATAAGCTTAATTAACACCGCCATGCTGCTGCCGTACTGGCCTTGATGCGCCTTGCCCAGCAAAATTTCTGGCTGTTGTTTAAGCAGGGCATACAAAGTTTGCTGTGGGCTCCCCAGCGGCGTGCCTTGTGGGGTTAGCACATAGCTTAACCCCTCTTCACGGCCAAAACCCTCTTCTTCTGGCGCTATTTCTCTGCCGGTTTTCACCGCCGAGGCAATCCAGTCCTCCGGGTACTCGCTATCTTCGCCAGCCGGGCGTCCATGCCAAGTATTCAGCCGCCTGCCACCGTGATAGGTGCGCCAAACCCGGGTCTCCATCAGCTTTAGCACCAATGGAGCTTCTGCACTGCTTGCCATTAAATCCCTCCCGGTTCTTCAAAGTTTATCGCTTTGCAATAGTAAAACTTCGTATTGTAGTTGTATATTGATTGTATACAATTTGTCTTTCCTGATAAGTATAACCAGTTTTCCCTTACAGCACAATGCATAATTTACACAATTATTCACTAATTATTTGTGTAAATCGTATGTTTTACTTCACACAGCAGCACTTTTCCGCTTTGCTTTGGCACCACCCTTGGCGGGCAAACATTATAAAAAAAGCACTAGGGGCCTGCTTTGCCGGCACTTCTAGTGCTTTGCGCTATGGTAAACGCACACCTATTTATATAAGGTAAGCCAGTCCGTAAAAAAAACGAGCAATCTT
>JAJDJP010000035.1 GCA_030267215.1 Ruminococcaceae bacterium OttesenSCG-928-A16
AATAGAAGGGATTGGATGCGTATCCCCCGCCTTCGGCGGGGAGGATCACGCTAGAAATTGATTAGGCACCAACCCGCCACAAGGCTAGCCTTGTTTTATAATGTTGCACAGGGCTTTGGCCGCATCGTCAATTTCTTCGTCGGCCAGGCCGCCATACCCCAATACCAGCGCATGGTTGGTATTGGGGTATGTTGTTTGCAGCCGTTGGTAGGTGTTTAACGCACGCACTTTTATGCTGGCATTTGCGGCTTTTTGTGCTATTAGCGGGGCGTTTTTGCCGGGCAGATACAGCACAAAATACAGGCCGGTATGGGTGTTTTGGGTGGTATATTCCACCCCTTGCAAATGGGTTTGCAGCGCCGCCAACAAAAGGTTGCGGCGTTTTTTATAGGTATTGCGCATACGGTTTAGCCCGCGGTAAAAGTGCCCGCCCTGTATAAAACGGGCCAGGGTGTGTTGCTCTGGCCGGCTTACCGTGCAGGCATAATCGCCATACATTTGCTGCCACTGGGCCAGCAGCCAAAATGGCAGCACCAAATAGGCAATGCGCAGGCTGGGCGCAAGCGAGCGTGAAAAGGTACCCGCATATACCACCCTTCCCTCACCGTCTAACCCTTGCAGGCTGGGCAGCGGGCGGGCATCAAACCGGTATTCGCTGTCGTAGTCGTCCTCTATTAACACATGCTGGCCACTGGCTGCCCAGCGCAAAAGCTTGGTGCGGCGTGCCACCGGCATAACCACCCCGGTAGGAAACTGATGGCTGGGGGTTAAATAGGCAAGTGTGGCACCACTGGCCGCCAGTTTTTCCGGGTTCATCCCTTCCTCGTCTATCGGCACCGGCACCACCTGCAGGCCGCCGTTGGCCAAAATATGGGCAGCTTTGGGGTAACCGGGGTCTTCTACCGCTACGGCACTGCCTGCAAACAAGCGGGCCAAAAACCCCAGCAGTACCTCTAACCCAGCGCCCACCACAATTTGGGCCGGTTGGCACTGTACCCCACGGTACCCCTGCAAATACCCCGCAATGGCGGTGCGCAGGCCTATGTCTCCGGTGGGCTCGCCATGCTCAAACAAGCGGGGTTCTTCTGCCAGCACCTCGCGAAACAGCCGGTTCCACATCTTTCGCGGAAACAGGGTTGGGTCGTTACCTCCGCTGGCAAACGAGTGTCGCCAAATGGTTTCTTTTTTTGGGGCTGGTGCCTCTGTTACCGCTGTGGGGGGCAATGGCGCTACCACCTGCCCCAGCTGGTTTACGACAAACCCGCTGCGGGGGCGGGCGGTAACATACCCTTCTGCCACAAGCATCTGGTAGGCTTCATCCACCGTGTTAACCCCCACACCCAGCTGCCCGGCCGCCGTGCGTTTTCCGGGCAATTTTTCGCCCGCTGGCAGGCTGCCGCTTTGTATGCCCTGCACCAAATAGTTATACAGCTGGTAATACAATGGCTGTTTATCCTCTTTGTTTAAAAATATCTCGATAAAATTCATACTATTTCCTCATCTGGTTCTATGTTCTGTTCATTATCTGGTTATTTAAATGGGGCCAGTTTTGCATTATACTAACTATACTGTGGTGGGCGCGCGGTGTCAAACAAGCGGCCACAATGGTAACAAATTAGCAAGGCGAGGAATACTCATGCAAAAATCGAAACATACACTTTCTGTATCCACCTTGGCCGTTGTGGGCATACTGTCGGCCCTGGTGTTTGTCACCTCTTTTCTCAGCATTCCCATTGGCGATATCAGCCGTATCCATTTTGGTAACATTATGTGCCTGTTAAGCGGCCTGCTGTTTGGCCCGCTTATTGGGGGCATTTCGGCGGGGCTTGGCTCTATGCTGTTTGATGTTTTTAACCCCCTGTACGCCCCCGAATTTTGGATTACCTTTTTAACTAAATTTGCCATGGGGTTTGTGGCGGGGTGGCTGCACCGCTACGGCTTTAAAAAACTGCATGCCAAACTGCGGTACCTTTTTTCGGCCCTTATAGCCGCCCTTGTTTATGTGGTGCTATACCTGTTTAAAAATTTTATACTTAGCTATTATGTAAAGGGCATTCCGTGGAACGCCCTCTGGGTTGATCTTTCCATCAAGGCCGGTTCTTCTACCGTTAACGCCATTATTGCTGTAATTGGCAGCGTGCTGCTGGCGCTTGCTTTGCAGCCGGCACTGGCGGCCAGTGGCCTTTTTAAAAAGCAGCTAGGGCAATAGCACTGGCTATACAGGGCTTGTGCTTTTTGCAAGCTTCTGCTGCCCTCCCTTGTAATAAGGTTAAAAAATGGCAAACCCGCACCCGGTGGTTTTACACCAAATGCAGGTTTGCCATTTTTTGTGCCCTGCGTTATACTTAGTTAAATTTAAAATTGTGCCGCCTTTGTTTTGCACGTGTGCACATGTACTGCCTATACATTAAAACAACCGCACGGTTTTTTATAGTACTACTTATTAAATATAAAACCCTATATTTTTATTTTGGCCGCAAAAAGGAGGGCCCCTTTAATGCCTAACCCAAACGACAAACAACCCCCAAAACAACATGTATATAAAGCTGCACCCAGCAGCAATGATAGGGCGGGCAACCCCACCAAGGAAGCCGGGGCGCAGCCAGATACCCCACAAGAGGCACCCAAGGCCCCAAGCCCTGCCAAAGCCCCACTTAGCGCAAAAAAGCCCTCAGGCAAAAATAAACCATCTTTTATACAAAATATTTTAAACAGCAAAAAGCAAACCTTTATTGCCGCCATTGTAATTGGGATATTGGTGGTTGCTTTGCTAGTGGTTGCCCTGGTGGCCGCCTTTGCCGAAAAAGACGACGCTCCTTCGCTGCCGGTGCGCTCTACCGACCAAATGCTAACCGAAAGCGGATACGACCAAACGGCTAACTCGCTACCGGTTTCGCAGCTTGGCAGCACCATTTTGGGCTTAACCGAGGACGCCGGCGCCGAATATGTGGAGGAAACCCTGTTTTTGGGCGATAGCAACACCGCCCGTATGCTTAGCTACCGCGATATTACCAACGTAACGCTGGCCAACAGCATTGGGGTAGAGGGAATGGGGATTCAGGCCGTACCCACGCTGGCCTGTGCCAAATTTAAGGGTAGCAGCATGGTAACCATGCCGGCCGCCGTTAAAATTATGCAGCCACGCCGGGTGGTAATTACCTTTGGCACCAATAACGCCGGCGGCATGAGCGAAGAAAGCTTTATTGCCGCATACAAAACCGCGCTAGACGCAATTTACGAGGCCTACCCTTATACCGATATTATTATAGGTGCCGTGCCCCCCATAGCACGGGTGCATATGAACGAAGGCCTGAGCATGACCGCTATTGATAAATATAACCTTGCCCTGGCAAAATTGGCCGAGCAAGAGGGCTATAAGTTTTTGAACTGGACCGAAGCGCTGAAAGACCCCGCCACCGGTTTTTGTAAAGAAGGGTATGTTCTTTCCAGCGATGGTATTCATATTAGCCGCACCGGTATGGAGGCCATGTTTACCTACCTGCGCACCCACAGCTATATTACCGAAGATACCCGTCCCAAACCCCTGGCGGCTATCCCTGCGCGCGAGGGCACGCTGCCCAGCGTGGTAAGCAAGGACCCTACCGCAACCTCTAAAAGCGACAGCAGCAGCGCCAGCAGCAACGGGGTTGCCAATGTTGTGTTTAGCGCCAGCGAGGGCGGTACCATACAAATAAACGGGCAAACCTTTACCTCCACCAGTTTTGAAGTAGCCCTTGGCGGCACCTGCCCCAACGCCACCGCTGTTGCCAACGAGGGGTATCAGTTTGCATACTGGGCTTGCAGTGTGGGCCAGCTAAACCCCAACAACCCAACGCTAAGCGGGTTTAAGGTGTTTAGCACCGTTAAAGCTGGCGACACTGTAACCGTTACCGCCGTATTCACTAAAATACCTGTTTCGTCGGTTGTGCCGCCGCCAGCCACCTCGCTGCCGGTTACATCGCCTCCAGCCAGCGTGCCGGTAGAGTCTACCCCGCCTCCTGCTTCGGAAGCGCCACCCGCCAGCGTTGCGCCACCGCCACCAGCCAGTGTTGCACCGCCGCCACCGGCCAGTGTTGCACCAGAAGCACCGGCCAGTGTTACGCCAGAACCGCCCGCTGACATTGTGCCGGAAGCACCCGCAAACGACGAAGTTGTGGTTGCCTAATAAAGCGGTTTTGGTAAACGCAAAACGTAAAAAGAGGTTAACCAATGTGTTGGGGTGCTTTGCCCCATTTGCACCCTTGTTGACAATAAAACCCACTTTGGCTATAATTGTGCTAATAAATTAATTGCAGAAGGGAACACCCAAACAAATGGACGACGACGGCAGTAACCCTACTCCCGGCCGAAGTATTAAATAAAAGCTAAGGTACCGCCTGCGCTTTATGCGCAATGGCTGTACCTTATTTTTGTTTTTTTGGGGTAATACTTTTTACATTTATTGTGCTATAAACATTTTTAGGCCGCTGCCTTTTACTTTTTAGGAGGAATACTTTTGAGTTTAGGTACTTTTTTATGGATGCTGCTGCTACAATTCTTTTTAATTTTTGTCAACGCCTTTTTTGCCTCTACCGAGCTTGCTGTTATGCAGCTAAGCGCCAACAAACTGCGCCGCCAAATAGAGGAAGGTGACAAGGCTGCCGCGCGTATTTTAAAATTTGTAGAAGAACCTTCCAACTTTCTTTCTACCATTCAAATTGCCATTACGCTGGTTAACTTTTTGGGCGGCGCTATTGCTGCCGATAACTTTGCCGGCCCTTTAAGCAATTGGGTGTATAACGGGCTGGGTTTTCAGGCGTTGCCCCTTGGCACACTAAACACCATTGCGCTAGTGGTAATTACGCTAATTGTATCTTACTTTACCCTGGTTTTGGGCGAGCTAGTGCCAAAACAGGTAGCCTTGCACAAGCCTTACCAGGTGGCCAAAGTTACCACCGGGGTAATTGGTGCGCTGGCCGTTGTAATGAAACCCGTAATCAAGCTGCTGTCTGCCTCTACCACCGGGGTGCTGCGCCTGTTTGGCATACGCGGTGCCCGTGGCGAAGAAACCGTTACCGAAGACGAAATACGCATGATGGTGGATGTAGGGCACGAGAGCGGAACCATTGACTCGGAAGAAAAAGAAATGATTGACAATGTGTTTGATTTGGACAACACCATTGCCCGCGATGTAATGACACACCGGGTGGATGTTGTGTCGATTGAAGCCGATGCCGAGCCCGATGAAATTGTTGCCATTATTGCCGAAAGCGGTATGTCACGTTTCCCGGTATACGATGATAGCCTAGATGATATTTTGGGCATTTTAAACTCTCGTACCTACCTGCTTAACCTGCGCGCCGGCAACCCCAAAACCGTGCGCGAGCTATTGCGCCCCGCCTGCTTTGTGCCCGAAACCGTGCAAGCCGATGTTTTGCTGCGCGACATGCAGCAACGTAAAGACCATTTGGCCCTTGTGCTGGACGAATACGGCGGCTTTAGCGGTATTGTTACTATGGAAGATTTGATTGAAGAGATTGTGGGGAACATTTACGATGAGTTTGATGCCCCTGCCGAGCCTGATATTTATAGCCTGGCCGAAAACCTGTGGCGCATTGCGGGCGATACCGAAATTGAGATGGTGGAACGTGAGCTGGGCGTGGAACTGCCTACCGACCGTGAATACGACACCCTAGGCGGCCTTGTATTTAGCCAGCTTAGCTCTATCCCGCAAGAGGGCGAAGAAGTAGAGGTGGACGTGTACGGCATGCACATACATACCGAGCCCATAGAAGACCACCATGTGGAGTGGGCAAAGGTAAGCTTGTTACCCCCACCCCAACAAGAACCCGAAGTGGAAGAAGACCGCAAAAAAGAAAGAAGCAATAAAAAAGAAGAAAAAGAATAAGCTTTTTGCCCTATAAGATTAGCTACCCGCCGCTGCCAGTTTGGCAGGGCGGGTAGTGGTTTTTAAATACGCAAAAAACAATTTACAAATTGCTTTAATAATGGTATCATAATAGGGCACTTGCCAAGATAGCGCATGGACAAGATACGGAGAGGTATCGAAGTGGTCATAACGGGGCGCACTCGAAATCATGTAATTTTCGCCTAAAAATTGAATAATCTACACTCGGAGGAGTATCGAAGTGGTCATAACGAGCTCGACTCGAAATGCGGTAGTGTAAAACTCCGGGGATTGCCGCAAAACCTTGATATACAGGGGTTTTTGCGGGGTTAAAACAACTAAATATTTGCTGTGTACGCCCTAAATGTACGCCCTTTTTCCAAGTGGAAGATAGCGGACTTTAGAGCCACAATATACACGGAGGCGTATCGAAGAGGTCATAACGAGAACGACTCGAAATCGTTTTGGCGTGATGAGCGCCACGTGGGTTCGAATCCCACCGCCTCCGCCATTCCGGGGCTTTTGCCCCACAGCGGCCAGTCTATGTAGCTAACATGGGCTGGCTGTTTTCTTTGTTTGTGCTTGGGGTTATTGGGCGTTCAGTCTCCACTTCGTCAGCTTGCGCCAATGATGTTTTCTCAATCCAAGTCATAGCTTGTGCTGATTTCAGTTTTGAGTCAAATTCCAAATGCGCATAGGTGTTGGCTGTAATCGCAAAGTCGCTGTGGCCGAGCCATTCCTGTATCTGTTTGAGCGGTACGCCGTTCGCCAGCAACAGGCTTGCGCAGCTATGACGCAAATCGTGAAATCTCAACCGTCTAAACCCGTTTTCCTCCATAAACTTGGGGAACGCGCTGGAAAGATAGTCGGGCCTGACGCGATTTCCAAGCTGGTCGGTGTAGATGTACTTCCCCTCAACCCTGTTGTAGGAGTTGCCACACAGCTTGCGGTAGTGTTCCTGTTCTTCTTTGACCGCCAGCAGCTTTGCCCGAAACTCTGGAACAAGCGGCAATGTGCGGAAGCTGGCTTTTGACTTTGTGGTATCATCCACGACGAGTACGCGCTTTCCATCTACGTTTGCCACTGTTACCGTATGCTCAATGGTGATGGAATTGGCTTCAAAGTCAATGGATTCCCAGCGTAAGCCGATGATTTCCGCACGGCGCAACCCGTAGAACGCGCCGAGTATGACACCCAGCTCCAGCTTATGGCCTTTGACTGCTTCAAACAACTCTATCGTTTCAGACTGTTTCAGGAATTTGCCAACAAATCGCTCTGGCTTTGGCCTATCCACCTTGTCCATCACCGAGTAAGGAATCATGCCCTTTTTCACAGCGTATTTAAGTGCCTTGCTGATATTGGCGTGGTACTTATGAACGGTAGTGGCCTTGACTGTCTCCAACTGTTCCGCATAAAAGTCGTTAATGTCGTCGGCGGTCAGCTCACGGAGCAGTATGCCATGTTCGCGGAAATACGGGCCGATGGCAGACCGCACATTCATGCAATAGCCGCCATAAGTAGTGAGCTTGATGTCCGGCTTAATGACTTCAAGCCATTGTTCCATAAAATCCGCAAAAAGCAGTTCCGTCACTTCGGGCATAGCTGATACGATTTCCTGCTGCACTCGCTTTGCCTGACGCATCATTTCTTCTGCCCGCTTTTTGTTGCCCTTAACAGGAAAGCCGGTAGAGATGCTCTTTCGGCCACGGTTGCCGCTCCTGTCAACCCAATTCAATGCAATGTGATAATAACCACGTCTATCTTCCAGATGCCCAGCAACCTTGATGGTCTTGTTTTGTAGATGACCTGTTCTCATGTAAAATCCTCCATTCGCACAGATGATTTCACCTACTATTGACAGTTCCTATTATAGCAGATGAAATATCGCATTTCAGCAAGTGCAGCACTTTTTTAAGAAATAATTATTTATCGCTTGCGACGGCAGCTTGCCCAAAAACTTTCATGTACTTCATCAGCGTCACTTTGGTAACGCGAAACTCCCTGCCCACTCGCAATGAGGACAGGGAGCCGTCTTTTATCAGCTTGTATACGGTTTTTGTACTCACGCCCAGCAGCTTACTGACTTGCTTTACATCAAGCACATCCGGGTATTCCTTGAACACGATGTGATAGATTTCCTGCGAACTCATTTCCATAGACAATGCCCTCCTTTCGGTTATCCAAAACCACAAAAAAGAGCTGCATCAAAAACATCGTGAACGCAGCCCTTTGTTCTGATTTTGCCATAAAAAGAAAACAAAGTCGGACGGACGCGGGCCGCGTCCTCACGGGAATTTCACCCCTGCATGGTTCTCATGCAGCCGCCCCTATTGGCTGCGACGCTTTTAACGCTCGGCCTGTTAGCTGGACGGGAGTATCATTGTCATTCCCATGCGGTCATAGCCTACAAGCTGCCCCAGCTTGTCACGGGCTGTCGGTGTTGGTCGCTCTCTCGCGTAGAGGTCGTGGCGCACCCGCCGTCCGGCTCGGTATGGAAATAGAACGTATCCGAATTTGCCGTTATGCTGCGCCGCCGTTATCTTGCGTGCTTTCTTTGTCAAGCTGCTAGTGGCCGTTGTCAGGCCGTAAAAACTCACCGGCTCCCCGGTGGGCTTTTGCCGCACGACAACACGAAAAGCCCGTAGGCGGGAAGCGTGGAAAGGGGGGAAACACGTTTCCCGCACGGCGGGGAATTATGCTACTCTAAACGTGAGGATTTTAGTAATCAGTTTGGTTTCCAGCCTGCGCCTAAGTCCGTCATCCACACACGCATGGGGGCATCCGCTTTCATCGTAAAGCTGCCTTGTGGATAAAACAGCTATGTAGCCCTCGTAGTGCTTCAGCACGGCGTTGATGGCATCCACGTCGCCGTGGGACGCCGTCGCGATGACGGAGTAAGGAAGCAAGCCGGAAGCTCTGTACCCTTGTTTACTCATTGGCCTTTCCCTCCATGTATTTTTTTAAGTGCCGTAAAGAGCTTGTCCGCTGGTATTGGACGGTCTGACGCGCCATGTGCAGCAAGTCGCCAATCTCCTTGTCCGTCATGCCGAGGAAGTGGTAAAGCAGGATGATGTCTCGCTTCTGTTCCGGCAGGGCCGTTAGAGCATCGGCCAGCAATTCGCCTTTTATGGCAACGTCGTACTCCAAAACGCTGAATATGGATTGTTCACTGGGGTACTCGTCCAGCATAAAAAGCCGCTCCATTTCCTGTGCCGATAGCTCTGAAAAAAGCGATTCCCGTTCGCGCTGCCGCTTGACTTCAACGTAGTAATTGCGGGCTTCGTTTTTGAGGACTTTTTTGCAGAAGCTATCAAAGGCGTGTTGCTTATGTAGCCCGTGGGATGGATTCACATTCTCACCCCCTTTCTGCAAAGGCGGTGATTTGCTTCCCCTTTCGCCACTACTACAATTTGCGAAGTGGCATTTGCCAAAGTCGCCGAAAAAAACTCAAAAGATTTTTTGCGGCGGCATACAAAAACGCCCGACTGAACAAAGTTCAGCCGAGCGTAATGGCAATCATTTCCTGCTATACGATGTGTGTAGGCACATTGATGGGCGTGACATGCCGTGTAAGGGGATAGACTTTTTTTAATCGTGCAAAAAAGAGGTTATTTTGTCGAATTGCACAGCAGAACACGGCGGCAACCTCCTGTCGTTACCGCCGTGTCCTTAAAAAAGGGCGACTTTAATACACCCTCCGCTTGTCCATTTTTCAAAAGGAAAACGGCGGTTTTGATTATTCAAAGGAAAAAAGCCGATAACTGTGAGTTCAAAAACTCACGGTTATCGGCTCTGCGTCTTAACGTCTTATTCTTCCTGCGTTTTGGCGTCCGGCTCTGCGATAAGTGTTATATTTAGTTTTGATACATTGATAAGGGTTTCCTGTTTGCACTTCGGGCAAAACAGCGGGAAATTCTCAAGTTTGGTGTCCTCCCGCACTCTTGCACGCGTCTTATTCCCACAGGTAGGGCAGTGTATCCATTTGGTTGTTTGCATCATATCACCCCAATTCTTTACTCGCCAAATAAATCAGGAAAAGATGTCAAGCCTTGCTTGGTGCAATATAGATACAACTTACCTCCTGAAATCATCGGGATTCGAAAGTTCGGGCTTTGTTCTGGATACAACCTTTTTAGAAATATGCTATCAGTTTTCACATATGCCACGAACGATAGATAATGGTCTTTCTCCATCGGGTGGTTGGTGGAGATATAATAATCCGTATCTACCTCTTCAACGGATATAGTAAAATCTTTGTTTGGAGATACATGTGTCAGATAGTCTATCTTCATACCACAGCAGGAGATGGATGCGCTGCCTGTACTGACAAGAATATTTCCACAGGAAGGGCAAACATAGAACCGAACCCTGTCAATATTTCCGCTGTCTGGCTTATTAGGGGTGATTTCACCCTCCATCATCTGTGAAATATCTACGCCAAGAATGGTGGAAAGGTCAGCCCAGTAAGATAGGTCAGGGCATCCTAATCCGCACTCCCATTTAGAAACAGTTTTATTCAAAACTCCAAGAGCGTCTGCCACATTTTTCTGTGTAAGTCCTTTTTCTTTTCGTAATTTTGCAATCAGCTTCCCAATTTTCACACAATCCATGAGATACCTCCCTCCTTAACTCTTGCATTATACACATTTTATAGATGTTTTGCGATGATGCTTACTAACCTTGATGGAAGCTGCCGCAAATCAGTTATATCAATAAAACGCTCGTGGCCATATATAGAACAGATGGTTTCCTTGTCTTGCCCTATAGCGGCAGATAAAAACAAAACATTTTTTCGGGAATATTCTTCAATGACATTTTTCATATCCGCAATGGCCCTGTCGCCAGAGTAATCGGGCATAGCTTTTGGCTGTCCGTCACTTATACTGATGAGCAACTTTGTTTCTTGCGGTGCTCGCAATAGTTTTTCTGAAAGAATACGCAGTGCCATTCCATCTCGGTTATTGCTATGTCCTCTAATGTTCATTAAGCAGTATTTATCGTTGAGCATTGGCTCTTCAAAATCAATATAGGAATATAAGGACATCTGCTCCAAAGGAGAACGGTCTGCTGTATCGCCATAAATCAGCAAAGGTATTTGACAGCCTTCGCAAAATTCGTAGACTGCAACGGCAGCTCGTTTTGCAGCTTCTATTCTTCCATAAGCATTCATGGAAGCAGATTCATCAATGCGAAGTGCTACTGCTAATGTGGGTTCTTCCTGTGGTGGACGTTTTTGGGAAAAGTGTCTAAAATCAGGTGAAGCCATTTTTCCCACATTGAATTTCGTCCCGTAAAAGCGAGATTTTGCATACTCAACAGACACCTCATGCTCTAACATTGGCTTAACTCTCCGTACCATTTCACGTATTACTGGAATTAACTCAGAAGAAATGCGATGGTACTCATTATGATGCGAAAGAGTGGATTCTGGTCTATGGACAATCAAGCGTATATTTCCATGAAGCGACTTCTGCACGATTTCGCGAGCCTGTCTGTTTAGCTGTTTCCGAAAATCCTTTTGCTGTTGCTCTAAATCCGCTTTCTCGTCGGATGACATTTCATGGTATATCGGGGTTCCACCGTCATCATTGTCCGAGCTGTATGTTTCAGTCGTAGTTTCCGTTTTGCTGTTTGAATGCCCCTCGCTGTCAGATGCTTTTCGCAACGGTACCGCTGGAATCCCCTCTGACGGGGCATCAGGAAAATTTATATCGCTCTCACCTTCGGCGCGAATTTCCATCACATCTCCATTTGTATTTATAGTCTTCTCCGAGAGTTTTTCTAAATCTACCACGGCTCCCGAAGCACGCAATGCTTGCTCCAAAATTGCAATTTCATCCGAGTCCGTAGTTATTTTGTAAATGACTTTGTGATATAGCGAATCAATGATGTTCGTTTTTTGCATAACAGCATCAATCCAAAAAAAGTAGGAGCGCATTCCCGCAACACCTTTTATAGCGTTTGCTTTTGCAACCCTATCTAATTCGACAATAGTCTGTGCGAAAGTGTACAGTATAGACTTGTTCGTGCAACCAGTCTTTGCTTTGGCTCGTTCCACCATAACATCAATCTCAGGTAAATCCATTTTTTCACTATGCTGTACTCTGTCACGCAGAGCCTCATTAAGCGGCCGACACCCGTTATACCCACGATTGGTTGTAATGACTGCAATAAAATCCGGATGCCTATGAACAATACGGGTAGGTAGGTTGATACTTCCATCCGATTCAAGCGCAGAGTTTAACGCCATTAAAACTGCGGCATCACGAATCACTGTTGGCTCTTGTATCTCTAAAAGCCACCCATTCTCATAGGCTCTTAAAATCTCCGAGGGGTAGTATTCATACTCAACGCCTATGGAAGAAGTCTTGTCTTCCGGTAATACGGGAAGTATCGCTCCTAATATATCTGACTTATCCATATCAGCAAAACAAGTAATCTTCGTATATGGCAAACCGAAATCTGCGGAAAGTGCTTTTGCAAGCTGAGTTTTTCCAGAGCCTGCATCGCCCTCCAACAAAATATTAGTGATTTTCATTTCACCGCGCAGCCAGTTGCGTTTTACTTCTTCGCATATACGACGTTCGGCAACACTTTCAATGTGCGTATCTGGTTTTTCCCAAACAAGCTTCTTCTCTTCATCCGTCAGCTGTCTGGCAGGAGACAGAATATAAGAACGTTCCATCCTAATAGCACTCCAAATCTTCAAATATACGGGATAATACCCGAAGCCGTTCACCTGTTAATTCGCCTAAATCACTCATTGCCTGTGAGATTGTTTGAATATCGTTGTTGATGTTTGGGTTATCGGTACAGACTGTGACGGGCAACACGCCTCCCTGCACCCCGAGCCGCTCTACAACTGGATTTTCTGGGTTGTAAAGAAGTGGGAGGCGATATGCTTCGCGGAAATACAACATTGTTCGGCTTAAAAGTATCATTAAATCCATAACCTGATGAATGGGAAGCTCCGTTGAAACAGATAATTCACCACCTGAACTTTCTTCCCAAAGCTGTAGTGCAACTTGCATACTTTTATTTTTACTTAATGTGGGTGCACCGATTGTCAAACGCTTTATGGCAGATTTATACGCATTTCTACCATCAACGCGGTCATAGTCATCCGCAATGATTACAATATTTTTGTTCATCGCCAAATCCTCCTTGCCTTTGGGTCGTTTGCGAAGCATAATGCGAGTAGGGTTGCAAGCTTACGGCTGTGGTCATCGTCTGGATTATCGTATTCCAGAATTTCAATGACGGAAAGTTCAAATCCACTTTCTCCATATTCGTCCCAAAGGTTCTGTAACAGTTTATTAGGATGTCCTTTAGCAGACAGTTTGAACCGATTACTATTAAAATCCGCTTTTGTGTCCATAGAGAATCCCAAAAATCTTTCTCCAGTATATTTACATCGAAACGAAATCACGCCCATTTCAGGTCGTCTGTTTCTATATTCTTCAAGTAGTCGCTTTTTTCTGTTTATATCCATTGTCATTTCCTCGCAATAATGGTTTCACTCTTATTATTAAACAATTCCATTTCACACATTTGAGCATTCTTTGCTTTTCTCCATTTTGGGTCGCTGTGTTTTTCTATCAAGGATAATTGCCCCTAGTGTGATTACACTAATGGCCACACCAGATATAAAAAACCAGCGAGCTATGCCAAGCCACTCGGCAAGGGGGCTGGCTATCAGAAGTCCAAGAGGCATCGTTATAGCAGATATTATTCCAAGAAGAGAAAATGCGCGTCCCATTTTTTCTGGAGCAATTGTTTCTTGCATATAGGCAGTCACAGGGATGGTATGTGCATTTCCGCTTCCGCCGATAATTCCACATGCGAGGATAAATATCCAACAGGCCCACATTGTCTGTGGTAAAATTCCGCACAGTGTAATAGCTGCTCCCATTCCAGCCATACCAAAATATGAACTTTTAATCTTGTTGTTTACTTTTAGACCACTACTATACAAAAATGCCATGGCAGTCATTCCGAGCGCACAAGCCAAAGAGCTTGCACCAGCATACCAAGTATCCGCATGGAAATGACCACTAATCATCAGTGGTAAAAAGGTAGTAAGCGGCATATAGAAAATCAACATTAACGCCTCAGCCAATACTACAATTAGAAGCCTCTTATCGTTTAAATACACCTTAATTCCTTCTTTTATTTCCTCCGTCATCTTACTCTTTTTCCTCTTAATGGTGGCAATATCAGGAATGGTAACCAATATCAGCAAAATGCTGGCAATTATTGCGCCAGCTAAGTCAGTCAACAAAACTACAGATAAGGGAAACGCAGTATAAAGCGCCGCACCAATGATTGGTCCCAAAATATAGGAGCCAGATTGCATAATCTGACGCCACCCATTTGCCTTGACCAGTTGTTCCTGCGGAACAAGCTGTGGAATAATTGCGCTGATGGATGGGCTGTGAAATGTATTGCCTACTCCCCGCAGTAATATGATTAGCACGGCAACCCATACAGGCATTTTGTAGAACCACATCAATAAAGTGAAAACTGCCGCCGAAGCTCCAACAAATAAGTCTGCAATGACACAAATGATTTTCCTATTGTAACGATCAGCCAATACTCCTGCGAATGGACTAAATAACATCATAGGCAAGTAAGCGGCAAATCCCGCTATCCCCAGCATTAATGCAGAGTTGGTTTCGCTTGAAATCCACCATATCAAAGCGAATTGGACAGCAGAGCTACCTACTAAAGAAACCGATTGACCGATTACAACCGTGAAGAAAGGTAACTTCCATTTACTATCTTCGTTTATTTGAACCATATTTTTGTCATAACCCACTTTTTTCACCTCTTAGCAGATGGTAGCATGACTCTCTACTACAAACAATCCACGCTTCGTAGACCAAATCAAACACTCCGCACACGTTTTCGATGAGGAGCGACGACTCAATACTGCTACCAAGTTGGTAAAATTCACTCTGTATAACAACATAGGAAGAGTAATGAACAGGATTTTTAATAATACATCATGTATCTTATCATATCGTTTAGCTTTCGTCACAGGAATTGTAAAATGACATAGGGTGATATAACTATGTCGAGCGAAAAGCTAAAATACGATTTTTCGGCTATGGGCCAAGCGATAAAAGATGCCCGAATAAAGAAGGGTTGGACACGGGAACAGTTGGCGCAGGAAGTAAACCTTGCGCCCCGATATATCATGTCGATTGAGAACAAGGGGCAGCATCCGAGCTTTCAGGTGTTCGTGGAGCTGATGACGCTGTTCAATATCTCGGTAGACCAATTCCTGTTCCCCGACACCGACACGGAAAAGTCCACGCGCCGCCGCCAGCTCGATGCGACGCTGGATGAGCTGGGCGAAAAGGACTTCCTTGTGTTGCAATCCACAGCCAACGGATTGAAAGAAGCCAAAACCGAATAATAATCGTAGACAAAGACGCTGCAAATCGAAAGATTTGTGGCGTTTTTCTTTGCGGAAGTTTGGCAAAATGACCTTTCGTAACTGTAATAGTAACGGGGATAGGTAA
>JAJDJP010000036.1 GCA_030267215.1 Ruminococcaceae bacterium OttesenSCG-928-A16
TAAAAGGACTTGAACCTTCACGTCAAGGACACTAGATCCTAAGTCTAGCGCGTCTGCCAATTCCGCCATACCCGCACATGCGGCAGCTTTTAACTACCGTGCACTATTGTAACAAAATAAACGGCGTTCGTCAATGTGTAAATGCAATAAAATTAGTTACTTTTACAAAATGATAGCCCGCGCCCACATCCTTGTGCTTTTGGTGGCAAATTTTGCACCGGTAATATTGTGCTTATGCCCCAAACCAAGTATAATATGGGTGGTAAATATTCACCCTTTTGGGCAAGTGCGCAAACCGGCACACGCCTTTAAAACCAGTTGGGTTTATAGTTTGCCAAGTATACAAAAAAGAACCATACAAAGGCGGCGAAGAATAGAGTGACAGATTTTTTTAGTACATTGCGTGGTAAAAAGGTGGCTTTTATTGGGGCCGGGGTTTCGCACAAACAACTTATTCCCATGTTTGCAAAGGCAGGCGCGCAGGTAACCCTGTGCGACAAACGCCCGCTTGCCAGCTTTGAAGAATACGGCCAAACCTTGCAAGCGCTTGGTGTTCGGCTTTGTTTGGGCGAAAACTACCTGAACGGGCTTGTTGGCCAAAACATGATTTTGCGCACCCCAGGGTTTGAATTTTTTACCCCCGCTTTGCAGCAGGCCGGGCAAAATGGTGCCCTGCTTACCAGCGAAATGGAACTTTTTTTTGAATACTGCCCCTGCCGCACCATTGGCATTACCGGCAGCGATGGCAAAACCACCACCACCTCGGTTATTGCGGCCACGCTGCAAGCTGCCGGCCACACCGTGCACCTAGGCGGCAATATTGGCCGCCCGCTGCTGCCCATTGTAAATTCCATTGCCCCTACCGATATTGCGGTGGTGGAGCTTTCCAGCTTCCAGCTTATTTCTATGCGGCACTCGCCCAACATTGCGGTGGTAACCAATGTTACCCCCAATCATCTCGATCATCACAAGGACATGGCCGAATATGTGGACGCCAAGCGGAATATTTTGCTATACCAACAGCCCAACAGCATTGCTGTGCTGGGGTACCAAAACCAAATTAGCCGCGGCATGCAGGCCGATGTAAAAGGCGAGTGCCGGTTTTTTAGCCGCCTGCAACCGGTAGAAAATGGCGCCTTTTTGCGGGCAGACGGCCAACTTTGCCTGGCAAAACAAGGCGAGGTAACCCCCATTTTACCCCAAAGCGAGGTTGCACTGCGCGGCCTGCACAACATAGAAAACCTACTGGCCGCCTTTGCCGCCCTGCAAACCGAAGTACCGCCAGAAGCCATGGCGCAGGTGGCACGCACCTTTAACGGGGTGGAACACCGCATAGAACCGGTGCGCACCCTAAACGGCGTGCAATGGTTTAACGATTCGATTGCCACCAGCCCCACCCGTGTAATTGCTGGGCTGCGCGCCTTTACACAAAAGCTTATTGTTATTGCCGGCGGGTACGATAAGGGTATTCCGTTTGAGCCAATGGCGCAAGACGTGGTAGAACGTGTAAAAACCTTAATATTAATGGGGCCTACCGCCCCTAAAATAGAAGCTGCCATTACCGCCCAGCCGGGCTTTGCCCAAAGCGGGCTGGTAATTTTGCACGCAAAAAACCTGCCAGACGCCGTTGCTATAGCCGCCGCACAGGCAAGCAATGGCGATATTGTAACTCTTTCGCCCGCCTGTGCCTCGTTTGATGCCTACCCCAATTTTGAGGAACGTGGCAAGCACTTTAAACAGCTGGTAAATGCCCTTTGATACGGCTTGTGCCAAAAAACCAAGGCGCTGCTTTTGTTGCCTTTGTGCAAAACACCCCTTGCCAAGGCCCTTTGCTAGAGGTAAACTGGCTGCTAAAAGCCCAAAACCCACGCATGCCAACCCAGTTTTATTGGGTGGGTAAACAGGCTGTTTTGCAAACCTCGGGCCGGGTGGCGGTGCTGTGTGGCCAACCCCAAAGCATAAGCGAGTTAGAAAGCTTTTTGCAGTTTACCGGCTGCCAGCAGCTTACCACAAATGCTTGGGCACCGGCAGGGTGGCACACGCAGCAGCATTGCCAGCTGCTTTGGCAACCGGGCAGCGCTACCAAAGCTATCCCGCATATTCCCATAGACACCGCCCCGCCTGTACAAGCCATATTACAATTGTTGGCGGGCGAAAACACCTTGCCCGCCGCTTTGCACAGCAACATGTACGCCGATATGTGCACCCGCCTAAACCATGGCTACGCTGCCAGCTACTGCATTTGGCAGCAGGGCAGCCTTGCAAGCACAGCCAGCGCCGTTGCCATTACCCCCCACCAGGTGCACATTGCCTTAGTATATACCCACGCCACCCAGCGCAAGCATGGCTATGCCGGTGCGTTGCTGGCAGCCCTTTGCAAAGCCTATAGCGGCCACCACATTACGTTGGAATGCAAACCCGAGCTGGTGCCATTTTACCAGCAGTACGGCTTTACCCCCACCGGCCAAACAGCCACAGTGGCCACCCCAACCCCCTAGCCAACCAAACATAAAACCAGCCCACACCTTTGCCTATTGTCGCTGTTGCACACCTGCCATGCAACATAAGGCCTACGGGTTAACGGGCTATTGGTAACCAACCGGCTATACAAAGAAAAGAGACTCGCTTTATGATACAGGACTATTTTTCTATCTCGCCCCAAATGCAGGCGCTGGATGCCGAAGTGATGCAGCAAATTACCGAAAGCCTTGCTAAAATAGATGCCATTAAAGAGGATAACCAGCTTAAAATGCTACAGGCTTTTACCCGCTGCCGTGTAGCCGCCAACCACCTGGTGGGCAGCACCGGTTACGGGTACGACGATGCCGGCCGTGCTAAGCTGGAAGAAATTTTTGCCACCCTTACGGGCAGCGAGGCCGCCCTTTTTCGCCATAATTTTATGAGCGGTACCCACGCGCTTACGGTGGCCCTGTTTGGGCTGCTGCGCCCCGGCGATACCCTGCTGTGCGCCAGCGGCCGCCCTTACGATACCTTAATTGGCGTGCTGGGTATCGACGGGCAAAACGGGCAGGGCAGCCTTGCCGAATATGGGGTTAATTACCGGCAAATAGAGCTGGAAAACAGCAGGCCCAACCTTGCCGCCATTGCCCAGCAGGCACCGGGCTGCAAGGTGCTATACCTACAGCGCAGCCGTGGTTATGCTGCACGGCAGGCGCTTTCTTTGGCCGATATAGAGGCCGCAGCAGCCGCTGCCAAGGCCGTTAACCCCAACATTGCGGTGGTGGTAGATAACTGCTATGGAGAGTTTACCCAAACCACCGAGCCCACCCAGCACGGGGCCGATTTGATTGTTGGCTCGCTTATTAAAAACCCGGGTGGCGGCATTGCCCCCACCGGCGGGTATATTGCGGGCAAGGCCCCTTTGGTAGAGCTATGCGCCTACCGCCTAACCGCCCCCGGCGTGGGTGCCGAAATTGGCTGCACCGGCGAACTGATGCGCCAATTGTATTTGGGGCTGTACTATGCGCCCGGCGTTACGGCAGCTGCCTTAAAAACCAGCGTGTATGCCAGCGCCCTGTTTGCCCGGCTGGGGTGTCAGGTTTCGCCCACCTGGCAACAGGCCCGCAACGATATTATTACCAGCATTGTTACCGGCAGCCCCGAAAAACTGGTTGCCCTGTGCCGTGGGGTGCAAAGCGCCAGCCCGGTAGATAGCTTTGTTAGCCCCGAGCCCTGGCCCATGCCCGGGTACGATTGCGACGTGATTATGGCAGCCGGCGCTTTTACCCTGGGCAGCAGCATCGAGCTTTCGTGCGATGCCCCCATGAAGGAGCCGTACACTGCCTATATGCAGGGCGGCCTTAACTTTGCCGCCAGCCGTGCCGGGGTGCTATTGGCCGCCCAGGCCGCCTTTGGCACCCAATAAAGCAGCCTGTTGGCTATATACTTTTGTTTAAAATAGAAAAGAACCGTCTATCCCAAGCCGTGTTGGCATTGTAGATAGACGGTTCTTTTTTATTCCCGCTTGGCAATACCCCGTAGCCTATGCCACGGGGCCATTCATTCCATTTGTTCTTCAGCCTTTTTCAAAAAAACCAATCAGCTGTTCGTCTTTATCAAAGGCAGCGCTGTAGGTTATGCTGCCATTGGCATAGGTGCATTCCATTTCCACCAACACCACAGTTTCTTTGGTTTCGGGGCTGGCTTCGGTTTTCACACTCACCTTTTTAAACTCGGTAAAGTCTCCCAGCATGGCAAGTTTAGGGTCAAAAATGCCGGCCCAGTCTGCCGTGTTTACCGTGTTTTGCAGGTCGGTTCTAAAGCTGGCAGCAATGCCCTCATAATTGTGCTGGTTCAGCATTTCTACTACATTTTTACCCTTGGTTTCCGCACTATCGGTATTAACACCGGCCGGTATTGCCGGGCTACAAGCCACCATTAACACAACGGTTAAAACCACCAACAGCAGGCTTATTGTCTTTTTCATCTTCAAAACTCCCTTATTCCTAGGCACTTTGCAACATCAATTGCTTTTTGTGCATGCCCATGTTTAATCTTGCTGTTATTATACAATACCACATTTAAACAGCCCAGCACAAGCCAAAAATGGCCGCCCCTTTTTATTGCCCAAACAAGGGCAGCACCCTGCGTAGCACACCCAATAAAGCCACATAACAGCAGGCTAATGCCCTTATAAAGCGTTAAATAGCCGCCGGCCCTTGGTATTAAGCATTAATGTTGCCAGCGCTATTAACCCTGCCAACACCACGCTTGCCACCAGCGCAAACAACAAAAACGAAGGCGTAGCAAGCCGAACCAAGAGATAAACCCCCGCCAGCAGCCCGGCTACCACCCAGTTGGCCAGCATGCTAATAATAACACTGGTGCTTTGTTTTACCACCACCGCATCGCTGTCGGCATCCATGCGCGGAAACTGCAAATTGATGAAAAGCCCCAGCATAGAGGCCAGCGCCGATAGCAAAACGCTTACCACAATAACGCCGGCCACCTCGGCCGGGGATATTGCAAAGGCAACCCCAAACAATATGCCACAAGCCACACAGGTGGGGCCTGCCAGCAAAAAGTTAAAGCCCGCCTTAACCATAAAAATATACGATACCGGCACCGGCGCTTCCTTTAAAATCCACAGGGTTTTGCCCTCTAAACTAACCGAAACACACGAAACCGGAATAACCGAAACAAAAAAGGCAATGGTGGCAAGCGCCAGCGGGGCCAGCATTTCTTCTATGCCGGTTATGCCCATTTGGCCCATCTCGGCAAAAACGCCCACAATAGCCGCCCGGTTAAACACCGCCACAACCCCCGCCCCCACCAGCAAAATTACCGAAACAAGGCTGTTCATTACCAATATAGGGGTACCAAAATATTTGGCTGCTTCTTTTTTAAAAAGGGCCGCAAGCACCCCGGTGGTTTTTAGCTGGCCCAGCTTGTAATTGGTTTTTAGCGTGGTGCTGGCCAGTGCCGTAAGCAGGTTTTTAAAATTAAGGCTAAATAGCCATGCCACCAGTAAAAACGGCAGGGTGCAGGCCGCTGCCAGCAATAAAAACCACAGCGGGTTAAACTTGGTTGCCACATCAATTACCCAGCTTATGGGTGCCCCCACCTTTATGGCGTTTATTTGCTCTTGGGTTTGCAGGTTTGCCGCGGCACCGCTTATGCCCATGCTGCCCGCCATAATAAGCCCAAAAAACAGCAAGCTAAGCACAATGTTTACCAAATTTTTAAACCGGGTGCGGGCCACAAACCAGCTAATAACAAACCCGCAAACAAGGCCCACCAAAGTGGGCAGCAAGGCCAAAAACAGCCCCAGCACCAGCAACGCAAAAACGGTATACACACCGCCGGCGCCATTGTACACGGCGTACGCAATGCCGGTTGGCACCAGCAGTGCTTCGGTAATTAGCAGCACTTCTAAATACAGCGCCATAATGCGTGCCATCATCACCTTAAAGCCCGACACCGGCAAGCTAAGCACTAAATCCACATCTTTGGTAGAAAACACCAAGCTTTGCGCCGCATAAAAAGTAAACACCAGTGGGGCAATAATCGCCATAGTCAGCATGTACATCAGCATAATATCCAACCGGCCAAAGGGGGCTGTTTGGGCCGCCAGCATAAACGAATACGTGCTGGAAAGAAACAGCATAAGGCCCGCCATAATAGCAAACGCGCCAATGCCAGAAGCCGCCTTGCGTTTACCCCGCCCAAGGTTTACCGAGGTTAGCAGCAGGCTTTTAAAGTTTACTTTTAGCAATGCCCAAAAAGGTTTCATTTCTGCTCCCCTTCCTGCACATATAACCCGGCAGCAGGTTCTGCTTCCAGTTCTAAAAACACATTTTCCAGCGAAGAATTACCCACAATTTCGGCCGTGTCGCCCGCTTCTATCAGCTTTCCATCCTTAATTATGGCAATTTTGTCGCACAGTTTTTCGGCAACTTCCAGCACATGGGTAGAAAAGAAAACCGCCCCGCCGCTCTCGCACAGTTCGCGCAAAAAGTTTTTCATGCTAAAGGCGGCCTTGGGGTCCAGCCCTACAAAGGGTTCGTCCAGTATCAGCAGCCGTGGCTCGCGTATAAAAGCCGAAATAAGCGCCAGCTTTTGCTTCATCCCGTGCGAATAGCTGGAAATTGGGCTGCCCAGTGCCGAAGTTAGCTCAAACGCATCGGCATATTTGGCAATAAGTGTTTGGCGTTTTTGCGCCTCTATACCATAAATATCCGCAATAAAGTTTAGATATTTTATACCGCTTAAAAACTCATACAAATCTGGGTTATCGGGCAAAAAGGCCATGGCTTTTTTGGCGGCAACCGGCTGCTGCACCACGTTATAACCATTCACCGTAATGCTGCCGCTATCAAAACTTAATATACCCGATACCGCCCGCAGCGTGGTTGTTTTACCCGCCCCGTTGTGGCCTATAAAACCATATAACTCGCCCGCTTTTACTTCCAGGGTTACATCATCTACCGCTTTTTTACCCCCGGCATAAGTTTTGGTTAAATGCTCAATTTTCAGCATGGTTTGCCTCCTGCTTGGTTATTTTTTTATAAATAATGTAAGAATATACGCTTAGAAAAACAACGGTGAAAATCGCCAAAACCGCCGCCAACCCAAAGGTAACCGGCCCTTGCTTAAACCCGGCAGCCACCAAAACAAAACCCAACACCACAAACAAAATGCCACCCAAACGGTGAGTTTTGCGCCACACTGCCCCGTTTGCCAGTGCCCACGGGGTGCGTATACCGCAAAAAAAGTTTTGCCTAAACTGTGGCATATAGTTGCCCAACACCACAAACATGCCCCCAATAAAAACACAAATGATGGTACCTACCGGCAACCTTGCCCCAAGGCCAGTTAGAGTAATCACCCACGAAAAAGCCCCCATGCACAGCGCCAGCACACCGGCCACAATGGTATAGGCCCTGCCATGCTTTTTATAGTTTTTTGCGTAGGGGTCTGGGCCTGCATGCCTATTAAAATAAGGGCAGGCAGGGCCGCTATTAGCAAGGCCACCCATTTGTTGCCAGTGCCCGCCATGCGGCCAAATACGTCCCACTGCAGGGGTATTTTTGGGGGCAAGCTGGGGTATAAAAAGCATTGCCCCATAAACGAGGCCACCGCCAGCAATATAAAAAGGCCAAACAAGCGCTTATTCATCGGTTTTTCCCTCTCCCAAAAAATCGTACATCCAGGCCATAATATCTTGAAACACCGTAGTGTTAATGCTATAAATAATGGTTTGCCCCTGCCGAGTTGCCAGCACCAGCCCCGCATTTTTTAAGGTGGCCAGGTGGTGGCTTATGGTAGGGCCTGTAGCGGTAAACCTGGCCGCAATTTCACCGGCGGGCAGGTCTCCTTGTTGGGCAAGCATTTGCAAAATTTGCCTGCGGGTGGGGTCTCCCAAAGCTTTAAAAACATCACCGCCCAACGGGTTCCCCTCCTTTTGCTTTGCCAGCATTTTTTGCATTTAGACGTTTATCTAAATAATATGTTATTATTTTAACATCTGCGCGTTCCTGTGTCAATATTATGCAATTGCAAGCCATGGCCGCTTATGATACAGTAATATTTAAGCTACATTATAAACGGTATGCAGCAACCGAATACCCAAAACAAATTTTGCTAAACCGAGGATATTATGCACAAAAACAAACCCAAAAAAGTTATGTTTATATTGGTGGCAGCACTTGCGGTATGTGCCGCTTTTGTTTTGTTTTTCACCGGTATCTTCAGGCCAAATACATTTTTAGCCAACCAATATCCTGTTCAAGGGGTAGATGTTTCAGAGTATCAGGGTGAAATAGATTGGAACCTGTTAGCACCCCAAATTAGTTTTGCTTTTATAAAAGCTACCGAGGGCAGCGGATATGCCGACCCCCATTTTGCTAAAAATTGGCAGGGCGCACAAGCTGCGCAACTGCCCACTGGTGCCTACCACTTTTTTAGCTTTAGCAGCAGCGGCCAAACCCAGGCGGCAAATTTTATTGCAACCGTGCCGGTAAACCCGGGCGGCCTGCCGCCAGTGGTAGATATTGAGCTATACGGCCCACATAAAATGCGCCCGCCCAACGCACAAGAAGTTTGGCCGCAGCTAGATATATTGTTGGCCATGCTGGAAGAAACATACGGGCAAAAACCTATTTTATATACCACCATGCCTGCCTATAATTTGTATATTGCAGGGCGTTACAATAACTACCCCCTTTGGATACGCGAGGTGCTTTTTACACCCACCCTACCCCATGGCGAGCCTTGGTTGTTTTGGCAATACTCCGATAAAGGGTTGCTAAACGGCTATAACGGCAAAGAGCGGTACATCGATTTGAATGTTTTTGCTGGTTCGCAAGAGGAATGGCAGCAATATTTAAACCAATTGTTGTAAAGCCAAATAAGCTGGGCGTTGCCAAGGGCCTTCTGCCACAGTAGCAGAAGGCTTGTTTATTTGACATTCCCCCTAAAATTAGGTATTGTTGAAAGGACCCACAAAAACCAAAAACCGCCGCCACAAGCGGCTTTATAAAGGTGTTTTCCATGCTGGTTAGTGTACAAAACATAACAAAATCTTTTGCGGGCGATGTGGTATTGCAAAATGTTTCGCTGGACATTGGCGATGAGGACCGCATTGGCCTATTGGGCGTAAATGGGGCGGGTAAAACCACCCTTTTAAATATTATTGCCGGCACGCTAGAGGTGGACTCTGGCGCTGTTTCTCGTGCAAAAAATTTAGAA
Source organism: Ruminococcaceae bacterium OttesenSCG-928-A16 (assembly GCA_030267215.1). Taxonomy (GTDB): domain Bacteria; phylum Bacillota; class Clostridia; order Oscillospirales; family Ruminococcaceae; genus JAAYCI01. Next base: position 9,211 of record JAJDJP010000036.1, read on the forward strand.
ATTGGCTACCTGCAACAAAACGATGCGCTGGACAGCAACAAAACACTGCAACAAGAAGCAGAAGACGCCTTTGCCAAGGCATACCAACTAAAAGACGCCATTGCTGCCTGCTGCCAAAAGCTAGAGGCCGCCCCCGAGGATGCCACCCTATTGGCGGAACTAGACCGCCTTACCGTGCGGTTTGAAGCCATGGACGGCTACCATTTGGAAGACCGCACCAACCGTGTGTTAAACGGCCTTGGCTTTGGCTCCTTTGCGCGCGATACCGTGGTGTCTACCCTTTCGGGTGGCGAAAAAATGCGCTTTGCCATTGCAAAAATGCTGCTGCGCCAACCCGATGTATTGATTTTGGACGAACCAACCAACCACCTCGATTTTTCGATGCTAAGCTGGCTGGAAAACTATTTGGCAAGCTATAAAGGCGCCGTGCTGGTGGTAAGCCACGACCGTTATTTTTTAGACACCGTCGCCCAAGATATTTGCGAAGTGGAGCGCCATACCCTTACCCGGTACAAGGGCGGGTACTCTAGCTTTGTGGTGCAAAAGGCCGAGCGGCGAAAAACTGCGCTGCGTGCTTGGCAAAAGCAGCAAGAAGAAATTGAAAAAATGGAAGAGTTTGTGCGCAAAAACCTTGCACGCTCGGCCAGTGCCAGCGGTGTAGGCACCCGGGTAAAACAGCTAGAAAAAATGGAGAGACTGGAAAAACCCGCCCCCGAGCCAAAATCCATCAGCCTGCGTTTTACTTACGATATTGAACCGTTTAACCTTGTGCTACACTGCGAAAACTTGGGCGTGTACGTGGGCGACCAAGCCACCGGCCGCCAATTGTATACCGGCGTTAACCTCGATATTCGCCGTGGCGAAAAAATTGCGCTGGTAGGCATGAACGGGGTTGGGAAATCCACCTTTTTAAAGGCCATACAAAACAAAATAGAACACGACGGCCTTGTGCAATGGGGCGGCAACGTGCGGGTTGGATATTTTGACCAAGAACTAGCCGGGCTGAACATGGAAGACACCGTGCTGGAAGCCGTGCACAGCCGCTACCCCACCAAAACCGAATTTGAAATACGCAGCGCACTTGGCAAGCTTTTGCTAGAGGGCGATGCCGTATACAAAAAAGTAAAAGAGCTTTCGGGCGCCAACCGCGCCAAGGTTGCCTTTGCTATTTTAGAGATGCAGCGTGCCAATGTGCTATTGCTAGATGAACCCACCAACCACCTGGATTACCGTGCCAAAGAGGAGCTGGAGGCCGCCCTGACCAAATTTAGTGGCACCCTGCTGGCCGTAAGCCACGACCGTTACTTTTTGCGCCGGGTACCCAGCCGCATTTTAGAAATGCGACCCGACGGCTTTGAGCAATACAACGGCAACTACGATTATTATCTGGAAAAGAAACAACTGGCTGCCGAACAGGAACTAGCCGCCATAGAAGAGGCCAAAGAAGAGCGCAAAGCCAAAGAACCCACTGCCTACCGCAGCAAACAGCAGCGTGCGCAAGATGCCCAGCGCCGCACCCGCATACTGGAAGTGGAAAAAGAGGTTGCCCGGCTGGAAGAAGCCATTGAAGCCCACAACGCTGCGCTGGCCGCCCCCGAAAACGCTGCCGATTACGAAAGCCTTGCCAAATGGAGCGACGAGCTAAAAGCCGATAGCACTGCGCTGGAAGCCGCCATGGAAGAATGGCTGGAGTTGACCGAAGCGGACGAATAGGCGCAAAAAGCAGCGACGCCAAATGGCGTCGCTGCTTTTAATATATCTATAATATCACTTTAAACGGGCATCACACATCGTACAACAGCGCCGAATACCCGGGTACCGGCCAAAAATCCTCAGGCATCAAGGTTTCTAGCGTGTTGCAACAACTGCGCAAGGTTGCCATTTCTTCGCTTTCTAGCCGTTGCATTTGGCAAGCGGCCTCGGGCGCAGCCAGCGTTAATGGTATGTTGGCCAGCGCCACCTCGGCGGCGGTGGCTGCTGCGGCACAGTTATCTATGGAAGCGGCTAGTTTTTGCGCAACCTCGGCCGGGTAGGCACAGCTTATTTGCAGTTGCTGGGCGCCGGCTTGCAGCTGGGTAATGCTATTTAGGTAGCTGCACGCTGCCGGCAGGTAGCTGCGGCGGGTAAGCTCTAACAAGGTGGCCACCGCAATACGGGTGGGCTTAATATAGGCTTCCAGCAGCACCTCGTACCGGCTGCTGCACTCGCTGCGGTTAAACACTTTGGTGCGCTCAAACAAAGCCATGTTCTTTTCGCTTACAAAGGCCCCGGCGGCATCTACCATGGTAGGTATATCTGGCAGGCCCCGGCGGGCGGCTTCTTCACGCCATTCGGCGCTGTAGTTGTTGCCGTTAAAAATTACCTTGCTGTGCGCTTCCCAGGTATCGTGCACAATTTCGGCCACCACTGCTTCTACATTCTCGGCGTGCTCCAGCTTATCGGCAAAATCGTGCATTTTATCGGCAACAATGGCACACAAAACCGTGTTGGCAAGCCCAATGCTTTGGCTGCTGCCCACCATCCTAAACTCGAACTTATTGCCGGTAAAGGCAAAGGGGCTGGTGCGGTTGCGGTCGTTATCATCTAGCGTAAAGCGTGGCAAACCTTTTACGCCGGTGCGCAAATGGCTGCGGTTGCCCATCTCATAGGCATGCCCTTCGGCCAGGCTTTGCAGCAGGCGGGTTAAAGGGTCACCCAAAAATATCGATATAATTGCCGGCGGGGCTTCGTTTGCGCCAAGGCGTAAATCGTTACCCGGGCAAGCGGTAGAAAGCCTTAGCAAATCGGCGTGCTCATCTACCGCCGCAATTACCGCACACAGGGTTATTAAAAATGGCAGGTTTTCTACCGGGTTTTCGGTTGGTTCCAGCAGGTTTAGGCCGGTACTGGTAATCAGGCTCCAGTTATTATGCTTGCCCGAGCCATTAATGCCTTCAAATGGTTTTTCGTGTAGCAGGCAGGCAAACCCGTGGCGCAGCGCCACCTTGCGCATTAGCTCCATGGTAATTTGGTTATGGTCCAGCGCTATGTTGGCGCAGGCATAAATGTTAGCAAGCTCGTACTGGCCGGGGGCCACCTCGTTGTGCTCGGTTTTGGCCGGCACCCCAATTTGCCACAGCTCTTCATCCAGCTCGCGCATAAAATTGCGCACCCGCTCCGACATCGAGCCGTAATAGTGGTCTTCCAGCTCTTGCCCTTTTGGGGGGCGTGCACCCGAAAGCGTGTACCCGCATACTTTTAAATCCAGGCGTTTATCCAGCAATTGTTTGTCTACCAAAAAATACTCTTGCTCGGCGCCAACCGTAGGCCGCACCGACACACTCTCGGTATCGCCCAAGGCACGCAGCACCCGCAGCGCTTGTTTATTTAAAACCTGCATGCTGCGTAACACCGGCGTTTTTTGGTCTAGCGCTTCGCCGTTGTAGCCACAAAACGCAGTGGGAATATACAGAGTAGTGCCCAGCACAAAAGCCGGCGAAGTAGGGTCCCACGTGGTGTAGCCACGCGCTTCAAAGGTGGTGCGCAGCCCGCCAGAGGGGAAACTAGAAGCATCCGATTCCCCTTTGCTAAGCAGCTTGCCCGAAAAGCGCACAATGGGCTCGCCATTTTTTACATTGTCTATAAAACTATCGTGCTTGCCGGCACTGGCCCCCGTCATGGGGGTAAACCAGTGGATATAGTGCGTAGCACCGTGCTCGATAGCCCAATCTTTCATGGCTTCGGCCACCACATCGGCTACCTCGGGCACCCAGGCCAGCCCTTCTTCGCGCATTTTGTGCAGTTGCTGGTACACCGTTTTGGGTATGCGCTCTTGCATCGTTTGGTCATCAAAACATAGGCGGCCAAACCGTTTAAAAACATTTTGTGTTTCCACTGGTGTACTCCCCTCCCTGCCTTTTCAGGCACTGCACAAATTAAATTACTAAAGCAGATAAATAAAAGATAGATAGTAGCATCGCCTAAAAAATTTGGTTTAAACAAGGTGCCAAAACGCAGGCATACTTTGCGTATTGCAAATTTTAGCAACGCCGTATAAAGCAAAATTTACCAGCGAGGGCACTATCATATTTTGTTGATTTGCTTAGAAATAGTTTACCACGCTTTTATGGTATTGCACAAGTGTTACAGGGCATAGGGGCCGCATTTCTGCGCAAAACGGCACTTTATCTTAGTAATACGCTACATAGCGCTTAACTTTTGTAAAAAATTACCCATTGCAACAAAAATGTGGTTTGTTTTCTTTTGCATACCAAAGAAAACAAACCACAAAGCTATACCTGTTTTTTTGCCCATTCAACCGTTTCGGCAATACCTTCTTCAAAGGTGTAGGCAGGTATAAAACCAGTGTCTTGGGTCAGGGTTTCAATATCTGCCTCTAAATGCATTACCTGGTTTGGATAATACGGAGCCAGCCCAAGGCCAACCGGCAAAGCGGGGTTCACAGCGTCTCGTATGGCTGTAATATACTCCTTTAGCTGGCGGGTTTGGCCGCTGCCAATGCAATACACAGCGCCATCTTTGCCCTTTTGTGCCACCAGGCTAAAAGCACGGGCGGCATCTTTGCTATATAAATAATCCCACAATTGCTCGCCCTTGGTATAGGCCGTTGGTTGCCCCGCCAGCATTTTATAAATACCACTCATCACCATAGTTTGCGCGCCATCGTTTGGGCCGTACAAGCTTAAAATGCGGCACCAAATATGCCGCACCCCCTGCTGCTGGCAAGCAAGCCGGCTAAGCTGCCCCGCTGCCAGCTTGGCAATGCCGTAGCCCGATACCGGAAAGCAGGGTGTGCCCGGCTTTAACACGCCGCCAGCAGGGCCGTATTCGGCCTGGCTGCCTGCCCCCACAAAGGTTTTGCAGCCAAGTGCTGCCGCTAAACTGGCAGCATCTAAGGTATACCGGATATTCTTTAGCTGTAGCTGGGTATCGTCACGGGCCTCGCCATAGGTGCCCAGCCAGGCAAAATGGTAAAAACAGTCGTAGTCTTTTCCCAGTTTTTCTGCCAGCGATGGCAGGCGGCTTAAATCACATAATTCCACACTTACCAGCGGATGCTTAGGGATAGCCTGCAACCGCACCGAAGCAGGGTTTGCCACCACCGTAACCCGGGTGCCCTCGGCCACCAGCTGCTGCACCAACGCAACCCCTGCCGCACCGGTTGCCCCGGTAATTATTACTTTTTGCAACGCCATTTGCTCCCCCGCCTTTTTAGGTTTATCTTCTTGCTTTATTATACTTAACCCCCCTTTTTTTGTAAAGGAAGCAGCCCCTACACTTTTGGTAATTTTAATTGCTGCCACGCCCAATATGTAGTACAATTGGTTGGGTGATACTTTCTACTGTAAGGAGGGATTTTATGCATCCATTGGAACGTTTAAATGCCATTGAAGCACGCTTAAATGCGGTTATTGTACAAGAAAAATCTGTTTTGCTTGAGTGCGAAAATTTAAAAAATGATATTACGGCTTTAAAACAGCAATACATTGCCCCGCCCCCGGTTGCCGCCCCACCGGTGCAACCACTGCCTTACACTGTGCCGGCCCCGGGTATGCAACAACCAGCCCAGCCACCTTACCCAGCGCAGCCAGTGGCGCAACAACCGGCCCAGCCACCTTACCCAGCGCAGCCAGTGGCACAACAACCGGCACAACCACCTTACCCGGCACAGCAAGCGGCCCGGCCAGCTTACGCGGCACAGCCGGTGGCACAACAGCCGGCAGTATACCAA
>JAJDJP010000037.1 GCA_030267215.1 Ruminococcaceae bacterium OttesenSCG-928-A16
GGGGGTGCGCTGCATGGCGGTTTGGTATAGCCGGGTTACAAAGGAGTTTACATTATTGCCCAAAACCGTAACGCTACAAGTTTGGGTTTTGCCTGCCACGGTGCAGGTAATGGTGGCGGTGCCTGCCGCTTTTGCCGTTACAACACCGCTTGCACTTACAATGGCAATGGTGGTATTGCTGCTTTGCCAGCTAGCGGTTTTGTTGCTGGTGGTGTTGGCGGGCACATAAGCTGCTATGGCCAGTTGTTGGGTTTTTCCAGCCTCTAATGTAAAAGAATTGTGCGAAAGGGTAAAGCTTTGCAAAGGGGCAAAGGCAGGAATCACCAGTTCAACTCTCATGATGTAAGCTACCGGAGGAGAGCTATTTGCCCCAACGGTTCTATAAGTGTAAAATATCGAAGCCTTATCTTTTGAAATGCCGGTTAAGGTAAAAACCCCGGTAGAGCTATTATATTCCTGCGTGCCAAAAGGCTCGAAAGAAATATGGGAAGTATTTGCGCTGCCCACAAGTTTTGCCATTGAGACAGCAACGGTGGTTTCCTCGCGGTAAAGTGCCTCCGGCGTTATGGCCTGAGGGCTGATGGAAAGATAGGTGAACTTTTTGTTATTGTCTAAATTTAGGGATGCCAGTTGGTTTCCGTAACACCTGAAATCGCTCAGCTCGGTGTTATTGCTGGTGTCTAACGCGGTTAGCTTGTTGTTATGGCAGATAAGGTCTTTTAGTGCGGTGTTATTACTGGTGTTTAAAACAGAAAGCTGATTATCTGGGCAGGCAAGAAGAATTAGTTTGGTGTTCTTGCTTATATCCAAACTTGTCAGCTGGTTCTCTTCGCAATACAGTTCCTCAAGCAGCGGGTTTTGCCCTACATCTAGGCTGGTTAATTGGTTATTATTGCAGCCAAGTTCCCTCAATTGTGTATTTTTGCGCACATCTAAAGTGGTTAAGTTATTGTGTACACACCAAAGAATCTCAAGATTAGTATTCTTGCTTACATCTAAAGTGGTTAAGTTATTGTGTCCACACCAAAGAAGCTCAAGATTAGTATTCTTGCTTACATCTAAAGTGGTCAAGTTATTGGAACTACAAATAAGATTCGCAAGATTAGTATTTTTGCTTACATCTAAAGTGGTCAAGTTATTGGAAAAACATTGAAGGTGCACAAGTTTAGTATTCTTATTTACATTTAAAGTGGTTAAGTTATTGGAATCACAACAAAGAATCTCAAGATTAGTATTCTTGCTTACATCTAAAGTGGTTAAGTTATTGTCTTGACAGTAAAGTCTCGTAAGGCCAGTAAAATATTCTATCCCCTTTAAAGTTTGAATATTTCTTTGTGAACAATCAATCCCTCTTAGCTCCATAAGTTCCTGCGCAGTAAAAATGCCATCGCTACCGCCGGGTAGTGTTTTTAGATAAGCCCGGAAATTGTCATCTGGGAAATTTGTGGCATTAATTGCTACATCACCAGCCGCCAGCACCGTAATTTCTTCTGCTGCTGCTTTAACCGCTGGTTCCTCTTGTGGCAGGCTTGTGGGGTTCTCTTGCTCTGGCAGATGGTTGTATGGCGGCACCGGTTTGCTTTGGGGCAATTCTTCAGTAGGTTGCTCTTCTTCGCCTTCTTCTGCCGGGCTTTCCTCCGCTAGGTCTCCCTCTACGGGGTTTTCCCCCTCAACCGCCACCAGCGATGGCACCGGCTCTTCCACTGCCTCCGCGGCCAGCGCAACCGGCGTTAGCATCAAGGTTGTTATACACACGGCTAACAAAATCCCTAAAATTTTCCGCATTATAAATATCTCCTCTTCCAGTTTTATCATATCCCCCTAGGCACCATTATATCATATATTGTCTAAATCTGTCTCTTTTGTTTTTAAAACCGAAGCATTTACAAATAAGGCCAAAACCATCCCTTATACCTTTGTGCCAGCTCATTTTTTCCACTATTGTTTATTGCAATTTAGCACTTTGCCAAAACTTGACTTTACCCTGATAAAACCACTATAATTACAAGGGTTTATTCCCATTCTGCCCTCTTGTTTTACACTTAACATTTGTTACCCCATCTTTCCACAACTGCACAAAGGAGACCTGCATGAAAAAAACAGTTTCGGTGCAAAAAATGACGGCCGCTGCCCTGCTTATTGCGGTTGGCATCATCATCCCTGCTTTTTCACCACTAAAAATTTTGCTAGAACCCGCCTCGTTTACCTTGGCAAGCCACGTGCCTATTTTTTTAAGCATGTTTATTTCTCCGCTTACAGCAGTGGCGGTTTCGGTTGGCACCACACTTGGGTTTTTTCTGGGTGGGTTTCCGCTGGTGGTGGTGCTGCGTGCGGCCAGCCAGTTGATATTTGCTGTTGTGGGGGCAATTTTACTGCAAAAAGTTCCGGGTATTGTGGGTAGTTTTGCCAAAATGTTGCTATTTTCTTTTGGCATTGGGCTTTTGCACGCTGTGGGCGAAATAGCCGTTGTTTTCCCTTTTTATTTTGGTGGCAACATGGCACCCGGCTACTACGGGCAAAGCTTTTGGGTTACGGTTATGGGCCTTGTGGGCCTTGGCACCCTGGTGCACAGCATGCTAGATTTTGCTATTGCGCAGGGCATTTTAAAGGCTATTTCACGGCAAAAAGCACTGGGTAAATTATTTCAGCATAACCCTTATGCTTTTAAAACCACCCCCACGGCACCAGCTGCAAAATAGTAGCCAAAGCCACACAACACCCCGTTTGCGGTGTGTTGTGTGGCTTTGCAGGTTTTTGTGGCAAACCGTTATCCGTTTCTATCCTTTTTTATTCTCCATCTTTATTCGCAAAAGCGCCTCTTTATTGGGTGTGGTATCCTTTTCTAAAAAGGGTGCCCACGGGCCTTTGTCCAGCTTCGCTTGTTGCTGCCAATATAGCAGCTGGTGGTACAGCCGGTTCAACTCTTGCTCAATGGCAACATTTTCTTCGCCTTCCCCCCGCCGCATAAAAGCAGGAGGTAAGCCCGTAAAACACAAGGCCTATGGCGTGGGTTTCTACATGCACGGTAGCAGCGGCATGCCCAATAGCCCGCCCTGCCGCCATAACCGCAGCGTTATACCGGGTGGCGTCCCCTACCTCTGCCGCGGCACTATGCGCAGCGTGTATAGCGGCTTTCGCCTCGGGCATTTTAACCTGCCCCCTTGCCCAAAGGGTGGCCTTTTCCAGCACTACTCTTGGCCGGGTTTCCCCCGGCCTGTTTTTTTCAAAGTAAGTAAGGTAAGGCTGGGCACAATCCAGCGCCCATAACACCAGCGTTTTGTGCTGCTGTTTTTCAATTAACTCCCGTATTGGCTGCACACACTCGCTCTCTCTAGAAAATAATAGCTTCCGCATTATTAGCCCCCCCTTTGCGCCAAACTTATTCTGTTTGCATCTCTTTTAACAAGGCATCTATTGCGCCTTTGGTGGCCATGCCCTTGGCAAAAGCAGTGGCACTGCCTGCGGCTATACCCATTTGCAGCGCTTTGGGGTAGCTTTCACTGGTTAGGTACCCAGCCAAAAAACCCGCCACCATGGCGTCCCCCGCCCCGGCCGAGTTTACTACCACGCCCTTTGGCGCTGTGGCGGTGTGCAGTTCCCCTGTTTCATCTAGCAATAGTGCGCCATTGCCCGCTAAGGACACCAGCACGTTGCGTGCGCCCCGTTGCTGCAATTGCTTTGCGGCGGCGGCTACTTCTGGCTGGGTGTGCAGCGGGCGGCCTGCAAGCTCGCTTAACTCGGCCAAGTTGGGTTTTATTAAAAACGGGTGGTGCGGCAATGTGTTTGCCAACAAAGCGTCGGTAGCGTCTACCACTACACGGGTGGCTTTGGCCGGCAAACTTGCCATTATTTGGCTGTACACCGTAGTGGCCACCCCCGGCGGCACGCTGCCCGCCAGTACCAAAATGTCCCCTGCCGCCAGTGTGCTTAGCTGGTTTAGTAGCTGTTTTATTGCCTGCTGGGGTATGGCCGGGCCGGGCCCGTTAATTTCGGTTTCTTCGCCTGCTTTTACCTTTACATTAATGCGTGTGTGCCCCGCTGGCAAGCCAATAAAGTTTGCTTTTATGCCGGCTTGGTGCAGGGAGGCCTGTAGTGCTGCGCCGGTAAACCCTGCCACAAACCCCAGCGCCGTAGTGGGCACACCAAGGTTTTGCAGCAGCACCGCAACGTTAATGCCTTTGCCGCCAAACTGAATACCGGCCGATTGCGCCCGGTTAATAGCACCCGGCTGCAGCGTGTTTAGCTGCACTATATAATCGACAGCCGGGTTAAAAGTTACGGTATAAATCATAGTTTATCCAGCCTTTTTTTATAAGACATCTACCAAAATGATTCTGTTTTTGCCCTAGAGTGTAAACTCTGTGTTCCAAATATCAGCCTAAAACCAGCATGCGCATTTTAAGCTGTTAAGGGCGTGCGCACTCGCCATCGTTTTGGTTTAAAATATCCAGGGCGTGTGGCAGCTGTGGCAACACAAACCCCAATGCTTCGTGCACGGCTTTGGGGCTACCCGGCAGGTTAATAATAAGCACACGGCCACAAATTACGGCTACCGCACGGCTAAGCATGGCACGCCCGGTTATTGGCAGGCTATAAGCCCGTATTGCCTCGGCAATGCCGGGCACCAAGCGGGTGGCAACGGCAAGGGTAGCCTCTGGCATGCAGTCTCGTGGGGCAAGGCCGGTGCCGCCGGTGGTTAGTATCAAATCTATTTCGCCGCTTTCGCTCCATCCCCGTAGCTGGGCGCTAATTTGTGCCGCTTCATCGGGCAAAAGGGCCTTTTGGGCAACGGTGTACCCAGCTTTTTCCATCAGTTCGCAAATGGCGGGGCCGCTGGCATCGGGGCGGGTGCCTGCAAACGAGCTATCGCTGGCAGTAAGCACCCCAACACGGTAGCTATGCTTCAACATACATTTCATCCCCCACTGTTATTTGGCCGCCCTGCAATACCTTTGCAAACACGCCTTCGCGCGGCATAATACAATCTCCCACTTGGTGGTATATCGCACAGTGGGCGTGGCATTCTTTGCCAATTTGGGTTATTTTTAGCAATACATTGCCACTGCGCAGGCAGGTGCCCACCGGCAGCTTTTTAAAATCAATATCCTGCACCAAAATATTTTCGCCAAAGGCACCGGCTTGCACCTGCGCACCTTTATTGCGAAATTCTTCTACTTTATTATAGCTTAGCAGGCTAACCTGCCTGTGCCAAGCCCCGGCGTGGGCATCGCCCGCAAGGCCGTGGTTTGCTTTTAAAATTACGGTGTTTACGTTTTGTTTGGCGGTGCCCTTTTTTTCGCTGGTGCACACCGCAACCACGGTGCCTATAATTTTTTTGCTCATTTTACCCCCCTACCCGGTACATGCCGCAAGGCCTATCTATTAAGCTGGTGGCAGAAGCAGCAGCCCCTGCCGCCCCCATTTTTTTGCCCTGGTGCCGCAACGGCTTTCGGGCTACCGCCTGTGTAATGGCGCTGGCAATTTCTTCATTGGCCATGCCGCCACGCAAAAGTGGTTTTAACGCAATGCCTTCATCGTAAAACAAGCACAGCTTCAAATCTCCTACTGCGGTTAGGCGCACACGGTTGCAACTTGTGCAAAAACACTTAGACATAGCATGAATAACACCCACCCGCCCCAAAAACCCGGGCAAGGTCCAGTATTCTGCCGGGCCGGCTGGGGCCGTTTGTTTGGCCGGGGTTAAAGTGCCAAAATGCTCCTCTATTGTTCGCAGTGCCTCGGGCGCTTGCACCGCTGCACCTTGCGTATCAGTTGTCATCGGCATCCACTCAATAAGCCGTACATCTGCCGGCAGGGTTTGGGCAAGTTTTATAACACCCAGCCAATCGGCTGGCAGGCTTTGGGGCGAAAGCACACAGTTTATTTTAACCGATGCAAACGGCAGGCTTAGCGCCTTTTGCAAGCCCTGCATAGCTTGGGCAAAGGTGTTGCGCCGGGTAAACAATTCGTATCTCTCTAGGCTGGTGGTATCAAGGCTAATATTTACACCATCTATCCCTGCCTCTAGCAGTGTTTCGGCTTTATCTGCCAGCAAAACAGCATTGGTGGTAAGGCCCAAAAATTCGATGCCCTTTACCCGCTTAATACCGGCCGCCACACGCTCAATATCCTTGCGCATCAAGGGTTCGCCCCCTGTAAGGCGCACCCGCTTTACACCAAGCCCTGCCATAATGCCAACCAGGCGCTCAATTTCTTCGTACTGCAAAATTTCGGTGTGCGGCAGCATTGGCATATCCTCTTGCGGCATGCAGTAGCCGCAGCGCAGGTTGCAGCGGTCGGTTACCGAAACTCGCAGATACTCAATACTTCTGCCAAAAGGGTCTTTCATAGTTTTTCGCTTTCTTTTATGTAGGCACCGCTTTTACCGCCGGTTTTTTTTAGCAGGCAAATATCATATAATTCCATGCCTTTATCCAGCGCTTTGCACATATCGTAAATGGTAAGCAGAGCAATATTTACACCGGTTAAAGCTTCCATTTCTACCCCGGTTTTACCAGTGGTATGCACCGTGCAAAACACCTGCACAGCTAGCACATTGGGCAGTAGGGTAAATTCTATTTCGGCTTTTTCGGTGGCAATGGGGTGGCACAGCGGTATTAGCTGCGCGGTTTGCTTTAGGCCCATAATGCCCGCAATGCGCGCAATGCCCAGTACATCGCCTTTTTGCACGGTACCGCTTTGCAGCGCCGCAAAGGCGGCAGCATTCATTTTAATTTTGCCGGTGGCGGTAGCTAGGCGCGCCGTTTCGTTTTTAGCCGATACATCTACCATTACAGCGTTGCCTGCGCCATCAAAATGGGTAAGTTTATCACTCATTTGCACACTCCTGCTTTCTTCGCTTTTATGTTTCCTCTGCAAAACCATCCTCTAAAAGCAAAATATCTTGTGGGGCAACCGAAAACCCGTTTGGCAGCCCAGCCGGAAAAGCCTGCTTGCTGCATTTCCACCAAATGGGCTGTGTTTTGCTTTTAGCTTCCTTGTTTTTAAACAGCACATTCCATTCAAAGGGGCTTTCTACCTGCTCTAGTATCTGGGCCGGCAGGTAGTTTTGCGCCGCTTGGGTTTGCGCCGGCATAAAGCTATGGGCCCGCACGCCAACACTGCTAAGCTTGTATGGTATAGGCCCTTTTATGGTTAGGTTTATGTCCCAATCCAGCGCATACACTGTGTTTTCGTCTATTTTTTTTGCGCGCGAAAAGTTTTTACACCCGGTTAAACGGGCTGCCTGGGTGTATATTGGCTGTTTAAATAGCTGCTTGGTGTTGCCAGCAATAAGGGCACGCCCCTGTTGCAGTATTACTATGTTGTGGCACAGGTTATAAACTTCGTCTCGGCTGTGTGTAACCATTATAACATCGCCGGTATATTCTTTCAGGGTTTCTAGCATTTGCAGTTGCAGGGTTTCCCGCAAATAGGCATCCAAGGCCGAAAACGGCTCGTCCAGCAGTAAAACCTCGGGCTCGCTTGCAAAAATGCGTGCCAGTGCCACCCGCTGTTGCTGCCCGCCCGAAAGCTGGCGCGGCAAGCGTTTTTGCAACCCCTCCAGCTGGTAACGCTGCAACATTTGCTCGGTTCGTTTTGCTTTTTGCTGCTTTGTGCCCTGCATGCCGCTGGCAATGTTTTGTTCCACCGTCATGTTAGGAAACAGCGCATAGCTTTGAAACAAATACCCTACCCTGCGCTGTTGTGGCTTTAGGTTAATTTTTTTTGCCGAACTATACAACACCCGCCCATTTAGCACAATGCTGCCTTCGTTAGGCGTGATAATGCCCGCAATGCATTGCAAGGTTAAACTTTTGCCGCAGCCAGACGCCCCCAAAACACCAAGGGTGCCCTCGGCGCTATTGAATTTTACCTGCAATGTAAAACCTTTAAACCGCTTTGTAATATCTACCTGCAAGCCCATTACCTACCACCCCCGGCACCGTTATACCCCTTTTTGGCGGTAAGCCAATTTAGCCCGGCTAGCATAATAAACGCAATGCCCACCAACACCAATACATATTCCATGGCGCTGCCCATATCGCCCGCTGCCACGGCCGAATAAATGGCAAGCGGCAGGGTGCGTGTTTTACCCGCAATGTTGCCGGCAATCATGGCAGTGGCCCCAAACTCGCCCAGGGCGCGGGCAAAGGCCAAAATGCCACCACTGGCAACGCCCGGCAGCGCAAGCGGCAACACAACCCGCCAAAAAATTTTATATGAAGGCATGCCAAGGGTACGGGCTGCTTGTATGTATTGCGGGTTTACTTGCTCGAAGGCACCACGGGCCGCGCGGTACATAAGCGGAAACGATATAACCACCGCCGCCAGCACCGTGGCCCCCCACGAAAACGGCACCTTTAGGCCAAAAAACCGCACCAAAAAACTGCCAACCGGCCGCTGCACACCAAAAACGTACAGCAAAAAAAAGCCCGCTACGGTGGGCGGCAGCACCATTGGCAAGGTTAAAATACCATCGATTACTATTTTAACTTTGGGGCGGCGCAAACACACCACACCCCAGGCTGTGCCCACCCCTAAAAAAAAGGTGATGACAATAGCAAGGCTGGCCGTTTTAAGCGAGATAAAAATAGGAGACAGATCCATTTTCAGCCTCTTTTCATCGGGTTACTACTCTTTGGTGCCATGGCAAAAAAACTAAGGCTTATGGGGTACTGGCAGTTGCCTTTATATTAGGGGTAAAGCCATACTTTTTAAACACTTCTAGTGCGGCAGGGCTTTGCAAAAATTCCACAAACAGCTCTGCTTCGGTTTTGTGGGCACTATTTGCCAAAATGCCCACCGGGTAAATGATAGCACTGGCTAGGCTGTTTGGGGGCGCGGTGGCCACTACTTTCACCTTTGGGTTAGTTGCTGCATCGGTGGCATACACAATGCCCGCATCAGCCGAGCCTTCGGCCACCCAGTGTAACACTTCGGTTACGTTGGTACCATAGCTTGCGCTGGCTTTCACGGCCTCCCACAGGCCAAGGCTGGTTAACGCCTCTTTGGCATATTGGCCGGCGGGCACGGTTTCGGGGTCTCCTACCGCAAGGCTGCTGCTGTTTACAACGTCTTCAAAGCTTTTCACTATGCTTTCGCCACCAGCCGGCACAATTAGCACAATTTCGTTTTTTAGCAGTTTAACAATACTGCCAGCCTCTATTAGGCCTTGTTCCTCCAGCGCCCCCATTTGCTTTTGTGCTGCCGGCATAAACACATCTGCTTCTAGCCCTTGTTCTATTTGGGTTTGCAGCTTGCCAGAGCTATCGTAACTGCCCTCGACCGTAACCCATGGGTATTTTTTTTCAAACATCGGTATCAGCTCGTTTTTGTAACAATACTCTACACTGGCAGCCGCCGCCACCAAAATGGTAACCGGCTCGTGTTTTTCCTCAGCGCTTTGCGCCACACCAAAAGCAGGCGGTATAGCCACAGAAGACGCCTGCGGGCCCACCGCACCACTGCAGCTTGCCAGCAACAAGCTAAGCACCATTGTAAACGCTATACACAAAACATCTTTTTTAATTTTAAGCGCCCCTTTTGCCAAATTATTACACCCCTGCACCAAATGCGCAAGCCGGGTAAATGCAAGTATCGCAGTTTAGGCACAAACCACCATGCCCCAGCGCCGCAAGGTCTTCGGAGCTTACCGGTACATCTGCCATTAAGCGGGGCAGCACAATATCAAAAATGGTGCGCTTGGCATACATAACGCAGCCCGGCAGCCCCACAACCGGCAGGTTGCCCTTATAATATGCCAGCATAAACATGGCCCCCGGCAGCACCGGTGCCCCGTAAGAAACCACCCTGGCACCAGTATTTTTTATAGCCAACGGGGTTTTGTCGTCGGGGTCAACGCTCATGCCGCCGGTGCAAAGCACCATGTTGGCCCCCTTTTCTATCAGGGCCAAAATGGCCGCCGTTACCACGGTGTTATCGTCTGGCAAAATTTGCTGGCCAATTACCTCTGCGCCATATTCGGCCAGTTTTTGTTTTAAAACCGGGGTAAAGGTATCCTTTATAAGCCCGTTATACACCTCGGTGCCGGTGGTAACAATGCCAACCTTTTTTGCTTTGTAGGGGTGCAGTGTTAAAATGCTGCCCTGGCCCGCCAGCTGCTGGGCTTGCTGCATTTTTTTTTGCTGAATAACAAGCGGGATAATACGGGTACCGGCCAAATGGTCTGCTTTTTTTACCGGGGTGTTGGTGTGGCGGGTGGCAATCATCATCTGCCCCAGGCTGTTGATGCTGCGCAGTTTTTCCACATCCACCTGCAACAGGCCGTCCACCGTGGCAACCACCTCAATTTTACCCTCTTTTACCGGGGTGGCCCGCATATATTCTCCCGCACAAAGGGCATATAAAATTTCGGCTGCTTCGTTTTCGTGCAACATGCCGGGGATTTTCTCCCACACATACAGGTTTTCTTTCCCCATCGAAAGCAGCACCGGAATATCTGCTTTGGTTACCACATGCCCTTTACGAAAGGCAGCATCTTTGCTTTCTCCCTTTACTATCCGGGTTAAATCGTGGCAAAGCACGTGGCCTTCGGCCTCGGTGGTTTTAATTAATTTCATGCCAGCAGCCTCCCAAAATTGGCAAGCATTTGCCTGTCTTTTCTGTCTTCAGTATAGCATGTGCCGTTATTTGTTACAATATATATCGGCACTTTGGGCGCTGGCGGTTAATTAACACAAATTGCCAAAAGCGAGCTTGCGCAACCTTGACTTTGTGCACCCCCTTGTTGTAATATTATTAAGCTTGTTAAAGCCACCAATTAATATATAATATTATCAAACAAGCGCCCTTAGCTCAGCTGGATAGAGCAACGGCCTTCTAAGCCGTAGGCCGCGCGTTCGAACCGCGCAGGGCGTACCAAAAAAAAACAGCCACCCTGCAATTTGCTACATTGCAGGGCGGCTGTTTTGTTTTGCTATTATTGGGCCAATTTTGTAAGATGCATTGCACATTTTATTGCAATATTGTATAATTTGGCTAGTTTGTGCAATTGCTTTTTTGCCGCTGGCATATTGTTTTTGCACTTACCGCCTGCCAAACCATTCTTTGCATTTTTTAATAAGGAGTATTCACCCGTATGAAAAACATTCCCAACATTCTGTCTGCCTTTCGCATTGTGCTTATTCCTTTTTTTGTGTGGCAAATAATGGCCGGCAATACCACGGCTGCTGCTGTTATTCTTGCAATATCGGGCGCTACCGATTTTTTTGACGGCTTTTTAGCCCGCAAGTTTAACTGGATTACCCCCCTTGGCAAAGTGCTGGACCCCATTGCGGATAAACTAACCCAAGTGGCTGTTTGCATTGTTTTTTTAATTTTGCTGCGGCAATATTGGTATTTTTTTGCGGTGTTATTGCTAAAAGAGGTTGTTATGCTTATTTTAGGCGGGTACCTGCTTAAAAAGAATGTTAAAATAGAGGGCGCCCGCTGGTTTGGCAAGGTGGTTACCTTTTTGTTTTACCTGGTAATGGTGGTGCTTGTGTTTGTGCCAAATGTGCCACACTGGCTGGTAGTTGCCATGCTTAGCCTTGTTACGGTTTGCGCCCTTGTTGCCGCCCTGCTGTATTTGCCAGAGTTTATAAAGTATCGCCAGCAAATTAAACCCAAAAATAGCTAAACATGGTGCCAATAAAAAATACCATGCGCCCAAAGGCGTATGGTATTTTTTGGTTGGGCAGCATGGATTCGAACCATGGAATGACGGAGTCAAAGTCCGTTGCCTTACCGCTTGGCTACAGCCCAATATATGTTGTTTACAAAAATGGGGTGGATAATGGGAATCGAACCCACGACCTCCAGGGCCACAACCTGGCACTCTAACCAACTGAGCTATATCCACCAAGTAATACTAGGCAGGCCACCAGAGCACTGCGCGCTTAAATATATTAGCACAACCCGGCACTACTGTCAACGTATTTTAAGCAAAAGCAATCGTTCTTAAAAATTACCTGGGTTTATTTGCCCAATTGCGCATTTGCTTGCCTGTAATATGCTATAGTAAGGTATATTTACAGGCAAACAACAAAAGGTGGTAAAAGCAATTGACAATACTGGAAGCAGTAAAAAAAAGCGGCTGCGCCACATTGTTATGGGGCGGCAGCATGCAACAGGCACAAGCCTATTTGCACCCAAACGAGCCCGTGCTGGCCGCGGTTACCGGCAACATCCGCTACCAGCAAATGGGGCAACAGCAAAAGTACCCTTTTGCGCAAATTTCTGGCGTTACGGTGTTTACCGGCACCCGGCTGTTTTTTTACAACTACCTGCTAAAAAAACATTTTATAAAAGAAATTTTGCTGCCCGATATTACCAATATCACCCTTTTGCCAAAGGCGGCCGGGGCCGCAATTTTAAAGGTAGAAAGCCCCGCCCTTACGCTGCAGGTGCTTGGCAACACACAAACGCTTGCCCCCTTAAACACAGCGCTAACCGGGGCCTTGCAGCAGCATAAGCTGGCCCTTTTAAGTGGCAACCCACTTTAAAAAGCGCCGCCTTTTATAGGTTACCCTTTATTGGGGGTACCCGTTGTTTTAAAAGGTTTTGCCAGCAGTTTAAGGGGCAGCCCCAAAGTGCCTACCACGGTTTTTGCCATGGTGGCAGGCAAAATACCATACGACGCTATTACCTGCCCCGTGGTTTGTTGTAAACTTTCCCCCATTGTAAAATAAAGCAGCGCCGCCCCAACCGAAGTTGGCCACTGCCAGCTTTGGTGCAGCTCGGTGTACTCTATAACAAACATGCGCCCCCAGCTAGATACCAATAGCTGCGGCCCCTGCGGCCCCGGGCGCACCCCGGCCACCGTAACAAAATGGCTGTGCAACGCCTGTGCCTTTTGCGGGGTGGCATTTACGTTTTGGTTGTATTGCCACAAGGTATGCTTGTTGCGGGCGGTTAGCAACACCACCGGGGTGCCGGCTTGCAGGCCACGCATAATAAAATGTAACCCCTTATTGTAAGGGCTAAACCCCGGCAGCAGTGTGTGCGCTTTTAATGCCACACCGTTTTTGGCAGCAAAACGCAAAATGCCGCTGGCAAACCCGGCCGCCCCCCGCCCTAGCGAGGGCGGTATTTTGGGTTTTTCTTTGGCACTGGCATCGGCCAAATGGTTTAGCAGGGGTATTTCTAGCGTGCGCATGGTTTGGTACACCCGCTGCATAAACTGCAGGTAGCTTGGTTGGCTTATTTGGCTGCCCTGCAAAAAATGCAGGTTTAGCGCCGCTGCCACGGCCGGGTTTTGCCGTGCCAGGCTTGCCAACACATTGGCGGCCGCCACCGGCCCACACCCGGCCAGCCGCTGTGTTTTGCGGGCAAACCACATTTGGTTACCGCCAAAATGCAGCACACCATTCTCCCCCTTTACCTCGGGGAAGTCACGCAGCATCAAATTGGCTTTTTGTGGGCTTTCGGGCAGGGCAAGCTGTTTATATTCTTTGCGCAGCACCTTAATTACGGCGGGGTCTTCCAGCTCTTCTTTGCGGGGCTGGCGGCCATAATAGGCAACAAAAGCAGTCGAAAGATTCAAAACCGGCACCTTCTTTCCAAAACAGGCAGTTTGCAATAGCAGTGTTATGGTTAAATTGTATCACATAAGCGCCACTTTACAAATAGCTAAATAATTTGTTTGGGTGGCTTTGTTTTGCTTTTTTGCACGGTACGCTTGCTGCCTGTTGGTTTGAAAAAACGCCAATTTGGGGTTTGACTTCACCCCGCCAGCCCTTTACAATATAGGCAAGCCATGTGCATGGTTTGGCATTGGCTTACCACCATTTATTGGGTTGTATAGAATATACCGCTTAGGGAGTGTTTTGATGTATATAAAAGAATACGAGCGCTGGCTTACAAACACGGTGGACGATGCCGACCTAGTGCCGGAACTGCAGGCTATACAGGCAAACGACGATGAAATAAAAGACCGCTTTGCTATTAATTTATCGTTTGGCACGGCCGGGCTGCGCGGCGTACTTGGCGCCGGCACCAACCGCATGAACATTTATACCGTGCGCAAAGCCACCCAGGGCCTTGCTAATTTTTTACTGGCAACCCAGCAAAACCCCAGTGTTGCCATCTCGTTCGATAGCCGCATTAAATCTGATTTATTTAGCCAGCAGGCAGCGGCCGTGCTAGCCGCCAACAACATTAAGGTTTACATATACAACACGCTGCAACCGGTGCCGCTGCTTAGCTTTGCGGTGCGCCACCTGGGCACCAGCGCCGGTATTATGATAACCGCCAGCCACAACCCCGCCAAATACAACGGGTATAAGGCCTATGGCCCCGATGGATGCCAAATGACAACCGCCAGCGCAGATGCTGTGTTTGCCGAAATAGAAAAACTGGATATTTTTAGTGATGTAAAAATACTGCCTTTTGAAGAAGGGCTTGCCAGCGGCATTATTTCTTATATTTCGGCCGAAACAATAGAAGCGTATTATCAAAATGTAGAAGCCCAGAGCATTCGGCCGGGGCTGTGCAAAACGGCCAGCCTAAAGCTGGTATACTCGCCCTTAAATGGGGCGGGCAACCTGCCGGTGCGC
>JAJDJP010000038.1 GCA_030267215.1 Ruminococcaceae bacterium OttesenSCG-928-A16
ATGGGAATTCACAAGCCACATACAGGTGGTAAATTTCTGCTCCCCAGTTCTTCCCTTTGGCGGTAAAAATCACGCTGCGAAATTCCCCATTGGCATGGAAATACATAGCCATGTCGGGAAAGCCGACGATTGTTTCTTCCCTTGCCGTCATGGAAATACTTTGGCTACAGCAATAAACAGCTTGCTGCTTCGCATTTGTTTCCCCGGTTCAGTAAATTACGCTGCGAAATTTCCCATTGGCCAGGACGATTAAAAGTTCAAAATTTGAGGGCAAAGCCTAAATAATGATTCCCCCGCCTTCGACGGGGAGAATGTTAGAATAAATGGTTGTATAAAAAAGGTTCCCAAGCCAGCCGGCAAGGGAACCTTTTTGCTTTGTTATTATCGTTCGCTTAGTGGCACATAGGCCTTGCGCTCGGCCACGCTTTTGTAAGCCGGCCGAATAATTTTGCTGCTGTTTACCAGCTCTTCAATGCGGTGGGCGCTCCACCCTGCAATGCGGGAAATTGCGAAAATTGGGGTGTATAGCTCTTTGGGTAGATTCAGCATGTCGTACACAAAACCGCTGTAAAAATCGATATTTGCAGAAACGCCTTTGTACATTTTACGCTCTTTGGCAATTACCTCGGGCGCAAGGCGGGCAACGGTGGCGTAAAGCTTGTACTCGTCTTCGCGGCCTTTGTCGGCACTAAGTTGCTGCACAAAACGCTCAAACACCACGGCGCGTGGGTCCGACAATGAATAGACCGCGTGCCCAACCCCGTAAATAAGGCCGGCATTATCGTAAGCCTGTTTGTGCAACAGCTTTTTCAAATAATCGGCAATGGCGTCCTCGTCGTTCCAGTCGGCCACGGTTTCTTTCAGGTCGTCCATCATGCCCATTACACGCAGGTTAGCCCCGCCGTGTTTGGGGCCCTTTAGGCTGCCCAGGGCAGCGGCTATGGCGCTGTAAGTATCGGTGCCGCTAGAGGATACCACGTGCACCGTGAAGGTAGAGTTGTTACCGCCGCCGTGCTCGGCGTGCAGCACCAGGGCAAGGTCCAAAATGCGGGCTTCTAGCGGGGTGTATTTTTGGTTGGGCCGCAGGATATGCAGGATATTTTCGGCGGTGGACAGGGTGGGGTCTGGCTGGTGGATAATGAGGCTTTGGTCTTTTTCGTAGTGGTTGTAGGCGTGGTAGCCATACACTGCCAATAGCGGAAATTTGGCAATAAGCTGCAAGCATTGGCGCAGCACGTTCGGAATAGACACATCATCGGGGTTTGTATCGTAGTAGTATAGCATCAGTACACTGCGCGAAAGAGCATTCATCATGTCGCTGCTGGGGGCTTTCATAATAATATCGCGCACAAATTTGGGCGGTAACGAGCAATATTCGTGCAGCAGGCGGTTAAACTCCTCCAGCTCTTGCTTGGTGGGCAGGTGCCCAAACAGCAGCAGATACACGGTTTCTTCAAACCCAAAGCGGTCTTCTTTTAAAAAACCGGCCACAATATCTTCCACGTCGATGCCTTGGTAGTATAGCTTGCCGTCCATCGGCACTTCCACGCCATCTACTATTTTTTTGGCGGTAACTTGCGAAATATTGGTAAGCCCGGTTAAAACACCGTTGCCGTTTAGGTCTCGCAGGCCACGGTTAACCTTGTATTCGGTGTAAAGCTCTGGCGGAATTATCTCTGAAGCGCAAAGATTGGCCAGTTTTTCAATCTCGGGGGTAATCTCAGAATAGTTTGTCTCGTTCGACATAAAATCCGTCCTTTCTTCAAAAAAATGGGTGCGCAAAACAGGGCTTTGCCAAAAACCCAACGCGAGGACTTAGCCCCTTCAAGGGCCTTTACAAGAATGTTTTGAAACTATAGTATACCATAATAAAGGGCGTTTGTGCTAGAGTTTGCCCCACATCACGCACAAAAACCAATTTTGCAAAAAACCACTTGTCATTCTAAGCGAAGTGAAGAATCTTTCTTTCGAAATCCATATCGCAAAGATTCTTCAAGCAAACGCACATCCTTAGAATGGTATCATGGATTTCTGCACAAATTATGGCCGGATTTTACAAAACCATGCTGTTTTTTTGTGGTATAATGTTGCCAAACAAACCGTTTAAATCAGAATATAAAAAAAGCACATTCTTTCGTTTTACACGAAGAATGTGCTTTTTGCAGGATGCGCTAATTAACAAAGTTCCTTTTCTACCACTGTGGCAATTTCTTTGGCAGCTTTTTGAATGGCTTTTGCACTTTTGCCCTCTACCATTACGCGGATTAATGGTTCGGTGCCTGAAACACGCACCACCACCCGGCCGTCGTCGCCCAGCTGCTCTTTATAGCTTTGAATAATGGCTTTAATGGCAGAATTGTTGTAAAAAGAAAGCTTGCCCTCGGCTGTAACACGAATATTTTTCATCACCTGGGGGTAACGCACCATAACGCTTGCCAGCTGAGACAATGTTTTGCCGGTGCGGCGCATGTGGCATAGCAGCTGTATGGCGGTAAGCTGGCCATCGCCGGTGGTAGAAAAATCTCGGAAAATAACGTGACCACTTTGCTCGCCGCCAAAACGGTAATCTTCCATTTCCAGTTCTTCCAGCACGTAGCGGTCTCCCACCTTTGTGGCAATAAAGCGGATATCGTTTTCGGCGCAAAATTGGTTGAAACCCATGTTGGTCATAATAGTGCCCACCACGGTATTGTGGCGCAGCTTGCCACGCTGCTTCATATCCAGCGCGCAAATGGCCATAATAAAGTCACCATCTATCACGTTGCCCTTTTCGTCTACACACAGGCAGCGGTCGGCGTCGCCGTCAAACGCAATGCCGGCGTCCAGCTTGTTTTCTAACACATACTGGGTTAAGTTTTCTAAATGGGTAGAGCCACAATTCTCGTTGATATTAATGCCGTCTGGCTCGGTAGAAAGAAAATCCACCTTTACGCCAAGCTCCTCTAATAAAGGGGCGGCGGTGGCGCTGGCACTGCCGTTGGCGCAATCCACCGCAATGTGCAAACCTTCTAAGGTGGTGGGCACGGTGGTTTTCAGGTGCTCCACATAATCACGCACGGCGGTGGTGGCGATGGTTACGGTGCCAAGCTCTTCGGTTTTAGCCAGTTGCAATGCACCAGTTTCATCTAAAACAAGTGCTTCTATGCGGTTTTCAAGGTCGTCGGGCAGTTTAAAGCCGTCGCCGTCAAAAATTTTAATGCCGTTGTAAGGGTAGGGGTTATGGCTGGCCGATATCATCACCCCAGCATCGGCCTTGTACTGCTTTACAAGGTAAGCTACAGCGGGGGTTGGCATTACGCCAACGCTAATAACATCGGCGCCCACGCTGCACAGCCCTGCCGAAAGCGCGCTTTCCAGCATGTCGGACGAAATGCGGGTGTCTTTACCAATTACCACCAGCGGGCGGCGCCGGCGCCCTTGGGTAAGCACCATGGCGGCTGCCCGGCCAATATTCATTGCAAGTTCTGCAGTAATGTCTTCGTTTGCTACGCCTCGTATGCCATCGGTTCCAAATAAACGTGCCAAAGCAAATCCCACCTTATTTTTAAATTTTATAATACTTATAGTATATAGTTGTTAAGTTTAAACAAATAATAGTTTTTATTTTTTTATAATTACATTGCCGCCGGTTTTTAAAATGCTGTTTTGGGGCACGGTGCCGCGCACGCTGCTAAGCGGGTAAATATTGCAATGCCGGCCCAGCACGGTGCCAGGGTTCAGCACACTGTTGCAGCCCACTTCGGCGTAATCGCCCACCATGGCGCCCACCTTGGTGCGCCCGGTTTCGGCAGCGTCTTCGCCATCGCGCACAACCACTTGGGTTTTGTCGCTTTTAACATTAGAGGTTACCGCCCCGGCCCCTAAGTGAGATTTATACCCTAAAATAGAGTCTCCTACATAATTAAAGTGTGGGGCCTGTACTTCATCAAATAAAATGCAGTTTTTAAGCTCGGTAGAGTTGCCAACCACGGCACGTTTGCCAACAATGGCATTGCCGCGTATAAAGGCACCGTGCCGCACTTCGGCTTCTTCATCTATAATACAAGGGCCGGTTAGCAAGGCACTGGCCGCCACGGTAGCGGTTTTGGCTACCCAAATATCTGGGCCAATTTTAGTAAAGGTATCGGCGGGCAGGGTATTGCCAAGGGTGGTTATAAAAGCGCCAATACCGGGCAAGGCCTGCCAGGGGTATTGTGCTTTAGCAAGCAGGGGGCCTGCGATGGTTTTATCCAGGTCAAACAGTTCGTTGGTTTGATAAATAGCCATAGGGGTTCCTCCGTGTTTAGTGTAAAATAAATAAGGCTTGCGTTCGTTCCGTATTAAAGTATACAAAAAGAAGGCGCCAAATGCAAACAAAAATGCAAATGTAGAAGATGATTGGACAAATTTTGAAAAAATGAAAAAACCCTTTCCATTTTACAAAATGTTTGGTATAATATGGCTTGCGGCATTTGGCCGCTGGCCCTGCTATACGGGCAAAAAATAGAATAGCTCTTGTCGTGGGCCTTTAGCTCAGCTGGTTAGAGCATCCGGCTCATAACCGGACGCTATGTAGTTGAAAATTGAATATGGTTTATATCGTGGGCCTTTAGCTCAGTTGGTTAGAGCAACCGGCTCATAACCGGTCGGTCCCGGGTTCGAGTCCCCGAAGGCCCACCACGATATATACGTTGGGGCGCTGAAATTCAATAGTTTCGGCGCCCCAACTTTTTTGTTTTAGATGCACCTTACTCGATTTGCACCCCACTGCACCCCATAGAATATGAAAAGGAAATAGCTAAGGGGAACCAAATATTTCGCGTATATAAAAGCAAGTGAAAGCGGTTTTGCACCCCATTTGCACCCCTTTTTTGGAATCTCCATTGTTTGAGCATCTTTCTATGGGCTAGCAATGTGCTAAAAATCATCAGAATTTTTCCAAAAATAGAATTACACTGTGCTTGTGGTTTTTGAATTTTGTAAGAGCGTGAACATTAATCGTTGAATCCATCAGTAATTTACATAAAAGCAATCAATTAAAAAAATAAAACCATATGGAACATTTTGAGAGAGAAACGCCGATATAAATTTACATAGGTCTAATTGCTGGAGTATACTATATATGTCAGCAGTTTTCCTTTGCTATTTTTGTTGCCTAAAAAAGTAAGGTTACGTTAGCAGCATAACCGAACAAGTTGGGCAACAAAGGGTTAAATACCCTTTATTAAGGAGGATTCTTTTTCCGTGAGAAAAACAAATCGAAAAGACTTGGCTGACCCCTTTCCACAGCTGAAAATGCTTCCCATGTTTTATCTGTTTCCGCAAGAGTTGCTGGATTGCAGCAACTTTTCCGACTTCCCACGCAACCCCTATACTGTATTGGAGAGTCCTAAATGGATGGCTATATATAATAGTCTACATTTTATGGAAACGGTGTCAGACGGAATGGCTAACATGGTGTGGAAACACTTTGGCATAAAAGCCAGCATGGAAACTTTTTCCGGCTATTATCCTTTTTGGATGCTTGCCCGTTTGGGAGCATGGATTGCAATAGCGGAGGAATTTGGTTTTAATACTTATTCACTGGGGACTGCCTCAAAAAATTTCGCAATCCCTGTTTTATCATGGGAGCAGGCAGAAAGCTATTTCGCACAGTTTGTCGAGATATTCCGACAACGCTATCCCTTGGATAAATGGATAGAAGTGGTAAAGCAGCACCCGTGCCACGAGGATTATGAGCCATCTCGTTGGAGCAAAGGGCGAATTGATTTCTACCGAAAATGGTACCACAGCCGCTCCATCACCAAGGTGAGTTTTGTGGGGGAGACATGGGAGTGGGAGCGACTAAAAAGTGATTTGTTTGACCCTTGGAATAGCATTGACTTCAAGCTGGACTATGAGAATTTCAAGCAAACTCTTTCGGAAAAAGATCGAAAAGTCATCGAGCTATTGTATAGTGGTTATACACAAGTAGAAATTGCTAAGATTCTTGGGTATGCCAATCACAGCGCCGTGAGCAAAAGAGCGGCAAAAATTGCCAAGAACTACCGGACATATATGGAGATAAGTGATGAGCCTGTCATAGCAGAAAAACCGGCCAAAGACAACTGGGATGAGATGACCAATTTGCTGTTTCCAAAAATAAAATCCAATCGTTAAAACTCCCGTTAAGTAATGGTGGGAGTTTTTTGCTGCCCTGTGCCCGGTTGGCGTGGGGCTTTTTTGCGTTCAAGAGGAGGTGAAGCCCATAGAACAAAATATCCGCCAATCACTCATAAACCTGGAGGAATTGAATGAAACAAAGCACCAATATGTACGATAATTTACCCAATGTGCTAAACGCTGCCCAGCTTGCCCAAACACTTGGTATTTCGAGGGCTGGGGCCTACAACCTAATGAACAGCAGGGGCTTCCCCACATTGCGTATCGGCAGCAGAAAGTTGGTTGCTAAACAGCACCTTGCGGAATGGATTGAAAAGAAAGTGACTTCCAGAGAGGTGCCCTATGTTTGAAGCAAAACAACTACCGCAAGGTAGTTGTTTTGTACTAGCAAGCAATGAATTTGTACGCCAAATTCCCTTGTTGGGGAGTCCCCAAACCCCTTGACCGGTGGCTATACTGAGAAAGGTGAGCAAGAATGTATGAAAAGAAAACGGAACGCCTGCATTTAAGGGTGCGTCCCTCGTGTAAAACAAAATTAGAAAATATGGCAAAACGAGCGGGTATCAGCTTGTCCAAAACAATGGAGCAGCTAGTCGAAGAATCGCCCATAAGAGAAATGCCGCCGCTGGACTATTTCCGGCTTTTAAATGAACTGCGGCATATCGGCACAAATATCAACCAGATTGCCTATGTGGCAAATTTGAAGAATGAAATTTACCACAAGGAGTATGCAGAGAATTGGACAAATCTGCGGCAGCTTGTTTTGGATATCCAAAGAAGTGTCGCTTTGCGGTAACAGGAGGATTTGAATGGCAAAACGCCCAAACGGAGATGGTTCTATCAGTAAGCGCGGGGACGGACGGTATAATATAAAATGGTACGATATTTATGGGGAGAGACAAACCAGCACGGCCAAGAACCTCACAGAGGCCAAAGAAAAGCTGAAACAACACCTTTCAGATGTGGAGCGGGGCATTGACACCAACGAGGGGAAAATGTTGCTTTCCGACTGGATGGACACGTGGCTGGAGGATTATGCAAGATTGGTTGTAGGGCCATCCAGCTATGCCAACTATTATTCAAATGTAAACAAGCATATAAAACCTTTTTTCGGGAATATTGCTTTAAGGGATATAACCACGTATCAAATACAAAAATTTTATGGGCACCTTGCCACAGCAAAACGGGTAGACGGAAGAAGGGGATATCTTTCTGCGAATAGTATTAAAAAGATACATATGCAGTTTAAAATGTTGCTGAATCAGGCATTGGCAAACGGACTTATTCAGCGCAACCCTGCCTTGAATGTGAAATTGCCAAAGATTCGCCCGAAGGAAATGCGGGTGCTTTCTATGGAAGAACAGCACAAAATAGAAAGCCTTGCATTAAACAGTGAAAATCGCAACGCCTTTGGTGTATACCTGTGTGTTTCCACCGGTCTGCGGTTGGGCGAGCTGCTGGGGCTGCAGTGGAAGGATGTTGATTGGGAGAAGAAGGAACTTAATATCCGCCGCACCTTGGGCCGCCGTGTGGCCTTTACCGAAGATGGAAAGCCTAAAGGCACTGCTATTGTGATTGGCGACACCAAGACGTTTTCTTCCCGGCGCAGGGTGCCTGTCACTGCGGATATGATTGAAAAGCTAAAAAGGTTTAAGGCTAAGCAAGATTCTGTTAGAACCATAGCAGGGGAAGCCTATAAAAACGAAGATTTTGTACTAGCTAGTGATTTGGGCAAACATTTTGAACCTCGACATTACGAAGAACTATTTTATGGCCTTGTGGAGCAGGCGGAGATTGAAAAGGCAAACTTCCATTGCTTGCGGCATACGTTTGCCACCCGCTGCATTGAGGCAGGGATGGACATATATGTGGTGAGCAAGTTGCTGGGACACACCAACCCCACCACAACGCTGAACAGGTATGGGCACTTGCTGCCAGACCACCGAGCGGCTAGTATTGAGAAATTAGAGAAGTATATGTCAAGACAACAAGAACGGTAGTTTGCAAAATAAAGAGGGGGATGGCCAAATCCATCCCCCTCTTTATTTTGTTGGGTGCAATACATAGTTAATTATGCTGCGTTATTCGTGATATTGCGTTATTTATATTCTCAAATAAAAATCCGCAGGGCTTATGTTATGCACTGCTGGATCACTTGCTTTTGTGTTCCTGATCGCGCGTTATCCGCCGCCACTAGCCTGAAATTATTCGCAATGCTCTTGTCGCCTAAAAGCAATGCTATCCCGTTTCTCACGTGGCCAATAGCCGCCGAAGGGTGACGAAATAATCACCTGATCTTTTGGAAGACCCTCAACAAAGCGGCGCGCATTGGCTGCCGTCGGCCTGTCCATCCGGGCTGTAGGGCGGAACAATACCAGTTTCTTCCCCAGGATCTGGGCAAGTGCAGCCTTATAGGCCAGCTCGGTTGCTTGTTCCTCAGCCATTGACAGCCCGAAACGCAGCGGCGCTCCACCACAAGTGATTTGAATACAATTATTCTCGTCTATACGGATTTGTGTATCCGGACGCTTGTATATCTGTGCGAATATTCGCTGCAAGGCGTTTTCAAATGTGCCATATTGCGAGGGATGCAGCATATCCAGCGCACCATCCTTATTAAATTCGGTACGCAGCGCAGAATCGAACACGACCTCACCGTTTTCCCTTGCCATGCAAGCGGCACATTGATAGTGCTCATCATAATCGATATGCCATGGCTCAGCACTTATTTCAAAAGTGGTGAGAATTGCTTCGATTGCAGGCAAGTAGTCCAAACAGTGATCCAGATAGACAAAGAATATGCCGTCTTTGTAAACCACCCGGCCACGCGGGAAGGACTCGTACTCATGTTCGGAGAAATGAGTTGTCAATTCACTATCCCAAAAATCCAGGTGGGACACTGAGGTGGTTAGACAGGCGCCATAAGGTTCTGCTTTGTGTAATGGCACGCGGTAGGCGTATATTTTGTTTTCGATACAGAAAAAGGGGCCGATCATTCCGCCTCACCTTCTAGATGATCATTTGGAAAATGATGGCTCTTCAAACAACGAGTGATAGACTGTGCGATATGCTGAACCAAAGATGGATTTTCATCAAAATACATTGTCAGCACCTGACGCTCATTCGTCTTTTCCCCAGAATTTCGCTTTCGGTTTATCTCTGTGTAGGTTACCGAACAGTCGCTCTGTTTTTTCAACTCAGCTTGTACCCGTTTCTTAATCTGAGTGCGAAAATGCTGGTACGCCCGATTTCTTACTGCGTCGGCAACCGCAGCCGCATCTTTTGCCTTTACGCTATAATGTTTCAGCGACAAAGCCCACTTTGAAACCCCCTCAACTGTATATTTATCAATGCGCCAAAAAAGCATTTGCTCACTGCCAACCGCATATTCCTGCGGATAACCCTGCCTCCAAACCGTATACTGCAGCCATGGGGACCCGAAGTTGGTGCCGAGCTCTGCCCAATACAACTCCGGGCTGCCCGATGAAGTCCATGTTGGCCACTCCTCAAAGCATCCTCGCATGAGTAGATACTGGCCAATATGGTCTTTAAGCGCGGCTGCATAATCGTGGTTGTTCAAATGTATTAACGATTCTTTCCACGCGCAAATTTTTGAGTGAAGAAATGCGATAAAGTAGTCTACTAAGGAGTGCAGCCCCTCATACCTTTGCAGTATCGAGCAGAAACTCCACGCATCTATGGTAATATCGCAATTTACGAGGAAATCGCAATCAAACCAAAACCCTGTTTTAAAATACACTGGGATAATGTTTTTTCTCTGATATCCTTCGGTTCCCACCAGTTTTTCAATATATCGTTCAATCTGGTTGCTATGCTCAAAGCTGTTTGTCTTGTCCTCCAGTAAAATAGCATAGCGTTCACCTTGGGTCTCAATCCGTACAAGAATATCAATGTTATGTTTTTGTCTTAGAATCTCTAACGAATCTATTTCCTCTATATTTAACACTCCTTCCAAAATGTAATTAAGGAGGTCATCAGCCAATGCACACAACTTATGTTCAGGATAATGGTACCAGTTCAAACACCATGCAATAAATGCATCCTGGGAGAATTCCGAGGTGGCGAAGTCAAAGATGTTGTTTTTTTCCGTCACAGCTTCGGGTGAATACTTTCTTAGTCTCTCCATCTGGCTTTCGTATCGTTCCTTGGCAAGTTTACTTCTTTTATCAATATTTGTTTTTCCCATTTTGTCCTCCTCGTAGTCATTGCAGTGTTATGCATCGATGGCGGCGGATGCTTCGTGAAGCATCTTTTTTATTTCTGCCCTCAACCCTTCCGGCTCCAGCACCTCCACCATCCCCAAATACTGCAGTGTCCAGTGCACCATGGCGGATTGGTTCACTACGGCGGAGATTTGCAGAAATCCGGGTTTTGTGGTGTCCTTTTGAACCGTAATATCCTTCCCGAACCAATCAATCACCTCCCCGATGTCATCCTGATGAATACGAAATCTCGTCATTTCGCTCGGGCCAATGCGCATATAAATATGCTCTGCCATATACTTTGGCAGGCTTATCCCATTTTTCAGCCCCTTCACCAGTGCCATGGGCTTGGCTTTTATGTCCAACATTTCGCACTCGGTAATCCGGTCAATTCGTATATGGGCAACATTATCGTGATTATCATGGTTGCCTACCAGGTAATACCGCCCATTGGCCGCCACCAACTGGTAAGGGTTCACGATATACTTGTCCTTGCGGCGAGGGTGCAGTTCCATGTCGGCGCCGTAAGCATTCACCATCAGCGCAACTTTACGCTTTTGTCCAATGGCGTCATCCAGAGTTTGCAGCGTATAAAAGAACTGCTTATTTTGTCTGTCGTGTATAGCGGACAGGCTGGTTACATGGTGAAGCGCTTTACCAAAACTGGGGCTTGCCAACACCCTCAGCTTTTCAATCAGCGCCCGGGATTGGTTAACCGGGATATTGGGCGAAAAAAACACGCCGTCCATGAGCAACCGAATCTCGCTGTCTTCGAACTCTCGAGACTCCAGATAGTAGCCGCCATCGTTCACGATATCATAACCATACTCCATCAAGGCGGTGATATTTCTGCTCACCGCCTTGCGTTCACAATCCATCTCATAATCATTCCGGAGATGGCCTATAATGTCCTGCTGCGTCAACCGGTGATCCACATCAGAATATTCCTTCAAAATATCAAGGATATATATGTTCAGCATTTTCTTGCTGCCTAGTGCCATCACACTGGCCCTCCCTTCAGCACGTAGTGGCTTTATTATATCATATCCCATCATAAATTATATTCAGCACAAAGTCCTATTTTATAGCCCAAATGCTTCTTTCATCTTTTCCCAAGTGGCACCAACTTCATTGTTATCATCGTTTCTGTCTTTTGTCCTATTGGAGTGAACCCATTCATTTATAGCACATCCCAGTGAAGGTTGGTGCTTGATGGCTGTGCTGATAATCGCAAGTGGCTCTTCACCTTCTGGCAGCTCAGTGTTCCATTTTACTGCGCGATAGAGAACAGAGACAGGGGAGTTTTCTCGAGAAGAATGAAACGAATTGTGCTTGAATGCACTACTGCCTAATTTGAGAGCCGTACACATGTATAAGCATTGTACGGCGCAGCAATCATGGTTGTCACCGATTTCCAAAATTACAACACGTCTTTCCTTCGAGAAAGGACGGCAATCGGCAAGGATTATGTCTCCCGGATGAAATGGGACAGGCAAATTTAATGCCCACCCACGATAAGCGAATATGTTTTCCCAATCTCTTGGTTTGTATTTTTCACCATAATCAAAATACCATATGTGCGCAGAATCATTTAAAATCCACGTGCAGTATTTTTGGTATATACCACCTTCGTCCGGGACATACTTCTCAATTGAATATGAAAGAAAACTGGCCGTATCAAGCTCATATTCCTCTTTCGGCAGGTCATGTATATAGCGAATTGCTGCATCAAAGCTTGAAAAAAAAGAATTGAGTAGCATACCACATTCCTCGTGATAAAACCAATCCTGTAAATAGTAAAATTCTCCCGACGATGTATTATACCGCTCATCAAGGGCAATGCGGTGTTCACTTGCAAGCTTTTCTATATTCTCTAAATCTTGATTAGAGTTACGTGATGCCTGTGCGGAAATCAGGTCCAATGTCAGAATCTTCTTCCCAATTGGCGCCGGTGCATAGGTTACAATTTGACCGCAGGTATACGGGATTCTCCATTGCCAATCCGTCTGACAATGTTCAGAGTGCAGACAATTCCTCAGAAAGCGTCGCATTTCTTCCGATTCAATATATTTCAGCGATTCTTCTACATATTTTTCCATATTGCCTCACCTTATTTGTTACCATCAGACCCGATTTCAAAAGAATCAGAATGTGTTTATCTTGCCATTCTTTTATTATAATGTGCTCGTTGTCTTGCATATTTCTCGGGGTGGTTTAATATAAATCACATGGCCTGCACCGCACATTTGTTCCTTGAGAGTATAACCGTCAATCAATGTTAGGAAATGTTACGCTCAGGGCTTCGTGTCCAGCTTAAAATCCATCCCCCGGTAAACCCGAACAGGGTTGCCTCGCTGGATGCGGTAGTGCTCCATGCGGTTGTGGGCACCGGCGTCCTGAACCAAGCCGGCGTTCTGTTTAGCCAGCTGTGCGTTCAGGCGTTCCAATGCCGGATTTTTGTTTTCCTGCTGACTGCGGGTCGTGGTGCTGACGGCAGCGGCCCCGGTAGATACGTGGACAGCCCGCACCCCGGTTTCCACCTTGTTGACATGCTGGCCTCCCTTTCCTCCGCTGCGGAAGGTCTCAAGCCGCACGTCCGCAAGCGCGTACGCCGCGGGCGCTGCCACTTGGCACACGCTGACATCTACAAACCAGTTTTTACGCCGGTGTGACGGTCTAAAAGGGCTTTGGCATATCCACTGCACACTGCCTCCCAAAAAAGAAACATCGGATATAAAAGCAATCTGCACCGAGCGATAACAGCCCAGCTTTTGTCCGGGGGTTTTGCGGTCGATCCGGCAGCCGGGGAACTCGGCGCACAGGGACGCCGCCAGTTTTGCCACGGCCAGCTCGCATTCAGCAGGGCCGCTGCCGGAGCTCAGTTGTAAAACCATGCTTTCTCTCGTCATCCGCGCTTCTTCCCCGCATGCTCACT
>JAJDJP010000039.1 GCA_030267215.1 Ruminococcaceae bacterium OttesenSCG-928-A16
GTCTTTTAGTAAAAAGCCAAAGTTGGTAGACATGGCGGTCACCTCAATTTATATACGTTAGAATATCTCACCCCGAAAGCACTTTTGCAGTAGGGATTTATAGTTTTGCTCCAGCTTGGCAAGGGATTGCTGGAGTAAAGTTTTTTGTGTTTCAACTTGCCCAACAAAAGAGGCAAATTCTCTTTGAAGCGACAATGGGGGATTGTGAGTTTTCATTTGTTTAAGTTTTACAATTGTTAACGCATTATAAGCACTTCCAGCGGTCAAATCCTTTTTATAATAATCAATCAGTGCTGATAGCAAATACTTCATAAAAACAGAACTACATTCCTTCCCGCAACGCAGCCAAAGAAGATTTCCGTCTTTAAAATAGAACGGTTCCTTGGTATTCACGACCCAAATTACTCCGATGGTTCCAACAGCAGAGACCAACATATCTCCAACGGCAGGAACATTGTGTTTTCGACGTATTTCCTCATATCTTTCTTGTGAAATATATAATTCCGTGCTTATAGTCCTCCCCTTACTCAGCTCAACTATTTCCTTTGTTCGATAAAAAGGGATGCCGCTGCTAACATACTCTGATTCAAATATTCTTTTACTAGAAGATATCTCTACAATACTTCCAAGTGTTGTATACTCCCATCCCTTGGGATTGGTTACCGGATCACCAAACATCTGGGTAAACTGAGACTTTACCAGCAAATCCAGCTTTTCAATCTGCGCCTTGCGCTTTTCGATGAGGGCGCTGGCACGGTCAAGCACCTCGGCAATTTGCTGCTGTACGGGCAAGGGCGGCAGAGCCAGCATTTCTTTACTGTAATCTTTGAAATAAATATGCGGAATCGTTGCACCAGTATAATAACTTGCGAGATTCATCCCACTAATTGCATAGTACAAGTACCGCGAATTAATAGACGGCTTTGGCAAAATAGCTTGCATTGTACCAATGACCGATGATTTGGGCGGACATAGTGTTGTTCTTCCGACACCGGCTCCGTCTTTTACAACAGCAATATATTCAAAATCATGCCTATAAAAATCAACATGCTTAATCAATCCACTGGCACCGAATATAGGGTAGTCGCCTTCATTTTGCTCTAAATCTTTTTGTGCAATATTAGAAGACTTGCCTTCGCACACATCCCCCAGCCGCACCATCTCCCATTTACCCACGCAACGCCGCCTCCAGTTCTGCCAGCCCGGCGGTAATCTCCATTTCCAGCTCATTAAGCTCGGTCAGTATTTCCAGCGGGTGGGGGTATTCTTCCTCCACGTAAGTGCTCTGCTTGTATTTATTGATGGAAAGGTCATAGTCGTTGCCCACAATCTCAGCCTTGGGCACAAGAAAGCTCTGCTCGGTACGCTCGCGGCTTTCCTCCACATCCAGCGCATGGAAGCGCGCCACGATATCGGGGACATCGCTGCTATCCAGCTGTGTGCGCTTGTCGTCCAGGCTGTAGCCATCGCTCTGCATATCGTAAAACCACACCTTGTCGGTGCCGCCTGCGCCTGTTTTGGTAAACACCATTACAGCGGTGCTTACCCCGGCGTAGGGTTTAAACACACCAGAAGGCATAGATATGATGGCCTCCAGCCGGTGGTTTTCCACAATTTCTCTGCGAATGTCCTTATGTGCTTTGCTGCTGCCAAACAGCACACCGTCCGGCACAATAGAAGCACAACGTCCGCCGTTTTTCAGCATTCGTAAAAACAACGCCAAAAACAACAGTTCGGTCTTTTTAGTCTTGGTCATTTTTAGCAGGTCGGTGGCTACAATATCATAGTCCAAGCTGCCTTTGAAAGGTGGGTTGGCCAAAATTTTGGTATACTTGCCGTTGTCGGCATTTTGGTCGCTTAAACTGTCTTTATAAATTATCTGCGGGTTTTGAATACCGTGGGTCATCATGTTCATGGCGCCGATGCGCAGCATGGTTCTGTCCATGTCGTAGCCGGTGAACATTTCGTTATCGTAGTGCGCTTTGGCATCTTTGTTGTAAAAAATCTCTTCAAGGCAATGTTCTTTTAAATACTCCCCAGCAGCCACCAAAAATCCACTGGTACCGCAAGCCGGGTCGCAAATCGTATCGTTGGGCTGTAAATCCAGCAGTTCCACCATCATGCGGATAATATGGCGCGGCGTGCGGAACTGGCCATTGGCACCCGCTGTAGACAGCTTGGAAAGCATATATTCATACAAATCGCCTCGTGCGTCCTGCTTGTCGGGCAGCTGCTCGATATAGGCATACAGTTCGTCTAGCGAGGTGACAATTTTTTCCAAAAGCTGGGGTGTAGGCACTTTAAAAATGGCATCCGCCATGTACTTGGCATAGGTACCACTGTTGCCGTTCAAATCTTTGATAAAGGGGAAAACCTCGGCCTGCATGGTTTGGTACATGTCTTCGGCGGGCTTGTCTTGCAGCACAGACCACTTTAGATATTGCTTGCCTGCAAACATGCTGGTGTACGGAATACCCAGCATGCCACTTTCCTTCTGGCGGATATTATCGGCTTGGTCAAGGTCGCGGATAAACATTAGATAGGTAATTTGCTCAATAACATCCAGTGGGTTGGTAAGGCCACCCGTCCAAAACATTTCCCATAATTTGTCAACTTTATTTTTAAGCTCGCCTGTAATCATGCCCTTGCTCCTTTATCATTTTCATTTTTCCTGCACCGTCCATCTTGTGGCTTTTTGGCACCCGCAGGAATAAGCCAGGCATGCCCAAAGCGAACCGCCCCGGGTATACGGCCTTGTGAACACAATAGCTGCACCTACCGGGGTGAAATCCCCCACTTTTCTGCAGCCTCTTTTGCTGTTATCCCGTTCATTTTCAGAATCTCCTCATCAGTACACGATACTGTACATTATAGCGCAGAAACTAAATATACACAACCAAGGGCACAACAAAAAAGCCTGGCTGGCGGTTCATACCGCAAGGCTATTCTAATGGATAAGACAGAAAAAATACAGATGCAAGCAGGTAAAACACCTGCAAGCCACCTGCGGCACAGAGTGAGTGCCCAAATGCTCCCGCTATCAAACTGTTATCAAACGGCAAAAA
Source organism: Ruminococcaceae bacterium OttesenSCG-928-A16 (assembly GCA_030267215.1). GTDB lineage: Bacteria > Bacillota > Clostridia > Oscillospirales > Ruminococcaceae > JAAYCI01. The sequence continues at coordinate 3,066 of JAJDJP010000039.1, forward strand.
GAAATCCCGAAAATCCGCTTGAATAGCGAGTTTTCGGGATGGTTTTATTTACTCCCACTCAATCGTACTGGGTGGTTTCGAGGTAATGTCGTACACAATGCGGTTGATGTGCGGCACCTCGTTTACAATGCGGCCAGAGATTTTCTCCAGTATATCGTAGGGGATACGCGCCCAGTCGGCCGTCATAAAATCGCTGGTGGTAACGCCACGCAGGGCAAGGGTATAGTCGTAGGTGCGGCTGTCGCCCATTACCCCCACCGAGCGCATGTTGGTTAGCACGGCAAAATATTGGTGGATACTTTTATCCAGCCCTGCCAGCGCAATTTCCTCGCGGAAAATCGCATCGGCGTCACGCAAAAGGTCTAATTTTTCTACCGTAATATCGCCTATTACACGGATGGCAAGCCCCGGCCCCGGAAAGGGTTGGCGGTTTACTAGATAATCGGGCAGGCCAAGCTCTTTGCCTAGCTGGCGCACTTCATCCTTAAACAGCAGGCGCAGCGGCTCTACTATTTCTTTAAAATCTACATGGGCTGGCAAGCCACCTACATTGTGGTGGCTTTTAATTACCTTGGCGTCCCCTTCCCCGCTCTCAATCACGTCGGGGTAAATGGTGCCTTGGGCCAAAAAGTCTACTTTTCCAATTTTCTTGGCTTCGTCCTCGAATACCCGAATAAACTCTTCGCCAATAATTTTACGCTTGGTTTCAGGGTCATCTACCCCCGCCAGTTTAGACAAAAACCGATCGGCGGCATTCACCCGAACAAAGTGCATGTCACCATTGCCAAATACCTGCTCTATCTCGTCGCCCTCGTTTTTACGCATCAAGCCATGGTCTACAAAAATGCAGCTAAGCCGTGGGCCAACCGCCTTTGCTAATAGCGCTGCCACCACCGAGGAATCTACCCCGCCAGAAAGAGCCAGCAAAACCTTGCCATCCCCTATTTGGGCACGCACAGTTTCTATGGCTGTTTTGGCATAGTCACCCATGGTCCAATCACCTGTGCAGCCACACACATCATACAAAAAGCGGCGCAGCATCTCGGTGCCATTCTCGGTATGGGTTACCTCGGGGTGGTATTGCAGGCCATAAAAATGGCGCTGGGTATCCTCCATAACCGCCACCGGGCAAGAGGGTGTGTGTGCCGTTACACTAAAGCCAGCCGGCACCTCTTCAATCATTACACCATGGCTCATCCACACATTGTTTTGTTTGGGCAGGCCGGCAAACAGGGCGCCCTCTGCATTGTCAAAATCTACCAGGGTTTTGCCGTACTCTCGCAGGCTGGCAGGGGCCACTTTGCCACCCAGCGCCTGTGCCATTAGCTGCGCACCATAGCAAATGCCCAGCACTGGTATACCAAGGTTAAAAACTTCGCTTTCAATAGCTGGGGCGCCTGGCTCGTATACGCTGGCGGGGCCACCGGTAAAAATAATACCTTGCGGTTGTTTTTGTTTAATAACCTGCAATGCTTTGGTGTAGGGCACTACCTCGCAATACACTTTGCATTCGCGCACACGCCGAGCAATTAGCTGGTTATACTGCCCGCCAAAATCTACAACAATAATGGTTTGATGTGCCATTAAAAAACCTCCTCTGAGTTAAATACCACGATCTTTTGAAGCAAATAAACTCAAATTTGCAGCTAGAGCAAATTCAAACTCATTTGCTTCAAAAGATTTTGTTTTGTGGCGCTAGCGCCACAAAACAAAGACAACGAAAGCCCCCTCACAAATGTAAAGGGGCTTTCGGGGTTAAAACAAATTAAGAATTAACTTTGGATACAACACCCGAGCCAACAGTACGGCCACCTTCGCGGATAGCGAAACGCAGGCCTTCTTCGATAGCGATAGGAGCAATCAGCTCTACGCTCATCTCAATGTTGTCGCCAGGCATGCACATTTCAACGCCTTCGGGCAGGTTAACTACGCCGGTAACGTCGGTTGTGCGGAAGTAGAACTGCGGGCGGTAGTTGTTAAAGAAAGCGGTATGACGGCCACCCTCTTCTTTTTTAAGCACGTAAACCTGGCCAGAGAATTTGGTGTGAGGTTTAATACTGCCGGGTTTTGCAAGAACTTGGCCGCGCTCGATATCATCGCGGGTAACACCACGTAGCAAAGCGCCAACGTTATCGCCTGCACGGGCATCCTCCAAAGTTTTGCGGAACATTTCAAGGCCGGTAACAGTGGTTTTAGAAGGAGCGTCGGCAAGGCCTACCAGCTCAACTTCTTCGCCAACTTTAACAGTACCACGCTCTACACGGCCGGTAGCAACGGTGCCACGGCCAGTAATGGTCATGGTGTCTTCTACAGGCATTAGGAAGGGCAGGTCCTCTTTACGCTCGGGGGTTGGGATAAACTCGTCTACTGCGTTCATCAGCGCAAAAATAGGAGCATATTCCGGAGCCGAAGGATCGGTGGAGCTGCTTTCTAGGGCTTGCAGAGCACTGCCTTTAATAATCGGGGTATCATCGCCCGGGAAATCGTACATCGAAAGCAGGTCACGAATTTCCATCTCAACCAGCTCTAGCAGCTCAGGGTCATCTACCTGGTCTACTTTGTTCATAAACACAACAATGTAAGGAACGCCTACCTGGCGAGCCAAAACGATGTGCTCACGGGTTTGGGGCATGGGGCCATCAGCAGCCGATACTACCAGAATAGCACCGTCCATCTGGGCAGCGCCGGTAATCATGTTTTTAACATAGTCGGCGTGTCCGGGGCAGTCTACGTGGGCATAGTGGCGGTTGTCGGTTTCGTATTCTACGTGCGAGGTATTAATGGTAATGCCGCGCTCGCGCTCTTCCGGTGCTTTGTCAATGTTGGCATAGTCAATAAAGGCGGCTTCGCCTTTCAAAGACAACACCTTGGTGATGGCAGCGGTAAGGGTGGTTTTACCATGGTCAACGTGGCCAATAGTGCCAATGTTTACATGGGGTTTAGAACGGTCAAATTTAGCTTTTCCCATTATGGAATGTCCTCCTTAAAATAGTTCTTGGCATGTGTAGTTATTCTACTAAAAATAGCTTAAAAAATCAAGCATTTTGGGTCACTTATTAAATTCCGGGCCAGAACAAATAATTTTACTCGTCTTTTTTAGCACGGCCAGACATAATTCCCTCGGCAACGCTCTTGGGTACTTCAGCATAATGGCTGGGCTCCATAGAGTATTGGCCTCGGCCCTGTGTTTTGCTGCGCAAATCGGTTGCGTAGCCAAACATGCCCGAAAGCGGAACTTGGGAATTTACCTGGGTGATGCCGTTTTGTGCTTCCATGCCCAAAATTTGGCCACGACGAGCATTCAAGTCGCCAATTACGTCGCCGGTGTACTCATCAGGTACGGTAACAGCATTTAGCATAATCGGCTCCAGAATTACCGGGTCGGCACGGCGCATAGCGTCTTTAAAGGCCATAGAACCAGCAATTTTAAACGCCATTTCAGAGGAGTCAACCTCATGGTAAGAGCCATCGTACAAGGTAACCTTAACGTCTACCACGGGGTATCCTGCCAACACACCGGCCTGCATAGCACCCTCAATACCCTGGTTAACGGGGTTGATGTATTCTTTGGGAATAGCACCGCCCACAATGGCATTGATAAATTCGTAGCCTTTGCCGGTTTCGTTCGGCTCGATACGAATTTTAACGTGGCCGTACTGGCCTTTACCGCCCGATTGACGTGCGTATTTGGTGTCCTGCTCGGCGCTGCGGCGAATGGTTTCGCGGTAAGCAACCTGCGGGGCGCCAACATTGGCTTCCACCTTAAATTCACGCAGCAAACGGTCTACAATAATTTCCAGGTGAAGCTCGCCCATGCCAGCAATGATGGTTTGGCCGGTTTCTTCGTCGGAGTAGGTGCGGAAGGTGGGGTCTTCTTCGGCCAGTTTTGCCAAGGCAAGGCCCATTTTTTCTTGGCCTGCTTTGGTTTTTGGCTCAATCGCAACGCGGATAACCGGCTCCGGGAACTCCATGCTTTCAAGAATGATAGGATGGCGTTCATCGCAAAGAGTATCGCCGGTGGTGGTGTTTTTAACACCTACCGCTGCGGCAATGTCGCCCGCGTAGCATTCGGTAATATCCTGCCGATGGTTCGAGTGCATTTGCAAAATACGGCCAATGCGCTCGTTGCCATCTTTTACCGAGTTATAGTAGCTGGAACCCGCCTTTGCAATGCCCGAGTAAACCCGGAAGTAGCAAAGTTTACCCACGTAAGGGTCGGTAGCTATTTTAAATGCCAACGCAGAGAAGGGCGCAGTATCCGAAGATTCGCGGGTTTCCTCTTCGCCGGTATCGGGGTTAATGCCAGTCATGTCCGGTATATCAACGGGCGAGGGCATATAGTCCACAATCGCATCCAGCAATTTTTGCACACCTTTATTTTTATAAGAGGTGCCACACACAACCGGTACAATGGCGTTAGAAATGGTTTGCTTGCGAATGGCTTCTTTAATTTCCTCTTTGGTAATTTCCTCACCATCCAGGAATTTCATCATCAGCTCTTCGTCGTTGGTAGCAACCGCTTCCACCATTTGGTCGTGGTATTGTTTGGCCTTTTCAAGCATGTCGGCCGGAATTTCTTCCACCCGCATGTCGCGGCCAAGGTCGTCGTAGTAAATGTCGGCATTCATGTCAACAAGGTCGATAATGCCGCGGAAATTGTCTTCAGCGCCAATGGGCAGCTGAATAGGTACCGGAACACATTTTAAACGGTCTATCATCATGTCGATAACATGATAGAAATCGGCCCCCATAATATCCATTTTATTAATGTATACCATGCGGGGTACATTGTATTTGTTGGCTTGGCGCCAAACGGTTTCGCTTTGGGGCTCTACGCCGCCTTTGGCGGCCAAAACCGTAACGCTACCATCTAGTACGCGCAACGAACGCTCAACTTCCACCGTAAAGTCAACGTGGCCCGGGGTGTCTATAATATTAATGCGATGACGGTTTTTCTTGGCCAGGGCTTCGTTTTCCTGCATTTCAGAGTGACTCCAAAAACAGGTGGTTGCAGCCGAGGTTATGGTAATACCGCGCTCTTGCTCTTGTGCCATCCAGTCCATCGTAGCGCCACCATCATGGGTTTCGCCCATTTTATGGTTTACACCTGTGTAAAACAGTATGCGCTCGGTGGTGGTGGTTTTGCCAGCGTCGATATGCGCCATAATGCCAATATTTCTCGTCATTTCCAGAGATACTTCTCTTGCCATATTTCCCTCCCGGATTAATAACGGTAATGTGCAAACGCACGGTTGGCGTCGGCCATTTTGTGGGTATCTTCACGCTTTTTAACGGCGTTACCCTGGCCATTTACAGCGTCCATAATTTCGCCAGCCAGCCGCTCGCGCATAGTGCGCTCGCCACGGTTTCTAGAATACGTGGTAAGCCAGCGCAAACCTAAGGTTACGCGGCGCTCGGGGCGTACTTCTAGCGGCACTTGGTAGGTAGAACCACCCACACGGCGTGCCTTTACTTCTAACGACGGCATGATATTTTCTAATGCTTTTTCAAACATTTCCAGTGGTTCGTTGCCGGTTTTTTCTTGTATAATCTCAAATGCGTCATACACAATTTTTTGGGCAACGCCTTTTTTACCATCGTACATGATGTTGTTAATGAGACGAGTAACCATTTTGGAATTGTAAACGGGATCTACAAGCACGTCCCGTTTAGGAACATTTCCTCTTCTTGGCATTTCTCTTCCCTCCTTCACAATTATTATGAATTCATAGGTACTCGAAAGCATAAAGCCTTTCGTTTTGCCTAAAACCAGCCAAAGGCTAAGTTTTAGCGAAAAGGGTTCCTTGTTCCCACACAAAACGGCACACGCCAGTTATGTTTATTGGGGAAACCCCTTGCTTTGCAAGACTTGAAAGGATCTTACTTTGCAGCAGCACCCGCCTTCGGGCGCTTAGCGCCGTATTTAGAGCGAGACTGCTGACGGCCGGCAACACCCTGGGTATCCAGTGTGCCACGCACAATGTGGTAACGTACACCGGGTAAGTCCTTAACACGTCCGCCACGAATTAGCACCACGCTATGCTCTTGCAGGTTGTGGCCTACGCCAGGGATATAGCTGGTAACTTCGATGTTGTTAGACAGACGTACACGGGCAACCTTACGAAGCGCCGAGTTGGGCTTCTTAGGGGTCATGGTACGCACTGCCGTGCAAACACCGCGTTTTTGGGGCGAGTTGTGGTTAGAGTAACGTTTGGTTTGGGCGTTGTAGCTTTTGCCCAAAGCAGGCGCATGCTCTTTACGCTCAATTACCTCGCGGCCTTTACGCACTAGTTGGTTGAAGGTTGGCATGGGGGGTTCCTCCTTTCGTTAAATGGTTGTTTTATGTTTGCTTTACCTGCCCAACGGGCAGCAAAACAAAATAGAATGCCCGCAAAATAGGCACAAAAAAACAGCACGCTTTTTGCGCAGCATAACTATTATATAGTGTAAAGGGCACAGTGTCAACACTTTGTTGGTAGCCTCTTACAGAAATCAATTTTCATAAATAATCAAACACTCATATTCAAGCGATGTCATTCTGAGGACATTTTTGTCCGAAGAATCTTCTGCGTTCAGAATGACAAGTAATTATTTGTAGATTGCTACTATTCCTCGGCTACATTCCCCATTGCAATCCTGTCATTTCCGGCAAGGTCCTTTTGCACCACAACCCCTTGGTAGCCACTTTTTTGCAGTATCTCTTGTACCGCCGCCCCCTGCCCTGCCCCAATTTCAAACACAAGGCTACCACCCGGCTTTAGTGCCTTTTTGTATTCTTTGGCAATGCATTTGTAAAATAGCAAGCCATCGGCCGGTTCTTCCAGCGCTATTCGGGGTTCAAAATATAGTTCCGGGGCAAGGTCTGCATATTCTGCGCTGGTAACATAGGGCGGGTTGCTTACTATTAAATGGCAGCTTTGTGGGGCCACCTTATTATAATAGGTTAAAACATCTGCCTGCATGGCCAGCGGTACCCGCGGCCAGCTTGTTTTAAACTTGGCACAGTTGCGCTGCAGGTAGCCAAAGGCGGCATCGTCCAGCTCTACCGCCATTACATTTGCCGCCGGCTTGCGGCTTTGCAGCCCAAGGGCCAGCGCCCCGCTGCCAGCGCATAGGTCTAGTATTACAGGGGCCTTTATGATGGCAATTTGAGCCAGTGCCGCCTCGCACACCTCTTCGGTTTCGGGGCGGGGCACCAGTACCCCGGGGCCAACGGTTAGTTCTAGCCCCATAAAGCCCCAGCTGCCCAGCAGGTATTGCAAGGGGTAGCGGGTGGCCCTTTTTTGCGCCAAGGCCAGCAGTTGATGTGCTTGCTCTTCGGTTACATTGGTTATTATAAACCGGCTATTCCCTGCCACAAACGCAAAAAGCTGGTCTGCCTCAAAGGCGGCATTTTCTATGCCGGCCTGCTGCAAAACAGCTTTGGTTTGGCGGTAAGCTATGTTGGCGCTTACCATTTTGCTTCTTCGGGGTTTTGGGGCAGCACGGGGGTAACGGCCGCAATGGCCACCTCAATCATGCTATCGTCTGGCTCGCAGGTGGTAAGGCGCTGCAGCCACAGCCCCGGGGCCGAAACAATGCGGGTGACTATATTATCGTACCGGCCAGCAAGGCGAATAACCTCGTACGAGGCGCCCATTACCACCGGCAGCAGCAATATTTTTAGCACTACACGCAGGGCCATACCCGTCCACGGGATAACGCTGAACAACAGGATGGAAATAATAAGCACAATAAGCAAAAAGCTGGTGCCACAACGTGGGTGAAAACGGGTGTGCTTGCGGATATTCTCCACCGTCAGCTCGTCCCCTGCCTCGTAGCAAAAAATGGTTTTATGCTCGGCACCGTGGTAGCCAAACACCCGGCGGATTTCTTTTGAATTGCGCACCACGGCCAAATAAAGCACAAACAGGGCAATTTTAAACAAACCTTCTAGCAGGGCTTTAAACCCACCCAGTGCTATTAAGTGGTTGTTTACAAGGTTTACCAAAAAGGTGGGCAAAAACATAAACAGCACCACGGCCAATACCAGCCCTAAAAAAGCCGAAATACCCATTACCACATTCATGGCTTTGTCGCCAAACTTTTTTTCCACCCAGCGGTCAAAATTAGAAAGCTCGGCTTCCTGTTCCTCTTCGGTCATCGAAAGCTCGGCGCTGCGCATAAGGGTTTTATACCCCATGGTAAGCGAAGACACAAAGCTTACCACACCCCGCACAAAGGGTATTTTAACAAGCGGGCTACTTTTTTTGTTTTCGTGCTCCTCGGTAACAATTTCGCCATTGGGGGTACGTACGCTTAGGCACCACTTTTGTGGGCCACGCATCATAATACCCTCCATAACCGCTTGGCCGCCTACCGTTGTTTTAAATTTGCAGCGTTCTGCCATGAATATCTCCTTAATAGTATTGCATTTTATCGTTTGCCGCTCTTTGCATTAATAGCACAAGCAAGGGCAGCCTTTAGCCTAAAATAGTATAATACAAAACCATGATAAAAGCATGAAAATATATGCTTTGGTTTTTTGTTCCCTTTGTAGGTTGGGCTTTTACCCCGCCCCGCGTAAGGCCTGCCCCAATGCGCCAAGTTTATGCAGCGGAAAACGCAGTACCACCTGGGTACCTTTGCCGGTTTCGCTGGTAATGTCCAGGCCGCCACCGTGCGCCTGCATAATTTCTTCTACCACGGCAAGGCCAATGCCGCTGCCACGGGTGGCCCCTTTGCCTTTATAAAATCGCAGCTTGATATTCTCAAGGTCTTCTGGAGCAATGCCGAGGCCTTGGTCGGCAATGGTAACAAAGGCATTGGCAGTATCCTGCAAAATTTCTAAAAACACCGTGCTGCCCTCGGGGCTATATTTCAAGGCGTTGTCTAAAATATTCAGCAGCACTTGTTTCACCCTGTTTTTGTCGGCCAATATCGGCACCGGCAGTTCCGGGGCTTCAAAATCTAGCACTACATTTTGGTTGGCGGCACGCTGGGCGGTTAACAGCACTACGTCCTCCACCTCGGCGGCAAGGTCCAGCCGCTCGGGCACAATGCTAAGCCCGTTTTGCATGCGAGAAAAATCCAGCAATTCTTCCACCATCGAGTACAGGCGCTCGGTTTCGCCCGAGATAATTTCTACCCCACGGCGAAAACTGGGGTCGCCAGGGTCCCGTATATTGCCCACAGTTTCGGCCCAGCCTTTTATAGAGGTAAGCGGCGTGCGCAATTCGTGGCTTACCGACGAAATAAATTCGTTTTTCATCTGCTCGCTTTTGCTTAATTCTTCGGCCATGTTGTTAATGGTTTTACACAAGCTGCCAATTTCGTCGTTCCGCTGGTCTTCTATGCGGGTTTCAAAATCTCCTTGTGCAATTAGGGCGGCCGTGGCCTCTATTTTGCGCAGCGGCATTACTATAGAGCGAATAAAGTAAACCCCCGAAATAATACTGGCCAGCACAACCACCAGCAAAAACACAAGCGACATTGCCGCCAGCTTTGCCACCGTGTCATCCACCAGCTTCATGCTGGTAACCAGCCGCATGGCAACCACACCGCCCGAAGTATAGGGGGTGCGCACTGTAATGGCCATAATTTTTTCGCCAAACTCGTTTTTGCCAACATATTCCCCTTGTTCCAGCACATCGCTTTGCAAAAGCTCTTGCACATCGGGGGCTACCATGGCAGAGCTTGCCGGCAAACCCGAAGAAGAAATAAGCACATTGCCGTTTGCATCCAGCAGCATTAACTCAAACTGGGTTTTTTGGTCAAATTGTTCCACCACATTGCGCAGTTGCAAATCTCGCGTTTGGGGCGACGACACCGCCGAAACCTCTAGCTGCCAGCGCAGGTTGTTAAACTGTATTTGTATGGCGTTGCGCGTGTTAGATTGATACCCGTTAACCATATAATACAAAAACAGCGCCTCGGCAATTAACACCACCGCAATGGTAAAAAACAGGCTGCCGCGCACCCATCGTTTGGTAATAGAGTTCAAGTTGCGGGCCTCCTTTAAATAGTCATTAGCCGTTCGTCATCAGTTAAGGGCGCCGGAAATTAATTTTTTTAAAAATCAAGCCTTCATTTTTAAGCGATGTCATTCTGAGGGCGTTTTTGGGCCCGAAGAATCTTAATTATGTCGATTTCAAAAGAAAGATTCTTCACTTCGTTCAGAATGACAAGTGATTTCCGTAGTTCAGAACAAAAATCA
>JAJDJP010000004.1 GCA_030267215.1 Ruminococcaceae bacterium OttesenSCG-928-A16
TGTTAAGGGAGGTGCGGAGAATGGAGGCTGCAAAGCCTGGCGGAGATGTTCCTGACCGAACGAGCCGAATAACGAATAGAATAACGATGCTTCCGTTTTTCGCTACAGGTAAATGTGGCTAACCGGCAGGCTTTGCCTGCCCATGCCTGTGTGGCATAAGCAAACCACAGATAAGCCTACCTTTCGGAAGCTCCTTTAAAAGGAGGCAACAAGCCATGAAAAAGACGAAAACAAACACAGCAGCCCGTGCCGCTATGGAGGCAAATGCCAAAGCACGTTTGCTGGCGGCAGCAGCCCTTGCGCCGGCCGAAGTGCTGAAGCAATACGAAGTAGGCCCTGAGGGGCATACGGCAGATAAAGTAGAGCCGCTGCGCGAAGCGTTTGGAGAAAACAAAATTACCCGCCACAAAGGCGACACCGCGGCCAAGCGCCTGCTGCGCGCTTTTACCGACCCCTTTGCGCTGGTGCTTTTGGTGCTAGCGGTTATCTCGTTTATTACCGATGTTGTGCTGGCACCCCCCGGGCAACAAGACCCATGGTCGGTTATTATTGTGCTTACCATGGTGTTTATTAGCGGCATGTTGCAATTTGTGCAAGAAAGCCGCAGCAGCCAAGCGGCCGAGCGGTTGAGCGAGATGGTAGAAACCACCATTGCGGTGCGCCGTGCTGGCACCGGCGTGCAGGAACTTCCCATTGACGAAATTGTGGTGGGGGACATTATTGTGCTGGCCGCAGGCGATATGGTGCCGGCAGATCTTCGGGTTTTGCAAGCGAAGGACCTGTTTGTGGGGCAAAGCTCGCTTACCGGCGAAAGCGAACCGGTGGAAAAATTTGCCGATGCCCGCGAGGCCGACGGCAAAGAACCGCTGGAAATGGACGACCTTGCCTTTATGGGCAGTAATATTGTTAGTGGCTCGGCCGAGGCGCTGGTGGTAAACGTGGGCGACAACACCATTTTTGGCAGCATTGCCCAGCAGTTGGTGGCAAAAAAACCACCCACCAGCTTCGAAAAAGGCATCAACTCGGTTTCGTGGCTGCTTATTCGGTTTATGTGCATTATGGTGCCGGTGGTGTTTATTTTAAGCGGCTGGCACTCGGGCAATTGGCTAGATGCATTTTTGTTTGCGCTTTCGGTGGCGGTGGGGCTAACCCCGGCTATGCTGCCCACCATTGTTTCGGCCAACCTTGCCAAGGGGGCGGTGGCGCTTAGCAAGCAAAAGGTTATTGTAAAAAGCCTTAACTCTATTCAAAACTTCGGCGGTATCGATATTTTGTGCACCGACAAAACCGGCACCATTACACAGGATAAAGTGGTGCTGATGTACTCGCTGGATATCCACGGCAACGAGGACGAACGGGTTTTGCGCCACGCTTTTTTAAACAGCTATTACCAAACTGGCCTAAAAAACCTAATGGACGTTGCCATTTTGAACTATGCTGCCGAACACCACGAGAACGACGAGTGGAAAGAGTATTGCAAGGTAGACGAAATTCCGTTTGATTTTGCCCGCCGCCGCATGAGCGTTGTGGTGCAGGATAAAGGCGGAAAAACCCAGTTAATTACCAAAGGTGCCATAGAAGAAATGCTGGCAGTGTGCAATTATGCCGAATACCAGGGCAAGGTAGAGCCCATTACGCCAGAGCTGCGCAAAGAAATTGAAGAGCAGGTAACCGGCTATAACAACGATGGCTTGCGGGTGCTGGGCATTGCCCAAAAAACCAATCCTTCGCCGGCGGGGGCCTTTTCGGTAGAAGATGAAAGCGATATGGTGCTCATTGGCTACCTCTCGTTTTTAGACCCCCCAAAAGAAAGCACCGCCGAGGCTATTAAAGCCTTAAACCAGTATGGTGTGGGCGTTAAAATCTTAACCGGAGACAACGATGCCGTTACCCGTGCTGTGTGCAAACAGGTGGGCCTGAAGGTGGACCGCATGCTGCTGGGGGCCGATATTGAAAAAATGACCGAGCAGGAGCTGGAAAACCAGGCAGAAGAAGTAGAGGTGTTTGCCAAGCTTTCGCCCCAGCAAAAGGTGCGGGTGGTAGCGGCCTTGCGCAGCAAAGGGCACACAGTTGGCTTTATGGGCGATGGCATTAACGACGCTGCCGCCATGCGCCAGGCCGATGTGGGTATCTCGGTAGATACGGCGGTGGATATTGCCAAAGAGAGTGCCAACATTATTTTGCTGGAAAAGAACCTGATGGTGCTGGAACAAGGCATTATTGAGGGGCGCAAAACCTATGCCAACATTATTAAATATATTAAAATGACAGTGAGTAGCAACTTTGGCAACATGTTTAGCGTGCTGGCAGCCAGTGTATTTTTGCCATTTTTGCCCATGTTGCCCATTCAGCTATTGGTGCTTAACCTTATTTACGATATTTCCTGCATCGCTATTCCGTGGGATAACGTGGACCCCGAATTTTTGCTGGTGCCCCGCAAGTGGGATACCACAAGCATTAGCAAATTTATGTTTTGGATGGGGCCCACCAGCTCGGTTTTTGACATTACCACCTATTTGGCGTTGTACTTTGTGCTATGCCCCATGCTGGTGGGTGGGCAATTCCATACGCTTGGCGCAGCAGGGCAGGCAGCCTTTATTGCGCTGTTCCACACCGGCTGGTTTGTAGAATCGCTATGGACGCAAACCCTGGTAGTGCACATGATACGCACCCCAAAAATTCCGTTTATCCAAAGCCGTGCCTCGTGGCAATTGGGGCTGTTTACCACGGTGGGCATTGTGGTGGGCACCATTATACCCTACACCCCGCTGGGCGCTATACTGGATATGGCGCCGCTGCCGGCCGTTTATTACCCGGTGTTGTTGGGCATTGTGCTGGCCTATATTGTGCTGGTAACGGTGGTTAAAAAAGCATATGTAAAAAAATATAAAGAACTATTGTAAAAGCGAAGAAGTGCCTCACCAACGTGTTTAATAACAAATTAGTAGCAACGCAGATGAGCCACTTCCGGGCAAAATAAAAGCTTGACAAATAAAGGATAATATGTTTAAGTGTAGTGGGAAAGATATATGATTTTTGCAAAAATAAGGTATATCTAAAGCAAACAGTGGTTTAACAACCATTGCAATAATTACATACAAAACCTGCTACAGGAGCTGGCCTGTAGCAGGTTTTTTTGTAGTTCTTATGTAATTTAGTTTTCCACAGTTATTTCGCCAGCTAAAGAAACTGCAAACATCTTGCGCACTTCTTCGGGGGTGGTGGTGTTGCCAAGTGCCCACATTAGTTTGGTAACGGCGGCTTCGCTGGTCATGTCACGCCCCTCTATTACACCGGCCGAAAGCGCCTGCCGGCCTACTTCATACAGGGTAAAATCGCTTGGCTCGTACAGGCACTGGCTTACCACCACCACGCTAATGCCGTTTTGGGTAATTTTGCGCAACTCCTCTACCAGGTTGCGGCGCAGCACATGCAGGCCGCCGGCCCCAAAGGCCTCTATAACAAGGCCTTTATAGCCAAGGCCGGCAAGGGCGGGTATAATGCTGGGGGCGGTGCCGGGCACCACTTTTAGCAAAAATACCGGGCCGCCCATACTGGGGCGGTAATGGTATGGGCGGGGCTGCGCAGCGGGCTGGCTAAACACAAGGCCACGGGCATCCTCTTTGGCAATAGGGGGCAGGTTAATGCTTTCGAAGGCGTTAAAGCTGCGGGTGCGTGCCTTAACCGCCCGGGTGCCTAACATTATTTTGCGGGCAAAGGCCACATATACGCCGCCCCGGCCACTTAGCGCCATGGCAAAGGCGGTGTGCAGGTTTTCGGGGGCATCGGTTAATGGGTGCCCCATGGGCAGCTGCGAGCCAGTAAGCACAACCGGCACCGGCACCCCCTGCAACATATACGATAGCATGGCCGCCGTATAGGCCAGTGTATCGGTGCCATGGGTAACCACAATGCCGTCAAATTTTTTATGTGCCTCGTTTATTTCGGCGGCCAAAAGCTGCCATTCCTCGGGCTGGATATTGCTGGAATCGAGCCGAAAAAGTTCTTTGGGTTCTACCTTGCACCCAAATTCGCGGCTGATGGCAAGGGTAATATCCGGCCCAGCGGCTGGGGTAAGGCCATCTTCGCCAGCAATGCTGGCAATGGTGCCGCCGGTAGTTAAAAATAAAATTTGTTTTTGGGGCATAGTGGTGTATCTCCCTAATATATATTTTTGGGGGTATCGTTACTGGTAGTATATTACAAAAAAACCACAATTCCAATAAGCGGGCAAAAATGTTTGACGTGCCCAAACAAACGGGCTTATACTATAAATAAATGCTAAATTTGTATGTTATGGCAAATGCCGTGTAAGGCAGGCAAATACCAGGAGGGATGGAACACAGTGAACAAGATTGTAGCAAAGCAGGCGTTAAACCCAACCGTAACCCGTATGGAGATAGAAGCGCCATTAATTGCCAAAAAAGCGCAGCCCGGCCAGTTTATTATTGTGCGCCCGATGGAGGATTCGGAGCGGATTCCGCTGACGATATCGGACTATGATGCGGAAAAAGGAACCGTTACCATTGTATACCAAATAGTGGGCGGCGGCACCATGCAGCTAAATGCGCTTAATGTTGGCGATTATGTGCAGGATTTTGTGGGCCCGCTTGGCAAAGCAAGCCAGCTGGATGGCCTAAAAAAAGTGGCGGTTGTGGGCGGCGGCGTGGGCTGTGCCATTGCTTACCCGGTGGCAAAAAAATTGCACGAGCTTGGCGCCGAAGTGCATAGCATTGTTGGCTTTAGAAATAAGGACCTTGTAATTTTGCAAGATGAATTTAACAAGGTAAGCAATAAGCTGGTAACCATGACAGATGACGGCAGCTATGGCCAAAAAGGCCTTGTTACCGCCGCGCTGGAAGAACTGATACAAGCCGGGAACCAATACGATGAAGTAATTGCCATTGGCCCCTTAATTATGATGAAATTTGTGGTGGGGGTAACCAAAAAGTACAATATTAAAACCAAGGTATCGATGAACCCGGTAATGGTGGACGGCACCGGTATGTGTGGTGGTTGCCGGCTAACAGTGGGCGGGCAAACCAAGTTTGCCTGTGTAGATGGCCCCGATTTTGATGGCTTTGAGGTGGATTTTGACGAAGCGATGAAACGTGGCGGCATGTATAAAGAGTTTGAGCAACACGAGCGGGAAGAAAACTGCAACCTGCTAACCAAGGAGGCCGAATAACCATGCCAAATATGGACCCTGTAAAATGCCCCATGCCGGTGCAACCGGCCGATGTGCGCAATAAAAATTTTGATGAAGTGGCCCTTGGCTATACCCACGAAATGGCTGTAACCGAGGCGCAGCGCTGCTTGCAGTGCAGGCACAAGCCGTGCGTAAATGGCTGCCCGGTTAATATCGATATCCCGGGTTTTATTGCCAAAGTGGCCGAGGACGACCTGCCCGGTGCCTACGAAGTGCTAAGCCGCCAAACCAGCCTGCCCGCTGTTTGTGGCCGTGTTTGCCCGCAAGAAACCCAGTGCGAACAGCTTTGTGTGCGTGGCATTAAGCACCAGCCGGTGGGCATTGGCCGGCTAGAGCGCTACGTGGCCGATTGGCAGCGCACCAATAGCAGCAAAGCCCCCAAAAAACCGGTGCCCAATGGGCGCAAGGTGGCCGTAATTGGGGCGGGGCCTGCCGGGCTTACTGCCGCCGGAGACCTTGCTAAATTGGGTTACGAGGTAACCATTTACGAAGCACTGCACAAAACCGGCGGCGTGCTGGTGTATGGCATACCAGAGTTTAGGCTGCCCAAAGCCATTGTGCAGTACGAGGTAGACGGCCTTGAAAAGCTGGGTGTAAACGTGCAAACCAACATGGTAATTGGCAAGGTGCTTACCATAGATGAACTGTTTGAAATGGGCAACCAAGCTGTGTTTATTGGCAGTGGTGCCGGCTTGCCCCGGTTTATGGGTATCCCGGGCGAAAGCCTGAAAGGGGTGTACTCTGCCAACGAGTTTTTAACCCGCATTAACCTGATGCAGGCGTGGAAAGAGGATAGCCATACCCCCATTGTGCGCGCCAAACGTGTGGCGGTGGTGGGGGGCGGCAACGTTGCTATGGACGCCGCCCGCTGTGCCAAGCGCCTTGGGGCCGAACAGGTGTACATTGTGTACCGCCGTGGCATGGAAGAAATGCCCGCCCGCCAAGAGGAAGTGGAACACGCCGAAGAAGAGGGCATTATTTTTAAAACCCTAACCAACCCCAAAGAGGTGCTGGGCGATGAAAACGGCCAGGTAACCGGCATGGTATGTGTGAAGTGTGAGCTTGGCGAGCCGGATGCTTCGGGCCGGCGCAGCCCGGTGGAAATAGAAGGCAGCGAGTTTACGCTGGAGATTGATGCCATGATTATGTCGATTGGCACCTCGCCCAACCCGCTTATTCTTTCTACCACGCCGGGGCTAGAGGCCAACCGCTGGGGCTGCCTTGTTACCAAAGGCGAAAGCGGCGAAACCAGCCGGCAGGGTGTGTATGCCGGGGGCGATGCCGTAACCGGGGCTGCCACGGTTATTTTGGCAATGGGGGCGGGCAAAAGTGCCGCCGCTGCCATTGATGAATATTTACAAAATAAATAGTGTTTATCCATTTACAATCCCCCTTTTATAAGGCTTAAAAGGGGGATTGTGCTATGCCGATACCATGGAATTTTTAGAGCGCTTACCCCGTGCCACCTTTGCACTATTGGATGTTGCCGGCCACAACCTACCAATAGAGCAACCAGTGCTTTTTGAAGCAATGGTAACCGATTGTCTGGCCCGCATAAAAATGATAGATTGACTTAGTTACCCATGGCTACTTTTCTTGTATCAAAATGGGTTTTGTGCGATAATATTATGAATGTTAAGGCATTGCCTTAACTTAATTAATGCATGCAATAGTAATTTTGGGAAGGAAATAGACAATGACCCAATGGTTAACACGCCATTTTGTAAAAGATTATAACAATGCAGAGGACCCCGCCGTGCGCACCAGTTATGGCAAAATGGCCGGTTGGGTGGGCATTTTTTGCAACCTGCTTTTGTTTGGCGGCAAAATAGCGGTGGGGCTGCTTTCGGGCAGCATTGCCATTACGGCCGACGCTGTGAATAACCTTTCAGATGCCTCGAGCTCGATAGTGACGCTGCTGGGCTTTAAACTGGCCGCTAAGCCCGCCGATAACGAGCACCCCTTTGGGCATGCCCGCATAGAGTATATTGCCGGGCTTGCCGTGGCCGTTATGGTGCTGGTTATTGGCATAGAACTGGGCAAAAGCAGCCTGGATAAAATTATAAACCCAACCCCGGTAAGCTTTACTGTTTGGAGCTACGGTGTGCTGGTTTTTTCTATTTTGCTAAAAGCGTGGATGGCTGTTTTTAACCGAAGCATTGGCAAAAAGATAGATTCTACTACCTTAGAAGCCACCTTTGCCGATAGCCGCAACGATGTGATTGCCACGGGCGTGGTGTTGGTGGCGGCTGTTTTTGCCGGGGTTACCGGCATAAATATAGACGGCTGGATGGGCCTTGCCGTGGCCGCCTTTATATTGTATAGCGGCATTGGCCTTGTTAAAGATACCCTAAACCCCCTGCTGGGCGAAGCCCCCAGCCCCGAGCTTGTGAAGTATGTGGATGACAAAATTAGCGGCTACCCGGGTGTGCTTGGCACCCACGATTTAATTGTGCACGATTATGGCCCCGGCCGCCAGTTTGCCAGCGCCCATGTAGAAATGTCCAGCAAGCAGGACGTGCTTGTTGCGCACGATATTATTGATAATATTGAGCAGGATTTTTTGGACGAGGATAATATTCACCTAATTATTCATTACGACCCCATTGTAACCGGCGATGCCCAGATGGATGATGCCCGCAACTGGGTAATAAAAAAAATAACCGAGATAGACCCCAGCCTTACCATGCACGACCTACGGCTGGTAGACGGCCCCACCCACACAAACTATGTGTTTGATGTTGTGGTGCCCGCCGATTTTGCCATAGATGATGAAGAACTAAAAGAAAAAATTCAGCAAAAAATGCAGCGTGGTAAAAAGCCTATTTATACGGTGGTTACCATCGATAAATCTTATGCGGCAATACCAAAATAGGGGATGAGGGAATGGAATACCAATACAGCAACCGCACCAACAGCATGAAACCATCAATTATTCGGGAAATATTAAAGCAGATGGGGGACCCCCAGCTTATTAGCTTTGCCGGGGGCAACCCTTCGGCAGAGGCTTTTCCGGTAGAAGAAATTCGCCGAATATCGGAAGAACTGCTGCGGGAAGACCCGGTTGGCGCACTGCAGTATTCTATTACCGAAGGCGACCCCGCACTGCGGCAGGTAGGCGAAGCATACCTGAACCAGCAGTACCCCATAAAAAAAGAAGCCGACGATTTGATAATAACCTCTGGCAGCCAGCAGGTGATGGATTTTTTAACCAAGCTGCTGTGTAACGAGGGGGATGTGGTAGCCACTGAAGACCCGGCTTTTTTGGGTGCGCTTAATTCTTTTCGCAGTTTTGGCGCCACCTTGGTTGGCGTGCAAATGGAAGAAGACGGCGTAAACATTGCCGCGCTGGAAGCAGTATTTACCGCTACCCCAAAACCAAAGCTATTTTACACCATTCCAAACTTTCAAAACCCAACGGGGGTAACCACCAGCCTTGCCAAGCGCAAAGCCATTTATGCGCTGGCTAAAAAGCATGGCGTGCTTATTTTAGAAGATAACCCCTATGGCGAACTGCGCATTGCGGGACAGGCCATTGCCCCCATTAAAGCTTTGGACCAAGATGGCCTTGTGGTGTATGCGGCCTCGCTTAGCAAAATATTAGCGCCGGGGCTACGGGTGGCTTTTTGTGTGGGGCCAAAACAACTGCTTACCAAAATGGTGGTGGCAAAACAAAGCAACGATGTGCACACCAATGTGTGGGCCCAGCGTGTTTGCCAGCGCTTTTTAACCCAGTGCGATATGCAGCAGCATTTGGTCCGCTTGCAGGCTATTTACCGCGAAAAGGCCGAGTATATGATGGCGCAGATTGATGAACAACTGGGCACACAGGTGCAATATTTACACCCGCAGGGGGGCATGTTTTTGTGGCTAACCCTGCCGGCAGGTGTAAACATGCAAACCTTTGTTAAAAAATGTTTGGCAAAAAAGTTGGCTTTGGTGCCGGGCAATGCCTTTTTTGTAGATGACGCCGCCCCCTGCCAAAGCGTACGGGTTAATTTTTCTACCCCCAGCCGCCAACAAATACAAGCAGGGGTTGCTATTATGGCCCAGGTACTGGCCGAAATGAACAGCTAGTGCCGGTGCAGCGGGTGCATAAAAAAGATAGTAGAAGCTTTATTGTTTTTGGGGAGCGACAAAACAAAAAACCAGCTTTAAGTGTTAAAAGCTGGCCTTTTGCAATCCCATTCTATCTATATAAACCGCCAAGTGCGCGCGGGTTAGTGTTGGTCTGCCGCGCCGGAAGGCCGGGACGGCAGGAATTTTGTGCGGGGCCTTTCCCCGCAAATTTGCTATAAATAGGGCGGCTTTGGCCAGCCCCAGGGGCATTTTTGCTATGGCTATTACCCCCGGCCATTTGGGCTGCGCCGGGTGCCAAACATGCTATGCAATAATATGTTGTTATTTGCTTACCGCCTCCGTTTCTTTTGTTGTGCCTTAATAATACCCATATTATGTGAAAAAACTTTGTTGAAACTATAAAGCATTTCAAAACAAAGTGTGAAATGAAAGCGAAGGATTGTATGCCAAAGCAAAACTACCAAAAAATAATGGAAGAAACAATGGCGCAGGTGCCAAAGGGCACCGGCTTGTTGCTGCATAGCTGCTGTGGGCCGTGCTCTACCGCTGTGCTAGAGCAGTTGGCAAACCATTTTAAGGTTACCCTTTTATACTATAACCCCAACATTTGGCCCGCGCGCGAATACCAGCGCAGGCGGGACGAACAGCTGGAAGTGCTGCAAAACTTGCCGGTACAATACCCGGTAACATTTGAAGAACTGCCCTATAACCCCGATGAATTTTTACAAGTGGCAAAAGGGCTGCAGCGTGCCCCCGAAGGCGGCGCACGCTGTGCCGAATGCTTTAAGCTGCGGCTGGGGCAGGGGGCCTTGTTTGCAAAGCAGCGGGGCTTGCCATGGTTTACCACCACCCTAACGGTTAGCCCCCACAAAAATGCCCCCTTGCTAAATCAAATTGGGCAGGCGGCAGCCCAAAAAGCCGGGGTAAACTTTTTGCCGGCAGATTTTAAAAAGAAAGACGGCTACAAACGCAGCCTCGAGCTTTCGGCAGAATATGGCTTGTACCGGCAGGAGTATTGCGGGTGCGAGTATAGCTACACTGCACGCAACTTGCCACAATAAAGCTGCGCAAATAAAGCTGGGTTTGCTTGCAAAAATGGCCAGCTTATATGCCGGATAAATAGATACAGTTAAAAACACCCCTATTGGTTTTACCAATAGGGGTGTTGCTTTATGGGGTGCCCATATACTGCCGCAAAGGCTGCCATGCCTGTATTAGCCGCGGCATTGTATAAGCAGCGTTTGCCGGGCTGGTGCTGGGCAGTGCAGTGGCTTGTAGGCCGGTGTCTGCTTCGCAGTAACGGTGGTAAAATTTGTAAGCAGCGGCGCCGTTGCAAAATATAGCCTGTATGTTGCTTTGTTTTACCAGCGTGGCAATGTCGTTTGGCACCGGGTTTGTAATCGAAACATCGGCGGCACCAACAATACTGCATTGCTGCAAAGCGTCCCACAGGGCAAGGTTGTTTTGCAGCAGCAAGGCCTTTTTTTGCGGAATGGTTTGGGGCACCGGCGCACTGGCGAGGGCAGCCAATAACGGCCAAAAGCGGTTTTGTGGGTGCCCGTAATAAAATTGGTTTTCAAAGCTTTTGGGGCTGGGGTAGCTGCCCAAAATAAGCGCACGGGCATGGGGCGCAAATATAGGGCTAAACCCCATTTCGCTGCCTCTTACTTGCATGGTAAGCCCCCTTTTTGTATGTTACTTATGCATTTGTGCACCCCACTATAAGCGGGGTGCACAAAGTTTGGTTTATCAACAGGTAGTTAATTTTCTTCGGTTGCCGTGGGTGTTTCGGTTAGCTGCGGCAGGGTTTCTTCGGTTTTAGCAGGGGCAAACCCTTCGCGCAAAAATTGTTTATCTAGCAGCAGCACTGCGGTGTACACCAGCATTAGCAGGCCGGTTACCTTCATTACCGATTGAATCGAGATAATATCGAACAGGGGACCAAACACAACGCTGCCAATTAGCATTACCGAGATGCTTACAATTTGGATAAGGCTGAACACACGCCCCAGCATGGTGCCGGGCACTTTTTCTTGCAATAATACCATAATAGGGGTTTGAAAAGTGGGCATGGTAAGCCCAATAACTACCATAAAGCCAAGGTACACCCAAAACGGTGGCACAAAGCCAATGGCTATGCCCATTGCCCCAAATACGGCGCAGCCAAACGCAAGGGTTAGCAGCCTGTTTTTAAACCCACCCCAAGAGGCCAGCACAATACCGCCTATAATAGAACCCACAAAAAACGCTATTTCGTTGGCTGTTAAATAAAAGTAACTGTCGCCATAGGCACGGGTTACAAACAAAACATTAAATAGCGCAAGGGGCACCACCATTAAATTGGCAGCCAAAGAATACAGCGTTAGGCGGCGCACAAAAAAGTTGCCAAAGGTGTACCTTACGCCGGTTACCAAATCGCCAAAAACATCCAGTTTTTCGTTGGCGCTTTTTTGCATTTGTGGGTTTGGCGCAATGTGCATAACTGCCAAAATACCAATGCCAATGGCGGCGGTAACAACGTCTATCATTAAAATTTGGGGCAGGGTGCCAAGGGCAAGCACAGCCCCTGCAACGGCAGGCGCCACCAGCATTACAACCGATTGAATGGTACCATTAATGCTGTTTACCCGCATTAGTTTTTCTTCGGGCACAATTTGGGGCAAAATGGCATTAACGGCGGGGTTTTGCACCCCGCTACCCAGGCTGCGTATAGCGGCCACAATATAAATGGGTACCAAGCCCGTGTACCCGGCCATGGTTAAAAATATAAGCGCTAGGGTAGAAAGTGCAATGGTACCGTCGGCAATTATAATCAGTTTTTTGCGGTCGTATCTATCGGCAAAAACGCCGGCAAATAACGAAACGATGATTTGTGGCAAAAAGCTGCACACGCTGTAAATGGCCAGCACTACGCCAGACTGAGTGGAGAGGGTTATGTTCCACATAATGGCATACTGCACCAGCGACGAGCCAAAAAGGCTAATTGCCTGGCTGGTTAAAAACGCAACAATTTTACGGTTGTTTTGTAAAGAAGATCTGAATCGTTGATACAAATGAAATACCTCGCAAGGCCGTGGCCGGCATGCACGGTGCCAGCCGGGTGTTGGTTTGGCTGCTGTTTTGGCAAGTGGCAAAACAACAGGGAATGACGCTGCACGCTAAGTTGGATTGTGTTTTTTGCTGGTAAGGCAACGGATGATTTTTGAACCTGCCCCCCAAGCATTTGCCGCGGTTTGGCGTGCAGCAAAAACCATTCTATCATCTCACCGCCAAAATTGTAAGGGGTAAATGCTATCCAGTGCAAAAAGGGGGGTATCTGGTAAATGGCGGTGTGCTAACAATATAAGCCAAAAGTGCAAACAGCGGGTTGCCTTTTTTAATAAAGTAGCCCAAAAGTGCAATAAAACAGCCTTGCTTACAAGTTTACCTGCACATACAGGCAATTTTTTGGTACAAACGGCCTTTTTTACCAAATGCGATAGAAAAGCCAGATGTGGGTATCTATAATGTAAGTATAAAAGCCATTAAACAGTGTTGATAAATAAAAGATAAAGGAGCCTAAAGACAAATGATTATTAAAAACGGTGTTGTGTTTACCGATGAATACGTATTTGCCAAAGCAGATGTTGCTTTTGAAGGCGGCGTTATTACCCAAATTGCCCCGGCCGATACCCTGCACGGAGCCGATGTTATGGACGCGAAAGGCGGCTATGTGCTGCCCGGTTTTGTCGATATCCACACCCATGGCGCGGTAAATTTCGATTTTTGCGATGGAAATGCCGAAGGAATTGAAAAAATGCTGGCCTATTATGGCAGCCAAGGGGTTACCACGGTGGTGCCTGCCACCATGTCTTTTAACCAGCCCATTTTGGCCGATGTACTGGATGTTGCCATACCCTACTTTGAAAAAGAGGGCCATGGCGCGGTGCTGCGCGGCGTTAATATGGAAGGGCCGTTTATTAATATGGATAAAAAGGGCGCCCAAAACGGAAAATATATTGTGAACCCGCAAATTGAAATGTTTAACGCCCTGTACCAGCAGTGTGGCGGGCGTATCCGCCTTGTGGATATTGCGCCGGAACTGCCCGGCAGCCTAGATTTTATTAAAGCGGTGAAGGACAAATGCACCATTAGCATTGCCCACACCAACGCCAACTACGACCAAGCCCTTGCGGCGTTTGAGGCCGGTGCCAGCCATGTTACCCACCTGTTTAATGCCATGCCACCCTTTACCCACCGTGCGCCTGGCGTAATAGGTGCCGCCAGCGATATGGCCACCTTTGTAGAGCTTATTTCAGACGGTTTCCACCTACATCCTTCGGTGGTGCGGGCGGTGTTTAACTGGTTTGGCAAAAACCGTGTTTGCCTTATAAGCGATTGTATGCGTGCCACCGGCATGCCCGATGGTGACGATTACAGCCTGGGTGGCCAGCGCGTTATTATGCAGGGCGGCAAGGCCACCCTAGAAGATGGCACCCTTGCGGGCAGCGCCACCAATTTGGCCGAAATGACCCGCCGTGCCATTGGCTTTGGTGTGCCTATGGAGGATGCCCTGCGTGCCGCCACCGCAAACCCGGCAACTGCCACCGGCCTAATACACCAGGTGGGCAGCCTTACCGCCGGCAAACAGGCCGACATTGTAATTTGGAACCAAAAGCTGGAAAATCAAGCTGTTTTGGTGGGTGGCAAACTTGTGGCCGGCCAATAAAAAATATAAAAACGCAAAAAAACAGCCTCGCATCACTTTAAAGTGGTGTGGGGTTTTGTTATAATAATTACTGTAAAGTTGTAAAAAATGGGCATGCTAAATCGTTATATAATATGGCTGTAAATACATATATTGTGCATTGAATAGAAAGAGGGAGTTTGATGAAATATTACTACAAAGCGGCCGATTACCGTGCCATGGCGCGGGAGGCTTTAAGAAATAACTGGGGCATGGCCATTTTGGTTACCTTGGTTGCCATGCTGCTGGGGGCGGGCACAAGCATTGGCAGCGGCGCTTCTGGGGCAAGCTCCAACGCCACTTACAATTTTTCGTATTCCTACGGCTCAAACTCATACACCCATAACCTGGGCAATGCCTTTTCCGGCATTTTTGCCACAATTGGTGTTTTTTACATTTTATACTTTTTGTTCACCTTTATTATGGGGGCATCTATAGAGCTTGGCCTGAACAATTACCATATCCGGCTGTTGCAAAGGGCGCCCCAGCAACCATTTACCACCTTGTTTGAAAAAATGAACATGTTTGGCCGTGCCCTTTGGCTGCGTGTGGTGATGAACTTTTTTGTTTTTGCATGGTCGTTACTATTCATTATACCGGGTATTGTGGCAAGCTACCGTTATGCCATGGCACCTTATTTAATGGCGCAAAACCCAAACCTAACAGCAATGGAAGCAATCGAGCAATCGAAACAGATGATGAATGGCAACAAAGGCCGCTTATTTTGCCTAGACCTTAGCTTTTTTGGCTGGATATTGCTGGCAGCCCTAACCTGCGGTATTGGGCTGCTGTTCGTGTATCCTTATATAGAATCGGCCCGGGCGGCCTTTTATTTAGATATGGTTGGCCAGGTGCAACAGCCGGCAAGTTATGTTCCACTTGTGCCCGGTAATGCCCCATACGGCGGCCAGCCGGGGCAGCACCCCCTGTACAACACCAATACCGCTTGGCAGCAAACGGCACAGGGTGGTTACCCGCAACAGCCGGCTTGGCAACCGCCAGCGCCAAATGCCACTTGGCAGCCACCCATGGCCCAGCCACAGCCAATGCCCTTGCCCCCCAACACACCTTGGCAGGCCCCAGTTGGCAGCCCTTATAATACCAATGCCCCTACGGACGGGCAACCCCTACAGGGCGAGCAATTTTTGCCGGAAGAACATCCCCCACAAGAAGAGTAACGCCAGCATTCGCCGCCAAAACCGCTATTATTGCCCGCCAATGGCGGGCAATAATAGTTAAAAATATCACCTTGCCGCAAATGAATTAAAGGAAGTGCCATATGCCACTTGTTTACCAAGATACCTTTAAAGTGTATCAGTTTGAATGCGACCCATGGGATAGAATGACCCCCGGTGCCATATTGCGCCGTGTGCAAGAAATTGGCACCCAGCATTGCGAACAGCTGGGCCTTACCGAAGAGCACTACCAAGCCACCCACACGGTGTTTTTGCTCTCTCGCATTTCGCTAGAGATATACAACGCCCCCACCACCCTGCAAGAGGTGCGAATTGAAACCCGTGCCTACGGTATGCACCGGGCGGTGTTTCAGCGTGTTACCAGCATGTACAATGCCCAAACGGGCGAAAAGCTGTGCGAGGCAGACAGCCGCTGGGTGCTGGTAGATACCAATACCCGCCGGATACTGCGCAGAGAGCCCGAGGGTTTTAACAACCCTTTTACCGAGGCCCCCGGCCAGGAAGAACATAGCATGGAAGCCCCAAAACCAGGCGAGGTACAAAGCTTTGGCACCCGCACCGCCAGCTATATGCTGTGCGACCGCAATGGCCATTTAAACAATACCCGATACGCCGATTTGGTTTGCGATTGCCTGCCGCTGCAAGAGCTGGCACAAAACCAAATAAAAAAAATGCTGCTTTTTTACAAGGCAGAAATACCGCTGGGCAAAAGTTTTTCGCTTTATGGTGGAAAGGCAGAAGGGGAGCCCAGCACCTACTATTTTGTGGCCGAAGAGAATGGCCGGAAGAATTTCGAAGCTTTTGTAACCCTTTAAAGCGGGTTTTTGGCGGTGTAAAGTGTTAAAGTTTTGTGAAATTTGAAACAAAAAATAACGAAATAACGGTTGTTTTGCAAATGAAAGTAAAAAGGTTACAAAAAGTTACAAAACAGGGTTGACAAATAATGTCAAAAGAGTTACAATTTAGTTGCAAAGAAGTTACAGCCAGGGCTTCCTTGCAGCAAGTGCAAGCTTTTTTTCATGATCGCGAATCCATCCTCCGGTTGTGGTTTGCCCCGCAACTCCCGGGTTCGCAACAAAACTCCTTGTAACAAAAGGTTCCCGTTAGAAAAGCGGGAACCTTTTGTTTTTGAATTTTTGCAACCACTTGGCTTTTGTGTTTGTGGTAGAGCCATTGCCATGCTAAAAAAGGGCAGCTTGCCTTTTTATAATCGACATTGGCAAAACTCCATAGCAAAAGCCCCTAAAATGTAAACCACCTGGCAATAAGTGCCTAATTTTATGCAAAATTAATTTTAGCGGTATTTAAGGGGGTAGCCTCTCTTCCTTTTTGTGGGGTTTTGCGGTATAATATCCTACAAACAAACTACTTTATTTGGAGGTTGCACCCATGGCATATATTTACAAGGAGCCGTCTCACACATTTGGCGAATACCTGTTGGTACCGGGGTATTCTTCGGCCGAGTGTGTGCCCGACAAGGTAACTTTACGCACCCCCTTGGTTAAGTTTAACAAAGGGGAAGAACCTGCCATTTCTATGAATATCCCGATGGTTTCGGCCATTATGCAAAGCGTTTCGGGCGAAAAACTGGCCATTGCACTTGCTAAAGAGGGCGGTGTTTCGTTTATATATGGCAGCCAAAGCGTGGAAGACGAAGCAGCGATGGTAGCCCGTGTAAAAGCATATAAAAAAGGGTTTGTAACCTCCAATTCTAACATTCGGCCCGATGCAACGCTGGCCGATATTTTAGCCCTAAAGGCAAAAACCGGGCACTCTACCGTTGCGGTTACCGATGATGGCACCGCCAATGGCCGCTTGCTGGGCATTGTGGCCTCGCGCGATTACCGCATTTCCCGTATGGAGCTGGACACCCCGGTATCTAGCTTTATGACCCCGCTGGACAAGCTGGTGGTAGCCAGCGACGAAACCACCCTAAAAGAAGCCAACGACATTATTTGGGACAACAAAATTAACTCGCTGCCTCTTTTGGATAAACAAGGCCACCTAAAGTATCTGGTTTTTCGTAAGGACTATGATTCCCATAAAGAAAACGTAAACGAATTGCTGGACCACAACAAAAGCTATGTGGTGGGGGCTGGCATAAATACCCGAGACTACGAGCAGCGGGTGCCCGCCCTTGTAGAAGCCGGGGCCGACCTTTTGTGTATCGATTCTTCGGAAGGATTTTCGGAGTGGCAAAAACGCACCATTGGTTGGATACGCGCTAAATACGGCGACACCGTAAAAGTGGGCGCCGGCAACGTGGTTAGCCGCGAAGGGTTCCGCTTTTTGGCCGAGTGTGGGGCCGATTTTATTAAAATTGGCATTGGTGGCGGCTCTATTTGCATAACAAGAGAGCAAAAGGGCATTGGCCGTGGGCAGGCAACCAGCCTAATAGAGGTAGCCGCCGCCCGCGACGAGTACTTTGAAGAAACCGGTGTGTATATTCCCATTTGCTCCGACGGGGGCATTGTGCACGATTACCACATTACCCTGGCCCTTGCCATGGGGGCCGATTTTGTAATGCTGGGCCGTTACTTTAGCCGCTTTGACGAAAGCCCCACCAACAAGCTGCTGCTAAATGGCAACTATGTGAAAGAGTATTGGGGCGAGGGCAGCAACCGTGCCCGTAACTGGCAACGGTACGACATGGGCGGCGATGGTAAGCTAAGCTTTGAAGAAGGGGTAGACAGCTATGTGCCCTACGCTGGCAGCTTAAAAGATAACGTAAACAGCACGCTAAGCAAGGTGCGCAGCACCATGTGCAACTGCGGTGCCCTTAGCCTGCCAGAGCTGCGTGAAAAAGCCCACATTACGCTGGTATCTTCCACCAGCATTGTAGAGGGTGGCAGCCACGACGTTATTTTGAAGGAAACCCAAGAATAGAAGATGAAAACATACAAAACCCTTGCCAGTGCTGCAATGATGCGCTGGCGAGGGTTTTGCGTTAAGTGAACAATAATAGGCGGGGGCATATAAGCGTGTTTAATAGATAAAGAGAAACATATTAAAATCTATTCAGCCACAACGCAGATGGGGCACTGCCGCAAGTATTAGGCTGCGGCAGTGTAGGGCAACAGTATTAATACCGGCATTTGTGGCGGCAGGCTGGCAGTGGCAATGCCCCGGGTAACAGCCGAAACCTTGGTGCCCTTCACCAATTCCTCGGGGATAATATGCTCTAAAGCGTAGGCGGGTACGGTTAAAATTACCATATTTTCAAAATTTTCTGCCACGGCGGTGGTGGGCAGCAGGGTAATGGTGTAGCCGTCGGCGGTGTTGGCAACCTCTTGAATGGTGCCGTTTACCACAACTCCATCGCCAAAAGTAGAAAGCACCCCTATGCTTAGGGCGGCTGCCTGCGGCGGCAAAGAGCGGGTGAGAATGCCGTTATAGGTAACCTCTACAAAGGCACCTTCGGCCAGTTCAGGGCTGTCTGGTAGCATCACGGTGCCCTCGTTCAGGTTAAAAATAATGCTGTTTTGGCCGTAATTATAGCCTTCCACCTGTTCCACCGTCATTTTGGTATCGGTTAAGGCGGTTACAATGCCGCGATAGGTTTCGTTGGTTATGGCCAGCATAGCGTCATCTCCTTTTTGGTTGCTGCTTGGTGTTTGGCTAATGGTAGCCGGGCTTTGGGGCGGTGCGCTGCTGGCGGGGTGCGCTGCTGCGCCCGTGCTGCACCCAGCTAACACGCATACCCCTAGTATAGAGGATAGTAGTAAAAACAATGTTTTTTTCATGGCATATAAACTCCTTATATGGGTAGTATATTCTAAGGGCACAAACAATGCAATTGCCTTATATATAAAACGAACCCCGCCTGCATTTGCTTGCAAGCGGGGCTAATTTTTGTTTGTGAAGCAGTGAATTATTCGTCTGCCAATAACTCGCAAACCAATTGGGTATAGGCCACAGGGTCGGCAATGGGCATGCCTTCTATTAGCAGGGCTTGGTCGTACAAAATGTGGGTGTATTTGCCAAGGCGCTCTTTTTCGGCGTCGCCTGCCGCAAACAAGGCTTGCAACTTGGCAAAAACAGGGTGCTCGGCGTTAATTTCAAGCACCTTTTCGCTCTCCACCTTTTCGCCGGTGGGCATGCTATTTAGCACCTTTTCCATCTCTAGCGACAGCCCCCCGCTGGCTGTGATGATAACCGGGTGATTTTTAAGGCGGCCGCTGGCTTTAACGTTGGTTACCTTGCCGTTTAGGGTTTGTTTCATGGCGGCAAAAAGGTCTTTGTTTTCTTCGTTTTGTTTTTCTACTTCTTCCTTTTCGGCCTCGGTTTCAAGGCCCAAATCTCCGCCAGAGATGTTGCGCATTTCCTTTTCGCCATACTGGCGCAGTATCTGCATTACAAACTCGTCCACATCGTCGGTAAGCAGCAACAAATCGTAGCCTTTGCCACGCACAAGCTCTGCCTGTGGCAGCTTGGCAAGGCGGTCGGTGCTGTCTCCGGCGGCGTAGTAAATATACTTTTGGTCCTCGGGCATTTTTTCCACATATTCGGCCAAGGTTACCATTTTATCCTCGGCGGCCGAGTGGAACAAAAGCAAATCCTTCAAATTGTCGGCTTCGGCCCCGTAAGAGGCATAGGCCCCAACCTTTAGCTGTATGCCAAAGTTTTTAAAAAACGCTTCGTATTGCTCGCGCTCGTTCGCCAGCCAGCTTGCAAGTTCAGCGCGTATTTTGCGCTCTAACGAAGTGCGGATAAGCCGCAGTTGGCCATCGTGCTGCAGCATTTCGCGGCTGATGTTGAGGGAGAGGTCCTGGCTGTCTACAAGGCCCTTTACAAAGCTAAAATGGTCGGGCAGCAAATCGCTACATTTTTCCATAATAAGCACGCCGCTGGCATATAGCTGCAGGCCTTTTTCAAAGTCTTTGGTGTAATAGTCGTACGGCGGGCGGCTGGGGATAAACAGCAGTGCGTTGTAGGTGGCTGTGCCTTCGGTTTTGCTTTGAATAACCTTGGCAGGGTCCGAAAAATCCATAAATTTTTCTTTGTAAAAAGCGGCGTAATCCTCAGCAGAAACCTCGCTTTTATTGCGTTTCCAAATAGGCACCATGCTGTTAATGGTTTCTTGCTCTACATAGCTTTCGTACTCCTCTTCGCCCTCTTTGGCATCCTCTACTTTGCGGCTTTTGGTCAGGTTCATTTTAACCGGGTAGCGCACATAGTCCGAGTATTTTTTGATAAGCCCCTCCAGCCGGTATTCCTCTAAAAATTCGCTGTAGTGCTCCTCCTCGTTGTCGTCTTTTATCACCAAAATAATGTCGGTGCCAACGGTGTCTTTTTCTGCTTGGGTTACGGTGTATCCATCGGCGCCCTTGCTTTCCCATTTCCAGGCAGTATCGCTGCCAAAAGCGCGGCTGATAACCGTTAGCTTGCTGGCAACCATAAAGGCCGAATAAAAGCCAACACCAAACTGGCCAATAATGTCAATGTCCTGGGCACCGGCATTTTCTTTACGAAAATTTAGGCTGCCACTTTTGGCAATAACACCCAGGTTTTCCTCCAGGGCGGCTTTGTCCATGCCAATGCCGTTATCCGAAATAGTAAGGGTGCGGGTTTCTTTGTTGGGGATAACGCGAATTTCAAAATCATCGCGTGTTTTGCCAACGGTATCGTCGGTTAAAGAGAGGAAGTATAGCTTGTCCAATGCGTCCGAAGCATTGCTAATCAGCTCTCGTAAAAAAATTTCTTTGTGGGTGTAAATGCTGTTAATCATCAAGTCCAGCAATCGTTTCGATTCTGCCTTAAATTGTTTCATCGGTTTCGTCTCTCCTTTGGTTTTAGCAGTCACAGCTAAAGAGTGCTAATGTTAAGTGTACACTTTTTTGTCATAGGTTGCAAGCAAAAAAGAGGATTTTACAAAAATTTCAAATATACGGCGGCAAAAAGCGGCAAAAAAAGGCTTTGCATTGTGCTGCTGCCTGTTTTGGGGTAAAATATAGCTATAAATAAACCTGCAATATACATGCAAAGGAGACAAATTATGAAGGTGTTATTGATTAATGGCAGCCCAAAAGCAGCGGGGTGCACCTTTACGGCTTTAAGCGAAGTGGCTGGCGAGCTGCAAAAAAATGGGATAGAAACCGAGATGTTTCAGCTGGGCAGCAAGGCGGTGCATGGCTGCATTGCGTGCCATAAGTGCGAAGAAACAAGCCGCTGCGTTTTTAACGATGATGGCGCCAACGCCTGCATTGAGGCAATGGCGCAGGCCGATGGTATTGTGGTGGGCTCGCCCGTGTATTACGCCGGGCCAAACGGTGCATTGTGCGCTATGCTGGATAGAGTATTTTATGCAGCGGACGACCTTTTTGCTTATAAGCCGGCAGCGGCGGTGGTTTCTTGCCGGCGTGGCGGCAGCACTGCAGCGCTAGACAGGCTGCAAAAATACTTTACCATTGCCAATATGCCGGTGGTGCCTTCGCAATACTGGAACATGGTGCACGGGCACACCCCCGAAGAAGTGCGGCAGGATAAAGAGGGTTTGCAAACCATGCGTGTGCTGGGGCATAATATGGCCGCTATGCTAAAGGCTTTTAACAAGGCTGGCGGTGTGCCAGCTTTTGAAGAACAACGCATTGCCACCAACTTTATACGGTAAGCGGTATGTGCACACGCTTTACAAGTGGGGGCACCCAAACTACTGTAAACCCCACCGATAACACAACGGTATATATGCTAAAAAACGGCAAACTTGGCAAGGTTACGGCAGCGTTTGGCTTTGCCGGGCCGGGGGGCCTTGTGCTAAATGCCCGCAGCGAAACATTGCTGCAAAAACCGATGTTTGCACCGTGGTTTGGCACTGGCCGTGCCGTGGTGGTAGCCCAAAATTTTTTTGAGTGGGGAAAAGATGCTGCCAAAACCCAGTATGCTTTTTACAACGCTAATAACCACCAGCAGCCGTTGCTGTTGGCAGCACTGGTGCGCTACTGGCCCAATGGCCCACGTTTTGTGGTGCTTACCACTGCCGCCAACCAAAGTATGCAGGCCATACACCACCGCATGCCGTTATTATTAAGCAAACAAGAGGCAAACGCCTGGCTGCACGATGAAAAACAGGCAGAGGAATTGCTGCATAAAGTACCGCCGCCGCTTTACAGCAAGGTGGTAGAAAAGCCGGGGCCACAACAAATTAGTTTGTTGTGAAAATTTAAAAAGCAGAAAGACACTTTATTTACAACCAAAGCCTCGCCCCTGTTTAACAAGGGCGAGGCTTTTTTGGCAGATATTTTAGCTATATAAATTTTTCCACTATCGGGCCATGGGCAACGGGCTGCACCACAAACACCTGGGGGGCCAGTTTTTCTACCTGTTTTGCGGCGGCCTCTGCGGTGGGCTTGTTGGCAAACAGGCCAAACACGGCGGCGCCGCTGCCGGTCATCATGCTGGCAAGGGCACCGGCATTGTCTAGCTGTTTGCGTATTTGAAGGGTGCGCTCGCCGCCGTTGGCGTGCTCTAGCGCATTTTGCATGTTGGCGGCAATATTTGCAAGGTTGCCTTGTTGTATAGCGGTTTGGATGGCAGCAATATTGGGCTGCACCGGGCTTCCTATTTCGTCGTATTTAGCGTAGGCAATCGGGGTAGATACCCCGCCTTTGGGCATGGCAACGGTAAACCAGCAGGGTGGGGGCGGGGGCAGCGGTTGCAAAATATCGCCAATGCCACTTGCCCGCGCGGTGCCGCCCAGTATCGAAAACGGAACGTCGGCACCAATTTGCGCCCCCATTTTGCATAGCTGGGGTAGGGTAAGGCGGGCCCCATACAGTTGGTTTAACCCCATTAGCACAGCGGCGGCATCGGCACTGCCGCCTGCCATGCCGGCACGGGTGGGCACTTTTTTATAAATGGTAATATCGGCCCCGGCTAGCAGGCCGGTTTCGGTAAAAAATAGTTTGGCCGCTTTGGTAGCTGTGTTTTTGCTGTTTGCGGGCACCGGGCTTTGGGGCAAGGTTAGGCTGTATCCGCTGCTTTTTACAATCTCCACTCGCTCGTACAAGCTAACAGATTGCATAATCATATCTACCAAGTGGTAGCCGCCCGTAGTAAGGCCGGTTACAGCAAGGGCCAGGTTTAATTTGGCCGGAGCCTTCATCACTATTTTTTTCATGCCGGCCTCCTTTTATTTATGAGGACAATTAGGTTTTGTTTTACAATTTTGAACTTTAGCGGTGAAGGGGCATAAAAGAAACCTCCTTGCC
Source organism: Ruminococcaceae bacterium OttesenSCG-928-A16 (assembly GCA_030267215.1). Taxonomy (GTDB): domain Bacteria; phylum Bacillota; class Clostridia; order Oscillospirales; family Ruminococcaceae; genus JAAYCI01. Next base: position 23,419 of record JAJDJP010000004.1, read on the forward strand.
CTATTGCTTCACATATATTTGCGTTAAGATACAATTAGAAGCTTAGCGTTCTTTTGGCCGAAACAGAAAAAACTCTGCGCCTTGCATTCTCACTTAATATACATCGGCTGCCCTTTGGCTAAATACGAAACAACCCGCTGCGCTTTACGATAATTGCCTTTACCGGCAAACCTTGTGGCAATAAATCAACGCTGTTTCCCCGCCGAAGGCGGGGAAACAAAAAAACCACTTAAAGCTAAACACGAAACAACCTGCTGCGCTTTACACTAATTGCCTTTACGGGGCAAACCTCGTGGCAGCAAAAACAGTGTATACAATTTTTGGTTGCAATTTTTGCCTTTTTGTTTTGGATAGAAATAACCTGCACAGGGCAAATTTCGGCACATTTGCCACACCCAATGCACAACCCTTTTTCTATTTTGGGGCGGGGCGCTACCCGGCGGGTAACAGCACCCACAGCCGGGCGCAAAAAAGCCGGCGCGTTTTGCTCAAAATTAATATTTCCCTGGTACGAGCGTGGCTGCACAAACCCGGCAAAGGGGGCGGTGCTTGCGCCGTTTTGGGGTTGCAGCAGGGCCATATCCAGCCCCAAAGGTGCAAGGCCACTGTTATGGGCGGCGGTGGCAACCGGCAATTCTGCGGGGTTCATGCCCATGTAGTGGGCAAGGGCTAAATCCAGCGTATAGGGGTTTTGGCCGGCCAGCAGCATGTTGCACACGCGTGGCGTGCCGCTGCCGGGGCCGTCACCCTCCATGCCTAAAACGCCATCTACAATGTGTATTTGGGGTGGCAGGGTTTCGCATAAATCCACCAGCATTTGGCCAAAATTTTCTTTTTGAGGAAACTGCATATGAAACTCGGCCTTTCGCAGGCCGGGCACACAGCCAAACAGGTTTTTAACCGCGCCAGACATACCCGCCATAACGTGGGTTTTTAGTTTGGGTAGGTTTATAATTACATCACAATTTGCTATCGGCTCCAGCACTTCAAACTGTTTTACCAGCTTGCCACTGCCCTGCAGCATTACACTTTTGCACTCGGTGTAAAGTTTAACGCCGGTTTCTTCGCACACGGCAGCAAGGCCGCTTTCCTTATAAATAGCCCGCATACTGGCCGGGGTATAAAGCCCACCGGGCGAATCGGCCAGGGTAATGTTGGTTACGCCATATTTTTGCAGCGCTAAAATAACCGCACGCACCACGCTGGGGTGGGTGGTTACGGCCTTTTGCGGGGCGTGTTTTGCCAGCAAGTTGGGCTTTAGCACCACTTTGGTAGCGGCATTAAGCCTTGCTGCCATAGGCAGCAAGGCCAAAAGCGCACTGGTCGCCTCGTTTATTTCCTCTTGCTTACCCAAGGTGGCCTGCTGAATATAAACGTTGTTCTGTAAATTCATCAAGCATTCCGCCGTTTTTTCAAAAATTGTTCTATCCGTTTAGTGGCCTCGGCCAAATGCTGTAACGAGTATGCATAGCTAATGCGCACAAACCCTTCGCCAGAATCGCCAAAAGCGTTGCCGGGCACCACTGCCACGTTGCTTTCGTTTAGCAGTGTGGTGCAAAAATCTTCGCTGCTAAGGCCGCAGCCCCGAATATCGGGGAAGACGTAGAAAGCACCCTCCGGCTCAAAACAGGGCAGTTGCATTTCTTCAAACCGCTTCATCATAAAGCGGCGGCGCATGTTGTACTCGTCGCGCATGGCAACCACTTCGTCGTCGCAATCGCGCATGGCAACAATGGCGGCATATTGGCTGGTGGTGGGGGCGCACATAATGGCAGCCTGGTGTATCTTAGTCATGGCGGCAATAAGGGGGGCGGGGCCACAGGCGTAGCCAAGGCGCCAACCCGTCATGGCGTGGCTTTTCGAAAATCCGTTCACAACCACCGTGCGCTCGGCCATGCCCGGCAAAGAAGCAATGCTAACATGTGGTGTATTGCCATAGGTAAGTTCGGCGTAAATTTCGTCGCTTAACACGGTAATGTTGGTGCCACGCAGTACCTCGGCAATTTCCTCTAAATGCTGCTGACGCATTACCGCACCGGTAGGGTTGCAAGGAAAAGGAAAAATAAGCAGCTTGGTGCGGGGGGTAATGGCGGCCTTTAATTCTTCGGCAGTAAGCCTAAAAGCATTTTCGTTTTTAAGTGGAATAGGCACCGGCGTGCCCCCCACAAGGGTGGTAATGGGGTGGTAACACACAAAACTGGGCTCGGGTATCAATACCTCGTCACCGGGCGAAACAAGTGCCCGAATACAGGCATCGATAGCCTCGCTGCCGCCTACGGTAACCAGCATTTCGGTTTTGGGGCTGTAGTGCAGGTTAAAGCGGCGGTTTAAATATTTAGCTATTTCTTCTCGCAACTCTAATAAGCCAGAGTTAGATGTGTAAAAAGTGCGGCCACGCTCCAGGCTTTTAATGCCGGCTTCGCGGATACTCCAAGGTGTTTTAAAATCAGGTTCGCCCACACCAAGGGTAATGCAGTCCTTCCGCTCCGCCGCAATATCAAAAAATTTGCGGATACCCGACGGACGCATTTGCGCCGCACCGGGCGATATCAGTTTTTCATAATCCATCACAGTGTGGCACTCTCCCTCTCGTCTTTATTTTCAAAGCCGTACAGGGCGCCATCTTTTTTATAGGTGCGCAGCACAAAGTGCGTAGCGGTAGAAAGCACGTCATCTAGCGGCGAAAGCCGGCGCGAAACAAACATGGCAACATCTTGGAAGGTGGCCCCCGAAATGGAAACCGACAAATCGTACCCGCCGCTCATCAGCATTACGCCGTCCACCTCGTCCAACATCGAAATCATCTCGGCAATTTCATCGAACCCGTGGCCTTTTTTGGGCGAAACACGCACATCTATAAGTGCTTGCACGCCGTTGCCGCCAACTTTTTCCCAGTTAATAAGGGTGCGGGTACCACGAATAACACCATCTTTGGCATACTCATCAATACGTTTTGCCACTGCTTCGGGGGCCTCTCCCAGCATTGCGGCCATTTCTTCCAGCGAAAGCCGTGCGTTTGCCTCCATAATTGTAAGCAGTTTATCCATAGTACTCCGTCCTCTCTGTTTTTGTTTTTCCTATTTTAAAATAGGTTGTTCTCTAGTTTACCCTATCTTGGCGCTGGGTTCAACCAAAATATGCATAAACTGAAGAAATAGGTTGCCATTTTTTTAGCAATGAAAAACCGTTTTTGCGCAATAGATATGCCTGCCCAGGCAAAGTGAAGAATTTTTTGCAGTAAGCCAGGAGGATAAAAGAATATTAGGTAAAACAAATGCCCTTGTATAGTATTGTTAAGGGGGGAGAGAAGGGGCTTTTTATCTTTATGCTAAAAATACGTTTAACTTATACTTTTCTATCCTACCAATTTTTGGTATACTTAATAATATTTGTTATACACAAGCAGTTTTGGGCAAAACAGCCCAAAAAAAGGGAGGAAAACATGCAGGCAGTTATTACCGTGGTAGGCACCGACAAAGTGGGCATTTTAGCAAAAATAAGCGGCATTTGTGCCGAAGAAGGCGTGAATGTAGAAGAGGTAACCCAAAGTATTTTGCGGGGCACTTTTGCCATGATTATGATGGTGAATATTGAGAATGCCAAAAGCGATTTTAAAACCCTTACCCAGCGCTTGCAGCAAGGCGGCGAAGAACTGGGCATAGATGTGCACGTTACCCGGCAGGAAATTTTTGACGCCATGCACCGCATTTAATTACTTTTGCGGTGAAACAGTACCACCAACGAATGACGATAAGACGATTTAGGAGCCTGCCATGATAAACACAAATGATATTATAGAAACCATAGGCATGATTAACGACGAAAACCTGGACGTGCGCACCGTTACCATGGGCATTAGCCTGCTGGATTGCGCCGACCCGGACCCCAAGCGTGCCTGCGAAAAAATATACGAAAAAATTGTTACCCGTGCCAAGTACCTTGTGCCGGTGTGCGAAAGTATTACGGCCGAATACAGTATTCCCATTGTAAACAAGCGTATTTCGGTAACCCCTATTTCTATGCTGCTGGCAAGCAGCCCGGGGGCAAACCCTGTAGAGTACGCCAAAACGCTGGACCGTGCCGCCAAGGCGGTGGGGGTTAACTTTGTGGGTGGGTTTTCGGCTTTGGTGCACAAGGGTTTTGCCGCAGGCGATGCCCGCCTGATTGAAGCGATACCCCAGGCCCTTGCCGAAACCGATTTTGTGTGTAGCAGCGTAAACATTGGCAGCACCAAAAGCGGCATTAATATGGATGCCGTTGCCATGATGGGCCCGGTGATACGCAAAGCGGCGGAACGAACCAAAGATAACAACTGCATTGGTGCGGCAAAGCTGGTTGTGTTTTGCAATGCCCCCGAAGATAACCCGTTTATGGCGGGGGCTTTCCACGGTGTGGGAGAGCCAGATTGCGCCATTAATGTGGGTGTTAGCGGCCCGGGGGCGGTGCGCAGCGCCCTGCAAAAACATGCCAAAGGGCTAGATTTAGCCGGCGTAGCCGAAACCGTGAAGAAAACTGCCTTTAAAATTACCCGCATGGGGCAAATGGTGGGCGAACTTGCGGGCAAAGCCCTTGGCGTGCCGTTTGGTATTGTAGATTTAAGCCTGGCCCCAACCCCTGCCGTGGGCGATAGTGTTGCCGCTGTGCTGGAAGAAATGGGGCTGGAGAGCGTTGGTGGTTACGGCACCACCGCCGCCCTTGCCCTGCTAAACGATGCCGTTAAAAAAGGTGGCGTTATGGCATCGGGCTTGGTTGGCGGGCTTTCGGGCGCGTTTATACCCGTTAGCGAGGACGCAGGCATGATAGCCGCTGCCGAAAAGGGCATTTTAACGCTGGAGAAACTGGAAGCGATGACGGCGGTATGCAGCGTTGGGCTGGACATGATTGTGGTGCCCGGCGATACCCCTGCCGATGTGCTAAGCGCCATGATTGCCGACGAAGCTGCCATTGGCATGGTAAACAGCAAAACCACCGCCGTGCGGGTAATACCCGCCATTGGCAAAAAAGTGGGCGAGCAATTAAACTTTGGTGGCCTTTTGGGTTACGGCCCGGTTATGCCGGTAAACACGGCTTCGCCTGCGGCGTTTATTGCCCGTGGTGGGCGCATACCCGCCCCGCTGCAAGCGCTGAAGAATTAGCATAATATAAAAAGAGAAAGCATATGCCAGCCCATGCCGGTATGAATGCAAACTATAATAACCCCCTTAAAAAGAAAAAGCACCGCTATTTTTATAGCGGTGCTTTTTAAATTGTAATAAAACTATACCAAGTTCCAAAACTCAAACCCGGCATGTAGCATGTCCAGTAAAGAAGAATAGCCCTGCTTATCGCTGGTGTTTACATCGCCAACATCGCCAAAATAAAACTGGCCATTTTGCCAATATAAAACATCATCATCGCAGCTGCCAAGCCAAAGGTCTTGCTGCTTGTCGTCCCACCATTCCCACAAAAGGGCATCGTTACATTGGTGAAAAGAAAAGCCGTTTAAGCAGGGTTCAACACCATTGCTAACCTCGTAAAATTCGGCTAGCTCGGCAATAACATTTGCGGGCAAGCCAGCGCTGGCTGCTGCTTTTTTAAAAACAGAAAGCTGAGCCGCCGTTGCGGGGGTAAGGGTTTCCTCGTAAACCGCAAACAACGGCTGTAAAACGGCACAATACTTTTGCTGGATAGGGGATAGCATAAGTCTTCTCCTGTTCGGTTACACCAGTTCCAGTGTATCGCGTGCAATCATCAACTCTTCATCGGTTGGGATAACCAACGTGCGCACCTTGGCGTCCGGGGTAGAAAAGTCAACTTCTTCGCCACGTTTCAGGTTTAGGGTTTCATCTATCTCAATGCCAAAAAACTCCATGCCTTGGCAGGCGTCGCTGCGGGTGCTGGGGCTGTTTTCGCCAATACCGCCGGTAAACACAACGCAGTCCAGCCCGTTCATGGCGGCGGCGTATGCGCCAATGTATTTTTTAATTTGGTAGCTGTACATGTCGTGCACCAGCTGGGCACGCTCGTTGCCCTCGGCAGCGGCCGCTTCAATGTCGCGGTTATCGCTGCTAATGCCCGAAACCCCAAGGAAACCAGATTTGGTATTGAGCAGTTTGCTCATGTTGGCACCATATTCGCCGGTAATATCGGCCAGGTAGGTGGCAACGCTGGGGTCAAGGTCGCCGCTTCGGGTACCCATCATCAGGCCGCCCAGCGGGGTAAGGCCCATGGTGGTATCAATGCTTTTGCCGTTTAGCACCGCCGCCATAGAAGCACCGTTGCCCAGGTGGCAGGTAACCACTTTAAAGTCGTTAAAATCCCGGCCCAAAAACTCGGCCGCGCGCTGTGCAACATAACGGTGGCTGGTGCCGTGGAAGCCGTAGCGACGGATAGAATGGCTTTCGTAAAATTCATACGGAATGGCAAAGATGTAGGCTTTGGGGTCCATCGTTTGGTGAAAAGCAGTGTCGAACACCGCAACCTGGGGTACGTCCATGCCAAACACTTTTTGGGCGCTGCGTATGCCCTGCACCTGCGGGGGGTTGTGCAGCGGTGCCAGCGGAGAAAGCTCCTCGATGGTTTTAATTACTTCATCGTTAATAATAACGCTGGCAGCAAATTTTTCGCCGCCATGCACAACACGGTGGCCAATAGCGCCAATGTCGGCTTTGTTTTGCAGCACGGCACCGTCGCCGGTGGTCATCAAATCTAGCATTTTGCTAAAGGCTTCGGCGTGGGTGGGCATGGTGTTTTGCACCTTCCACTCTTTGCCGTGGGCTTTGTGGGTAACGCTGCTGCCAACAAGGCCAATGCGCTCGCACAGGCCTTTGCACAGTACGCTTTCGTTGTCCATGTCAATCAGTTGATACTTTAGTGACGAGGATCCGCTATTAATTACCAAAATTTTCATGCTTTCATCTTCCTCCGTTTTTTTATGGGGGAGCTACCCCAAAACACACGCCTTTATTACCAAACCCAAAAGCCCTGTTTTTGCCCTTTATATAGTGAATTACAACAAAAAAGATACCATCATTTTTATTGAGCGGGCAAAGCCTGCTCAGCGCACAAAATGCACAATTCACTATGAACGGTGTTAGCACACGCCTATTGGCGTGTGCCGAGGCCTAAACGGCCACGGTCTTTAAAATCATCTGGAATGATTTTAAAGTTAACGGAGTATAAAAGTGGCAAAGCAACGCAAAATCTACTGGTAATATGGCGGGGGTGGGTACTCCATTCTTTACAGGCCAATTTGCAATTGGCTATGGCAAATCTTTCACAGTTCATTATATAATAGAGGGTAGTGATTTTCAAGTGAATAAATAGCAAAAGGGATATTAGTTAGGAGCAGAGATGGAAAAAATGCAGGTGGCTGGCATTGTGGCCGAATACAATCCGTTTCATAATGGGCACGGTTGGATGATAGAACAGCTGCGGGGGCAGGGGTGCCATACGGTGGTATGCGTAATGAGCGGCAGCTTTGTGCAACGTGCCGAAGCCGCCCTATACCCCGCCCACATACGCGCCAAAGCCGCCCTTGCCGCCGGGGCCGATTTAGTTTTGCGCTTGCCTACCCCGTATGCGGTGGCCTCGGCCGAGCAATTTGCCACCGCCGCCACCGGCATTTTGGCCGCCCTTGGGTGTGTGGATACCCTTGCCTTTGGCGCCGAAACCCCCGGGGTAGAAAACCTGCAGCAATTGGCAGCGCTATTGCAAAAGGCCGATTTTGCGAACGTTTTAAAAAACAAGCTGGGGGAAGGTGCCTCGTTTGCGGCGGCACGGGCAGCCGCCGCAGAGGAAATGCAGCCCGGTGCTGGCGCGTTGCTAAATACCCCCAACAATATTTTGGGCATAGAGTATTGCAAGGCGCTGCAAACTGCCGTGCCAAAGGGGCTGGCTGCCGTGGCCGCCGGGCAAGGTAAACCCTTGCCACCCATGCCCGTGCCGTTTGCACTGCCCCGCCGTGGGGCCCTGCACGATGGTATACCGGCAGACGGTGTGGCCTCGGCCAGCTGGCTGCGGCAGCACAGCATAACGCAGGGCGGCGCGCAGGCTTTGCAGGGGTGGGTGCCCGGCGCTTGCCTGCCAATATACCTAAATGCCCAGCAGGCGGGGCAGCAAATTAATCCGGCACAATACCAGTTTGCGGTGCTGGCACGGCTGCGGGGCAAGCCTTTGGCCGCCTTTGCGCCCTATGCCGGGCAAGCGGCCGAAGGCCTTGCCGCACGCATGGCAAGCGCCGCAAGGCAAGCCACCACGCTGCAAGAATTGTATGAATTGGCAAAAAGCAAACGGTTTGCGCATTCTCGCATACGGCGGGTAGCGCTGGCCGCAGCGCTGGGGCTGCCTGCCAATTTGCCCGCCATACCCCCTTTTATACAGGTGCTGGGGGCCAATGGGCGGGGGTTGGCGCTGCTAAAAAAGGCAAAACACACTGCGGTGTTGCCGGTGGCTACCTCGCTGGCAAAACTTGCCAAAACAAGCCCGGCCGCGGCAACACTGGTAGCGGCCGAGGCACATGCCGAAGATTTATACACCCTGTGCCAACAGCAGCCCCAGCCGGGCGGGCGTGCCTTTACCCAGCCCGCAATATTAGAAAAATAATAAAAGCCAGCTTGCCCCCAAAAAACAAGTGGCCTAAAAGTAACTTTTATAAAAAATTTAAAACTTGAAAGAATTCCCCCGTCTTTATCGTATTAGTATACAGAAGGGTAAAACTGGCAAAGGGCCAGCTCAACTCTTCTTCCATATACTTTATTATAAAGGGGGATATCCGAATGTTCCAGATTGTGTTTGTAACGGTTATCAGCGCAGTAGTGGCCATTGGCTTTATTTTCTTCTCCACTACGTCCGATGGGGCGGAGGAATCCTCTACGCTGGAAATGGAAAGCGCCTGCATGGGCGATGCCAGCCACAAAGACGCAGCGTAAACAGCAAGCAAACCAATAAAAAGCACCAACCTATAAATTTTTAGGTTGGTGCTTTTTTTATTGTTGCAGGCTGGTTTTTTGCAAAGCATAGTACAAACCATCTACATTTTTCATCAGTTCGCTGTGGGGGCCTTGTTCTTCCACACCGTTATCGGTAAGCACAATAATTTCATCGGCATTTTTTACCGTAGAAAGCCGGTGTGCCACCACCAGAGTGGTGCGGTTTTTTGCCAGGCGGTCAAATTCTTTTTGTATGGCACTTTCGGTGGCGTTGTCCAGTGCGCTGGTGGCTTCATCTAAAATAAGGATAGGCGGATTTTTTAAAAATACCCGCGCAATAGAAATACGCTGTTTTTGCCCGCCCGATAATTTGGCGCCACGCTCGCCAATATCGGTGTTGTAGCCGTTTGGCAGGGTGCAAATATAATCGTGCAATCCGGCGTCTTTGGCGGCCTGTATAATGGCATCTTCGTCAGCGTCTAGGTTGCCATAGGCAATGTTTTCGCGTATGGTGCCGGCAAAAATAAACACATCTTGCTGCACAATGCCAATGGCCCGGCGCAGCTCGGTATAATCAAACTGCTGCACGTCAACGCCGTCTAGCGTAATGGTGCCGCTTTGGGGGCTGTAAAACCGGGGGATAAGATGGCACAGGGTGGTTTTGCCACCGCCCGACGGCCCCACCAGCGCCACTGTTTTGCCTGCGGGGATATGCAGGTTAATGTGGTTTAACACCTGCCCGGCCTCGCCATAGGTAAAGCAAACATCGTTAAAGGCAATATCTCCTTTTACTACATGCGGTTTTTGGGGGCTGTCGGGGTTGACTTCGGGCTGGGTTTCCATTACCTCGGCAAAACGGCGAAAACCCGACATGCCGTCTTGAAATTGATCGACAAACTGGGTTAATTTACGTATGGGCTGCGTAAACATGCTAATGTAAAGCAAAAATGCGGCAAAATCTCCAATATTTATTTTGCCGGCAAACACAAAAATGGCACTGGCCAGCAGGGCAATAAGGGCCAAAAGGTCTACGCCAAATGTCATGCCAGAGTGGTAGGTGCCCATTACCCGATAGGCGGCGGCGCTTGCCTGCACAAAGGCATCGGTGCGGGTACCAAATTTTTCTTCCTCGTATTCGGCATTGGTAAAGGCTTTTGCCACCCGTATGCCCGAAAGGCTGCTCTCAATTTCGGCGTTGATGGCCGAGGTTTCTTCGCGGCGGCGGGCAAAGGCCTTGCGCATGCGGTTACGCATTAAAAAGTTAAAAATAATAATGATGGGGACAAAGGCAAAAATGATGCAGGTAAGGGTGAGGTTGATGTTTGCCAGCAACACAAAGGCCCCTATAAACGATACCACCGAGATAAATAAATCTTCGGGGCCATGGTGGGCAAGCTCACTAATTTCCATTAGGTCGTTCACAATGCGGCTCATTAAACTGCCGGTGCGGTTTTCATCAAAATAGCTAAACGGCAGGCGCTGCATGTGCCTAAATAAATCTTGGCGCATATCGGCCTGCATGCGGGTGCCCATAATGTGCCCCCAGCTAAGCACAAAGTAGTTTAACCCAGCTTTGGCAAGGTAAATAAGCAGCAGGGCGCCTGCCCAAACCAGCACCAACCGCAGGTTTTGGTTGGGCACATAATCGTTAATAATGCTGCGGGTTATCATGGGGTAAAACAAATCGCACACGGCAATTAACAGGGCGGCAACCATGTCGGCTGCAAACAGCCCCAAGTGCGGCTTGTAATAATAGGCCAGCATTTTTATAAGCGAGGGCTTTTTGCCGGGCTTTACAAAATTATCTTGTTGCATAAAAGGTTAAAAATCCTCCCGTATTCAAAATATTGATAAGTGAATTTTGCAGATAAGTGTGATTGCGCAAAGGGGGCTTCTTTTGCATAAAAACCCCGCACATGCCGGGATAAAGCGAAATGCCTACCTGCACGAAAGTATGGCGGCTAGGTTTTTGGGTAAGGCTGCTTAAGGGCTAAAAATCTTCCAGTATCATTTGGTTATAGGGCAGGGGCTCAAAGCCAAGGCGGCGGTACAAAGCGGCGGCACGTTCATTCTCGGGGGCAACCTCTAGCCGCAGGCGGGCGGCTTTGCCACGGTATTCTTCTTTAATAAATGCAAACACGCCGGCACCAAGGCCGTGGCCCCTAAAAGCGGGCGCTATGTACACTTCTTCTATTAACACAACGGGGCCGCCGGCCTCGGTTGAATAGCTGAACGAAAGCGAGCAAAAGCCGGCAGGCTGGCCGTTGTGCTCTATTAAAAGGCCACGCAGGCGCAAGCTGCCGCCGCCACACATTTCATCGAAGGCACCCGCAAAATTTTGGGTGGGGATACGGTGCAGCACCCCGGGCGAAGAATAAAAGGTGTCCACCATTTCCAGCACGGTTTCGCGGTCGTTTTTTTCAAAATCTCTAATTTTCATTGGGTTCTCCTTAGGTTCTTTTTTGGCTTTGGCAACCCGCCTGTGGGCGGCTGCGGTGCACAGGCTACTGCCTAAAAAGCCAGTAGGCCACAATGGCAAATTCCTCCCGGATATAGCTTGGCAAAACCGAAAGGAAGTTGATGCCGGCGGGAATGGTGTGCACATTGGTAAAGCCCGCTTTTTGGGCATACTTTCCGGCACGATAACAATGAAAAGCATTGGTTACAAGGGCAACTTCGGTGTCTTCAGCATAGCCTTTTTGGGCCAAAATTTGCTTGGTAAATAGCAAGTTTTCTTCGGTAGAGGTGCTTTGGTCTTCCATGATGATTTGACTGGGTGGAATACCCTGCAAAACCAGGTACCGTTGCATGGCCAGCGCCTCCGAAATGTTCTCTTGCCGGCCCTTGCCGCCCGCCACTACAAGCAGCGCGCTGGGGTTGCTTTTCCAGGCTTTGGTGGCGGCGTCCAGCCGGTGGCGCAGCACATCGCTAATGGTTTCGTTTTTAATGCCAGCCCCCAGCACAATAATTACACTTTCGGTGCCGGTGGCGGTGTTGGTGTACCCGCTAACAGCCACAAAAACAAATAAAGCAGCAAATAGGGTAAGCCCGGCCCAAACGGTATATTTTAACACCCGGCCAAACCCGTTTAGGCAAAAAGCATCAATGGGTTTGTTAAAAATAGCATACCCCGCCAGCGCAAAAGCAAACAGCCACACCGCAAGGGTGCCAAAGGTAAAGCTGCCCCGCAGCAAGGCGGCCAGCCCGCTGGCGGCCAAAAGCAGGGCCAGCCCCCATAGTAGTATTAATTTTATCATGTGCCAAATTCCCTTTTTTGGGGTGTTGTTTTTAACCGCCATTGTATCCCCTTGCCAATTGCATGGTTATTTGTGTAAAACCGTAGCTTATATTGTAACAAGTAGCAGGGGGGAAATCAAACCAGAAAATGACTGGCGGCCTGCCACAATACAAAAATGGGCGCTTTGGTTACACACAATGCAAAGCCATTTTTGGCTTGCCTGCCGGCCTTGCGCCACCGGTTCATAACAACGTTTAATGATTGTGGTTATTTTCGCTTTTTTAATTGACTTTGGAATGATTTAACCGTATACTTGCAATAGAAAATATCGCAAACTATAAAATTATGCGGTAAACGAAAGGGGTATTTATTTTGGGTAAAGGAAAAATAGGAGTTGAACTGAAATTTTACGCTATTTTGGCATTTGTTTTGGCGTTTATTGGCCAAACATTGTTGCTTGGCTTGCTACTGGGGTTTGTGCTGTTGGTAGAAAAAGATGAGTGGGTTTCTCGGCAAACCATGCAGGCGTTTTTCTTAAGCTTTGTGTATTCGGTAGTAAGCTCGGTTTTCTCGCTTATAAAAGATTTGCTAGGCAACATTCCTTTTATTGGGTCGGCCATCTATACCGTGTTTTCGGTTATTTCGGGCCTAATTTCGGCCATTATTTTGGTAATGGCAATTGTTGGCTTTTTAAATGTGCTTAAAGGCAAAGATGCCGGGCTTCCGGTGTTTTCTGGCTGGGCAGGGCGCGCCTTTGGCGTGGTGGTTGCACCACCGGCCCCAGTAGTGCCCCAGGCACCTGTGTACCAGCAGCAAGCCCCTGTGGCCCCGCAGCAGGCGCCTGTGTACCAACAACAAGCCCCTGTGGCCCCGCAACAAGCGCCGCCGGTATACCAGCCTCCGGTAGCCCCTGCGGCACCGCAGCAAGCACCGGTGTATCAGCCACCCGTAGCCCCCGAGGCGCCAGTAGCGCCCCAGCCCCCGGTAGATAACAACCAGCAATAATTTTGCCACATAAAAAGCTGCCCTATTAAAAGCCTGCGGGCTTTGATAGGGCGCTTTTGTTGCGTGTGGCTGGGTAAATGTAACATTTGCTTTAATTTTAAGGGAGGCTGGCGTATAATATTGGCAGCAAATGATTAACGATACTGGCAAGTAAGGAGAAAACATGCAAACAGAAAAAACATTTTTGCGCTGGATGGAACAGGCGACTGATGATTTGGATTTACACAATGAACTTGCCCAGCTGCACCAAACGGGAAACACTGCCGGCGTGGAGGACCGTTTTTACCGCACGCTGGAGTTTGGCACCGGCGGCCTGCGTGGCGAAATTGGGGCAGGTACCAACCGCATAAACATTTATACTGTGCGCAAAGCCACCCAGGGGCTGGCAAACTATATACTTGCCAGCGGTGTGGTGCGCAAGGTTGCCATTGCGTACGATAGCCGGATTAAATCGGATTTATTTGCGCAGCAGGCGGCGCAGGTGTTTGCGGCCAACGGCATAACCGCTATGCTATACCCCCAGCTAATGCCAACACCGGCGCTTTCGTTTGCGGTGCGGCATTTGGGTTGTGGGGCAGGGGTTTGTGTAACAGCCAGCCACAACCCGGCAAAATACAACGGTTACAAGGTGTATGGTGCCGATGGCTGCCAAATTACCACCGAAGCCGCCACAGAAATTTTGGCACAAATTGAAACGGTGGACGAGTTTGACGATGTAAAAATTACAAACTTTGATACTGCTTTGCAGGTGGGCCAAATTTGTTATATTGGGCAACAAACGGTAGACGCCTATATCGCTGCTGTAAAAACCCAACAGGTAACACCGGGGCAAACCACCTCTTTAAAGGTGGTGTATACCCCTTTAAACGGGGCTGGGCTTGCCTGTGTAACCCGCATTTTAACCGAAACTGGCATCACCGATATTACGGTGGTGCCCGAGCAAGAGCACCCGGACGGCAATTTCCCCACCTGCCCATACCCCAACCCCGAAATACGCGAAGCACTGCAAAAAGGGCTGGAGCTAAGCGCCACTGTGCAGCCCGACCTGCTGCTGGCAACCGACCCTGACTGCGACCGTGTGGGCATTGCGGTAAACAACAATGGTACGTTTGAATTGATGAGTGGCAACGAAGTGGGTGTACTGCTGCTGGATTATATTTGCAAACAGCGTGCTGCCACAGGCACGCTGCCACTAAACCCGGTTGCGGTAAAAACCATTGTTACCACCGATATGGCAGCCAGCGTTGCCCAAAAATATGGGGTGGAGCTGCGCGAAGTGTTGACCGGCTTTAAATTTATTGGCGAGCAAATTGGCCTGCTGGAAAATGCAGGGGAGGAAAACCGTTATATTTTTGGCTTTGAAGAAAGCTATGGTTACCTTTCGGGCGGATATGTGCGGGACAAAGACGCTGTAAATGCCTCGATGCTGATTTGCGAGATGGCCCGTTTTTATAAGGCGCAGGGCAAAACCCTGCTGGATGTAATGCAGCAGCTATATGCCGAACACGGGTACTATGCGGCGCATTTGCTTAGTTTTTCGTTTGAGGGAATGGACGGCATGCTGTACATGCAAAACCTGATGAAGGGTTTGCGCACAGCACCCCCGCAGCAGGTGGGGGGCTATGCTGTGCTTGGCAGCTACGATTATTTGCAGGGCGCTGGCAGTGGCCAGTTGGCGCAGGTGGTGCGGCAGGTGCCAAAAGCCGATGTACTGGAATTTTTGCTGGAAGGTGAAGCCAAGCTAATTGTGCGCCCCAGCGGTACCGAGCCTAAAATAAAGGTGTATTTGTTTGCCAAGGGGCAAACCCAGCAAACGGCCAAAGCCGAAATAGAAAAACTGGCCGTGTTTGCCAGCCAGATGATAGAGAAAAAATAGCATAAAATAGCATAGCATATAGAAAAACCCGCCGTTGCCATGCAGCAACAGCGGGTTTGTTTGTCTTGGTTAAAAAACGGTTAATACCGGCTTTTTTTATGCCCTTTTTTAGAGCTGAGTTTGCGCTTTGGCATGGCGCCACCTGCACGGAAACGCTCGGGGTCTACAGGCTTTCTACCTACTGCACGTTTCACGGGTTTCATGGCAAAGGTAACCTCTTGCCCTTTAATGCGGATAGGTTTTTTATGGGCAAGCAAGGCTTGGGCAATGTTTTCCCGCATACCAATTTGCGAGGTTTCGTCCTTGATATCAATTTTGCCAATGGCCGAGCCGGGAATGTCTAAAATTTCGGCAATGGCACCCACAAGGTGGTTGGGGGTAATGCGCGCACTGCGCCCTACCGAGGCTGTAACCACCACCATGCCCCCTTCGCCATCGCTGTTGTAACCGGCGTTGGCACGGCCAGCCTTTTGTGTGCTGGCGGCATCGTTAATGCCCTTAATGGCGGCAAAGGTATCGTCGCCGCCCAGTAGTTTTTCGGCCAGCACACAGGCCACCTGCTGGGCTGTAATGCCGCTGGTTTCTTCGCCCATCAGGCGCTTTACCAGCAGGCTGGCGGCTTTGCCGGGCTGGGCCTGCAGTTGTGGAAAAAGTTCGTCGGCCATTTTAAGCACGGCACGCTCCATCATGTCGGTGCCGGTGGGCAGGCGGTGCTCGGTTATTTCGTTGCCGGTAAAGCGTATTAGCGCTTTTAGGGTGGCCACCTGCTTGCCGTTGCACACAAGTGTTTGCGAGGTGCCTTTTTTGCCGGCACGCCCGGTGCGACCAATGCGGTGCACATAGTATTCAAAGCTTTGAGGTAAATCAAAATTAATAACGGCGTCCACATCGTCTACGTCTATGCCACGGGCGGCTACGTCGGTTGCCACCAAAATGCCAATGTTGCCGGTGCGAAAGCCGAGCATTACCTGGCTGCGCAAGCTTTGAGACATATCGCCATGCAGCCCCGTTGCCCGAAACCCCTCTTTGCTTAGCTTTGTGGCCAGCTCGTCCACCATCGATTTAGTATTGCAAAACACAATCGAACGGCCTGCATCGGCGTGCTTTAGCAGCAGGGTAAGCGCCTCTTGCTTTTTTTGCTGGGGCACATAGTAAAAGGTTTGCTCAATATCGGCCTGGCTGTCCTCCTCGGCCATTACGTCTACCACTTGTGGCTGTCTTAAAAATTCTTGCGATATTTTTAAGATTGGGGGTGGCATGGTGGCCGAAAACAAAACAGTTTGCCTTTCTGCAGGTGCCTGCGAAAGAATGGTTTGAATATCCTCGATAAAGCCCATGCTTAGCATTTCGTCGGCTTCGTCCAGCACCACCATCTTCAGCTCGTCCATTTTCAGGGTTTTTCGGCGCAAATGGTCCATAATACGGCCGGGGGTGCCAACCACAATGTTGGCACGGCGCAATAGGCGTATTTGTTCTGGCATGGGGGCCCCGCCATAAATGGCTGCGGCACAAACCCCTTCTTTGTATTTGGCGTATTTTTGTATTTCGCGGGTAATTTGCATGGCAAGCTCCCGCGTGGGCGAAAGTACCAGTACCTGTGCCCGCTTTACTTCGCCAACCACGCACTCTACTGCTGGTATGCCAAAGGCGGCGGTTTTGCCGGTGCCGGTGCTGCTGTGGCCAATTACATCCTGCCCCTCTAACAAAAAGGGGATAGCCGCGGCCTGGATGCTGGTGGGCTGGGTATAGTCCATATCCTGCACGGCACGGGCCAGCGGTGCCGAAAGGGGAAGGGCGCTAAAGGTAAGCATTTCATCTGTTTCTGGGCTGTTCATCATAAGTTGTTCGTTCTCCTAAAATTTGTGTTGCAAAAATAAAACGGCTTATAAACGCAAAAAAGCCACCCACGGATGCAATATCCCTTGGATGACAGCATTTGTTTCTAGATTATTATATAGCAAATAATGGGGAAAGGCAAGTGTTATTGGGGTTTTAGGGTGGAAAACAAAAGAATCTTTTTAAGGTTGAATATTGTGCTGGGATAAAACAAGTGGTTACATTTGTTACGCTGGGGGCGGTTAAAATTAGTAGTGTGAGGAGGGGATGAAACGTTAAAAAAATGATTTGTATTTAGAATACCAAAAGAAAGGAGGGCGAAAATGGCAGGTACAATGAAAGTTTTACGTGTATACCCCGGTGAGTACTGCGAATATTTTAACAGCATGAGCGTGAACGACACATCAGGGAAAATTTATGGCGAAAGCATTTATGCAATTACAGCATCAGGGGCCAATTACGCAGGATTTGATTGGCTTAAAATTTTGGTTGGTGGCGAAGAGTATTATGCGGTTGTACAGCCCGGCAAAAATGAGGTTGGCACAACTTCTATTGATGAATATACCAGCGGTATGGTAAGCAAAGAAGAATATAGGGAAATGCTGCAAATGCTGCCCCAACTAGAAAAAGATGCAGAAGACGCTAGGGAAAGGAAACAGAAGGCACAGAGTGACAAAGAAATAATTGAAAAGAAAATTGGGGTGGATAAGATGGCGACCGAAATGGCAACTGCCGATGGCAAACGCATTGAAGAAAAATTAGAAACACTAGAGAATAACACGCACAGCCAAATTGCGGCAATAAAAACAGATTTGGACACCGAAATGGGCAAGCAACGTGTTTTTTCGCAAACCACCGCTAATGCCATAGAAAAAGGGTCAGATGAAGGGATTGCGAGGGTTGAACAGCAAGCCCAACAAGAGCTAGATTTGATGAAAAGCCAGCTGGAAAATGTCCGAGACCCATCTTGTGGCAAGCGGCTGCCGCTAGAAAACGTGGCAGAAAACCTGTTTGATTTGCACCGGGACGCAGGTTTTACCGCAACCGAGTATGAAAAAGTGCAAATAGCGGCCAGCCAATACGACGGCAAAGCCGTGGACGCTTTTGACTACGCGGTAGACGGCAAAAACCGGTTGCCATAAAGGAGGGATAGAATGGCACAAAAAGCATTATTCCCGATGAAGTATTTGCGTGTAACGCAGGGGCGGCTAACTTACGCAAATATAGAAAAAGATGGCACAATTAATCCATATAAGTTCTATGCTTATAACAATGCATATCCAAATAAAGTGAATTTTTGCACCAGCCATGATTATACAAACGCCATTGACTTTGCGCAAGGTGAAGGAAACAGATTTATTTATGCGCCGTATGACTGTATCGTAGAAGCAACAAATTTTGAAAATCATGGATTTTCTTCGAGTTATTGCAATATGTTGGTTATTCGTAGCGCAAATATTGTAGATGGTCCTGTTCATAAAGGAAAGTACCAATGGATGGCTTTTCTTCACATGAATAAAGGAACCAAAACAGAAGATGGACAGGAAACTTTAATCAATAGACTTGAAAGATTTCGAAAAAGTGGGGAAATAATCCCACGAGGTACACATATTTATAGTGAAGGAGAAACAAGTACATATAAGCTTGATTTACATGTACATATAGAGTGTGGGATTGGAAAAAATGTTCCTACAAATTACATTGAGCATATGTATATTAAAAATTCGGACGGTTTAGGGAAAACAAATAAGTTTGGCGCCGCAAACTTAGAAGATTGTGTCTATTTGAAAATAGGTTATCCTAATATCCCTGGAGAAAAGCCATATGCAACATCCTCAACAATTATTCGAAGAGGTACCTGCGCTTGTGGTAGCGAACCTCGCTTTACGAAAATATGCCCTTTTAAGGATTACAAATGGACTTACGAAAGCTATCAGGGATACGAAATGACCGTTGGCAGCCCATACAACCCTCGCCCTAATAGTAGTACGCCACCACCATCAACCAACGATGAAACAACACAGATGATGAATGTAAAAAGCGCTACCACTGGGTACCTTACTTTGGGCACCTTGGCCGCCTTTTCGCAAATTACACCCATGGCAAGCAACATCATTGCGGTGCCGGCGGGCTACTACCCGGTTTTGGGCACGCAGCAAAATAGTGGCAAAAACTATTGCAAAACAGTGGTGCAAAAAAAATATGCCTATGTAGAGCTTATACCTGGCTTTACCGAAATTACCGAAGCAGGCATTATCAATTTGGTGGCGGGGTATGTTTCTGCCAGCGAATATGGATTGGTTAAACAGGAATATGACAAGCATAAAGATATAATTGACGAAGCGAATTTGCTGGAAGAACAGGTTAAGAAACTTAAAATAGAGGCGAAAGAAGTGTGGGAAGCGCGCTTGGCCGCCGAAAAATACTTGCGAGATACCGAGGGTTTGGTGGATGCACTTGCAGGTAGGATAAATCAAAAACTATCGCTGCTAAATAGCGAAAATGCCGTAAAATTGTCCTCTTTGCAGAAAGAGATTTCTAACTTATTTGAGCAATTGAGCATTTTGGTGAAAAAAAAGATTACAGACTTGGGGCATAGGGTACAGGCGAAACTATCGGGTTTTTGGCATAAGTTAAAAAACCAGCGAAGCCCTGTTACCGGGCGCCGCCTGCCACTAGACCCTTTGATGGAAGATTTATTTTTTACGCACAAGCAAAACGGGCTTACCGCCCATGAATACGAACAGCTTGGCGTTTCGGCCACGGCTTACAAAAACAAAGAAATTTCGGCATTTACGTACGCAACAAATGCAAAATCACATTTAATTTAGGAGGAAATGAAAAATGAGTAGTACAGGAAAACGAACAGAAAATTTGAACCTTTCGCAGTTTGTGGGTACCGATAAACCCAATTGGCTTACCGATTATAACAATGATATGGAGAAAATTGATAGCAAGGTTGCGGAGATGGATCAAGGGCTTCCAGGCAAAGCGATATCTTACAGGGGCGAGCTTGGTAGCTCTCCCGATGGCGAATTTAGCTTAATTGGGCTAATGAATGCTGTAAAAATTGGCAAAGTGTGGAGCATTACAATCTCTGCAAAAATAGCAAAAAACACCGTTACTGCTTCCAGTTTTAAATATGGTATTTCAATTGAAAAATTGCAAGCTGCCCTAAACACAAAATTTGCTTTGGACCCACAACAGCGAGGAAATTTGCAGGTGTTTAGTGAAACAGGCGCCTATATAACGTCCTCTTTGGGTTTTGCAGGTGTTGTAATGTTCGAAACACATGATGGTACTTTCCACTTTAAACCAGCCCGTGTTTATACAGAGGCAGGTGGTTGTGGTGCCCTGCCTGCAAATAATGCAGTTAGCAAAGTAGGCAACCAATGGGTGGTAAACTTGTATATTGCAGAGGCGTAATGTGTTGTAAACCAACATCTATTTAAAAGCCAACTATAACAAAACCCCTTATGTTTATTGCAAACATAAGGGGTTTTGTTTTGGTGGACGATATGAGGATCGAACTCACGACCTCTGCGTTGCGAAGCTATCAATCTTACCAAATATTATATCGTTATATCGTTTAATTAATTTCAGCTTGACTGCCAATTGACTGTAGCAGCATATCATCTAGCTTTTTCAAGTCGGTGTTTTTGTGCTCCTCGCTAAGGTGGGCGTAAATGCGCAAAGTGGTTTGCACGTCGGCATGCCCCATTTGTTTGCTGGCAACCAAAACATCAACACCAGCAAGGTACATCATGGTACAAAATGTATGGCGTAGTTGGTGGGCTGTAAAAGTTGGTATTTTGATTTGTAGGCCATTTGGATTGTGTACGCTTGTAATATTTTCGTTTTCACGCTCGGCAGCGCTATAGCCATACTTTAGGTTAAGCGCTGCCATATAGCTTTCCCACATTCTACTCCATGCAGATTCTGACATCAGCAAGCCATTGCGAGAGTGCACAACATAGAGGCAGTTGTCCTTTGCTTTTTCACCAGCGAGGTATTCACCCAACAACACGGGTATTTTAACAGTGCGGATACTAGACGCTGTTTTTGCGCTATGCTTTAATATAGGTTGGTTACTCTCGTAGATGACTGATTTATTTACAGCTATGGTATTATTATCAAGGTTGATATCTGCCCAGGTGAGGGCCAGCAGTTCTCCCCGGCGCAGGCCAGAATACAACATAATCATGGCGGCACGTTTTGCCCGGTGCTCGGTTTCCCGCACCCAGCGTTGTTGTTCGTCAGTCAAAGCGGTTCGCTTATTTTGTTTAGCTGTTTTCGGGATAGTTATAAACTCGGCTGGGTTGTAAGTGATAACGCGCGAAGCAATAGCCAACTTAAATATTTGCCCGGCTGCTTGCTTGATACCCAGCAAGGTTTTTTTAGCGCGTGGAGGCTTACCGTCTTGCCATTGCGCAAGGGTATCAATAATGGCCTGTATATCGCCAATGGTTATTTTAGATATTGGTAAGAGGTTAAGCGGCGCCAAATGTTTTAAATTACTGTTTAAACGTGTTATGTGCCCAGGGCTTAAGCCCTGGGCTTTTTTATTTTGTATAAAGCGGGTGGCCCACAGGCTAAAATTATCATTGGCGGCAGCAATATCAATGCCTTTACCAAAATCGATTTTAGCTTGCGCTGCCGCCTCGTTTACCTCTTTTTGGGTGGCACCATACACGGTATACCGTTTATATTTAATAACCGGCCGGCCCTTTTTATCCAGCAGTATATCCCCATTATCGTCAAAAGCTTGTTCCCGGCCAATAACAAATTGCAGGGAGTAGCGGCCATCTTTACGCTTCTTCATAAAAAAACACACTCCTTGTAGCCCACCAAGGAATGTGATATAATCTGCTTGCCTGGGGCAGATTTACCGAGCTTGGTAAGCTGTTCTGTTGCCGCCTCTGTGTTGTCGCACGGGGGCGGTTTTTTATCCATGGTGTCCAATCCAGAAACAACCCTGCACTAAAACTCTTAGGGTGGGCATACTTTTCTTTGAATTAAATATACTTTTTGTAGTTAAAACCTTAGCATTTTGCTGAAATTTCAATTTTATCTAAGATTCTATTGCGCTTTTTGCTACTTATGGTATAATATAGATGGAAGAGCGTTCGCCAGAAAAACACGAGGGTGTATAACACCAGCTTATTCATTTATGGATATGCGGAAGTCGTGCTGGGGGCTCTTCTTTTTTTGCTTAAAAATCCTTGCAAATTACACCGCGCATCTTTTCTTTTGGTTTCATATCTTTTGTAAAATATTTTAATCCATATTCTGACACATTTCCATTCACCTTGTATAAGTGCTTAGCGAAGGCGTATGAGTAGCATGGTGTTATGTGTCCATACCGATTCGGTTCAAGCCCGTTTCGCAACGATGATGTTAAAACATCTACAACCTGCAATAGTTCTAAATCGCCAGCCGTTCGACTCTTTATTTTTTGAATGGTGGTTTTATCGATGCTGTTATGAGGATGATTTAATAATTTTTCAATGTATTCTATCAAATTCTTATCCTTTGTGGTACCCCTGCTCGATAGAACAATATCTGCGCACATGCCATTTTTTGCGAGAAAATTTGACGCTCTCTCAAGCAAATACCTGCACATGTAGTTGTACAAAATATCGTTATTTGACACCCCCTTTGTGGAACCTTGCATCAGAGACATGTCTATTTTGTCAGTGTCGATTAAAACATTAATATATGTAAAGTTTTTGCTGGATATTGCTCCAGCTATAAACCTTCTTTTGTCAAAATCTCTGATATTTTTCCAATGGATGATTTTCATATTTAAAACTGATTTAATTTTTCTCATTTCTCGAACAAGGTCTTTTTCTTCTTCCGATGTAACAATTAGTGCAGTAAGTATAAACCATTTTGTTCCTTTTCGGCACCCCAAGTCTCCCGATTCGTCTATATATATCATCGCATTAGCCATTCCTGCCCTCCACTGACCAAAACACATATTTTAAAATCGTTATAACGCTATTAAATGGCGGTCGATAATCGCCCAAAGTAATCTGCAGCTGTTCTGTATTTCCTCCCTGTTAGCGCAGGGGGGATTTTTTTATTTGTATGCAAAGCGGGTTTACCACTCATTAATCAGCTTTAAATCCTTGTACCTCTCCCGCCTATCCATCCTATCGCTCAACATGCTCTCCAAATCAACCGCAATGGCAGCTAAATCGCCTAGCATACCATCTAGCCTATCGGTAGCATTGTCCTCTATAGGTGTAGATTGCGGCGGTAATGCAGGCCATTCTATTGGCGGTAGGGGCAAGCCTGTTTTGCTTACCTGCTTTATCTCGTCGGCCAGCAACCCTTCTGTTTTGGCTTCGCCCTCAATAGCAGCTATGGGGCGCTCTAGTTGCTCATAGTGGCCGCTTATAATGTGGCGCACCTCGTGGTTGTAGGCTTCTATTTGTTGCTCGACAGATAGATTACTGTTGATAAAAACAGCATAATCCCCATCTGGCAATAGCCGTACCTGCCCTTTATTGCTTACCGGTAAATTAATTATATATGTAAATATTTCGTTCATTAATAACCCCTATTGTAATAATTTGCCGTTATATAGTATAATAGCCGTATAAACTATGGTGGTGAATGACTTGCAGTATTTATATTTCTTTTTTGATGATTCCGGTTGCCTGCATACAAATGAGGAAAGCGGCTGGTTTGTATATGCGGGGTACACCTTTATGAATAAAGATGACTTAGACATTGCGAAGAGAAGGTATATTGGAGCAATGAAAAAAATACGGAAAGAAACTGGAAGAGACAACGAACTTAAATCTTTTGGGTTGAGCAATAAACACAGGCGTTCCTTGTACAATGTGCTTAGGCCGTACGATACCCTGTCCGTATCAGTTGACATAGGCAGAATGTACCCTCACGTTATGCAAGACAAGAAATCCATATGTCGATTTAAAGATTATGCTTTAAAGAGAATAATCAAACTCCAAGTGCAAAGTCTTGTGGCACAAAAAAAGATTTTAGCAAACCAACCGATTACAATGTATGTTTATATTGATGAGCAACTAACTGCCAGCAACGGATATTATGGGCTTAAAGAATCCATACAAGAAGAACTTTGCTATGGTATCTTTAATCATGACTACGGAACCCAGTATCCGCCGGTTCTGCGTAGTTCCCTTGAAATCAACCTGCATTTCTGCGATTCAAAATATAATTATCTAATACAAGCAAGTGATATTGTCGCCAACCGAATATGGACATCTTATAGAATCAACAAGCCCGAACTGCGCAAAATATCAAACCACACAGGGTTGACATTGCCTTGACTAATTTGGTATACTTAAACCACAGACAGTGATTGTACTGTATACGTCTGGTAATTGATGTGTAGCATTAAGCGTAATCTAAGTACGCCAATCCAGATGGGAATTAGCCGCCTTCGGGCGGCTTTTTCTTTTTAATCATCGTCTGGTGGCATCATTCCACGACTTTTCATAAAAGCGTCTACGATTCGCACTGCTGTCTCGACTTCTTCCTTTGTAGCATCTTTAGTAAGTGAGAAAAACATACGCTTTTCTGGCCTATTGCGCAATTCCTCCAAATACTCATTCAGCTCGTCATCTTTTGAGATGGCGGGCTTTTCTTTTTGGTCTTCAATTAATTCTGATTTGGAAACGTGGAAGTAATCAGCCAAAGCCTGCACTTTATCCATGCGTGGGTATTTCTCTCCACGTGCCCAGCTTACGACAGTGGTATATGGAATATCTAAATCGGCAGAAACGTCTGGAATAGATTTGTTCTTCTTACCCATTAATCTATTCAAGTTCTCGGAGAATATTTGCTTTAGCACATCAGTATCTTTTGGTATATTCATTTTCATCACCCATACCCATCATATACTTTTGGCGTCGCAAAATCAACAAAATATGCAAAATTCTACACTTTTAGTATTGACACAATACTTTAAGTGTAGTATCATAGGGTCAAGGAGGTGATAAATGTGACCGCTGAATACCCACGTATCTCGCTTCGTGCAGCTCGTGTAAATGCAAAACTTGGGCAGAAAGAAGCTGCGAAAAAGCTTGGTATAAGCCTGTCTACGCTACAAAACTATGAAAGCGGAAAAACTTCTCCAGATGTTCACTTTCTTGAAACGCTTGAGAAGGTGTATTCCTTTCCGGCTCACAATATTTTTTTTGGCACAACAGATACTTAAAGTGTAGATTTGTACACATTCACCAAAAAAGGAGAGGCTACCAATGCACCACTACATAACCAAATACCAAGAAAACGGCCAGCGATACGCCGAGGCATGGTTGCAGATTGATTTGTTCGGCAAAAGTTTCTGCTTTTGGCGTAAGAAAATAAAAATATAGCCCCCTGCATAAGCAGGGAGCTAGTGCGGTTATTTTTTTACCCAGCCGCGATTGGGTTCTTGAGTTGGCGGCAACCTATCGCCGCTATCAATTTTAACTACGCGCGGGTTCGACACCTGCCCGCCACGAGGCCCTACTTCTACATAAGTTCCCGCGGGTTTGTTGTCCGTCCCTGGCTTAATTGGATTTTTAGACATTTTTTCACCTGCTAACTGAAACGTAAATTGTACTGTGTGTTTTGAATGTACTGTTCCTATATTATTTTACCATAACACAAAAAGAAATTCAACTAAAAGCACAATATATTGTGTAAAAGATTTGTTTTTTAGCTTAAATCACACTATATGTTGACCTAAGTAAACCCAAGTACATCTATAAACAAGAAAGGAGGCTTTACTTTGGGCACATTGTATACCACCCGTGAGGTTTCAGACCGCTACCGTGTACCGCTGCCAACTGTACAAAAGTGGATTAGGGAAAAAAGCTGCCAGCTATGCTCTTGGGCAAAGAATACCGCATAAAAGAAAGCGACCTGCTGGCTTTTGAGGAAGCACGCAAGACTGTGAAGTAAAAAAGCCCCTCCGAAGAGGGGCGGATAAACCAATAAGCATTAAATGGTAATTGTAATTATTTCAGTGTCGAACAGAGTGTCCCAGCCATCGCTTTCAAAAACATGGAAAGTAAATTCAATATCTTTTATCTCTTCTGGCTTGATATCGTTTTCCTCCAAAGAGGAGCTGAAAATTGAAATGGTGTCATTCGCCTTTTTACCGGCGGGGACATCGGCAGACATTGATGTATTCACAACAAAGCCGTTGATGGACAAATCTCTTACCTGCACAGTTATAGCTTTTTCGGTGTCATTCTCTACAAGCACCTTAACTTCTGGCCCTATAAAACCATCGGTGGCAATTCCCTTGTAAGTGATTTTAATTCCATCCTGTTCAACCAGCACTTGGGTTGCGTCTACTTCCGCCACGCTGGCTACGGGTTCGCTTTCCACAGGCGTTGCCACGCTAGCAGCAGGTGCGGATTGAACAGGTTTGCTTTCCGGGGTTGGTTGTGGCGCTGGGCTTGCGCTGCAGGCTGCCATGGATAGAGCAAGTAGAGCTGATAATGCTGTGATTAGTGCCTTTTTCATAATTTACTCCTTATTTTACCGCCTTAGCGGGATTTAACAGCCACTATATAATGCCACAAAAAGAAACAATTTGCAAATTTTATGAACGCTTTTATAACAATAAAAAAGCCCCCAGCAAAGCGGGGCGGGAAGGAAGAAAAAGAATGGCACTTAAATATGATACCCGGCAATACCCGCCAACCTTGACACCGGACGAGGCCGCAGAACTTATGCGTATAAAGCCGACCCAAGTGAGGCAGTTGCTGCGCACCGGCAAATTAAAAGGCAAAAAACCCGGCGGAATTTGGTATATACCTAAAACCGAGGTGCTAGCCTACATAGGGCTAAGCGAACCCGCATAAATAAAGAGATTAGGAAGGCATATTATGACAAACAACAACCGTACCCCACCCGACCCAATAGAAAGCCCACTAATAGGCATATTGTCCATTGGCCTACTTATGATGTGTATTTTTGGTTTGCCAATATCCATGGCAGCGGGCGGTGCAACTGGGTTAATTATTACCGGCAGCATTACCTTGGTTTTAACCGTAGCATGGCTAGCGCAGCACACTAACATACTGGTTTTACTTGCTATGCTGCTGCACAAGTTAGACAAAAATAAAAAGCCCGCTGGTGCTGGAACACCAACGAGCAAACGGAACAAAGACCGCCTATAGGTCTTTATTATATCACAATAATAAGGAGATACGCAAATGGAAATCAAAAACGGAAAACTTGTGGGCGTAAAGCCCGGAGATAAAATAGAGGGCTACCTCGACCTTAGGGGCACAGCCATTGCCAGCCTACCCGACAACCTAACCGTAGGCGGCTACCTCGACCTTAGGGGCACAGCCATTGCCAGCCTACCCGACAACCTAACCGTAGGCGGCTACCTCTACCTTGAGGGCACAGCCATTGCCAGCCTACCCGACAACCTAACCGTGGGCGGCGGCCTCTACCTTAGGGGCACAGCCATTACCAGCCGAAAATGCAATAAGTTGGTTGATGGGCAATACAAGCCTAACCATTATTTTTACGCAGATGGAATTTTAACCCACGTAAAAGGTAAAAAAACAATTGGCAAATACACCTTTTATACTGGCAAGATAAAAAACAAAAACGTTATAACAGATGGTGAAATTTACGCCCATTGCAAAACATTTAAAGATGGCGTTAAGGCAATTGAGTGGAAATTAGCAGAAAACAGAGGGCAAGAACAATATAGCGGCATAGACCAAAACAAGCAAATACCATTAGGCGAGGCTTGTGCTATGTACCATGTTATCAGTGGCGCTTGCCAGCCCGGAATCGAACAATTTTTACAAGAAATGGAAAACCCAAAAGACAGTTACAGTGTAAACGAGATACTTGAATTAACCGCTAATGCTTATGGCGGCACAGCATTTGCAGAATTTTTTAATAAGGAGATGTAAAAATGCTAGATAAAAACACTGCCCAAGTTGGGGATTATGCGATTTATAACAATTCGCGTGGGTACAATAATTTTCCCGCCGGCACGAAGGTGAAAATTAAGTATAACGACATGGGATGCACACCTTTCCACGTAGAAGCAGATGGCGAAATGAACTGGGTTGACGAAGACGAACTTGACCCGCTGCCCGTAACCAACCCCATGCCAGAACTAAAAACAGGTATGGTGATTCAGTTTGCGAACGGCAGCTATTCGCAGGTGTTTATGGACACTTTGAAAGGGAACATCTTTTCGGGAGATGAATGTGGGTTCTTGTGTAGCTTTAACGCCGATGGGAAACATTTCATAAACCCTCTGGGAAACATTGTGAAAATATTCAAACCTGTCCACAATCAAGGCTACCGACAAGGGTTGCAAGACATGGAGAAAACCCTAATTTGGGAACACGAAGAGCCTACCCCAGCCAAAGAAATGACCGAAGCCGAAATTAGCGCAGCGCTGGGCTACAAGGTTAAGGTGGTTGCAGATGAATAACACATGCACCCGCAAACGCCCGTTGCGCAAGACTAGCAAACCCAAATACAAAGAGGGTAACCGAAAGAAAAGCAAAACCCTGCACTTGCGCATGACGCCGGAGGACTACGACCAGTTTATGGCTGATTTAGACACGCTTAGCTACGCTGGCCCGCAAGACTGGTTTGATACCTGTGTAGAAACGGCACACCGCGAGGCGGAGTATATAAGGTGGTGCGAAAATGCGCAAACATAGCGGCGGCGTGGAATTCACAGCCTACCAAGAATGGCTGGAAGCCCGTAAAAAAGGCATTGGGGCCAGCGATGCCGCTTGCGTGCTAGGGCTTAACCCGTGGAAAAGCAACACAAAACTATGGGAAGAAAAAACAGGCCGCCTAACCCCCGAAGATATAGGACACAAGCCTGCTGTTAAATACGGCAAAGAATCCGAAGCCCACCTGCGCAACCTATTTGCTTTAGATTTCCCGCAATATCGTGTTTCACACGATGAATTTGGCATGATTGCCAATATCCCGAAATGCCCGTGGTTATTTGCCACCCTTGACGGAGAACTGGAGTTGGTAAGCCCCAGCGAACCCACTACTAGCAACCAGCGTCTTGGGGTTTTAGAGATAAAAACCACCGAAATTATGCGGCAAGACCAGTGGGAGCAATGGAATGGTAGAGTGCCAGACCACTATTATTGCCAAATCCTGCACCAGCTACTTGCCACCGGTTACGGTTTCGCCATTTTAAAGGCGCAAATAAAATACCGAGACTATATAGATGACGACCCGGAAACATCTATGCGTATAACCACACGGCATTACCGTTTTGACGCAAACAATGAAACAGTAAGCGCTGATATGCAGCACTTACTAAAAAAAGAAATAGAGTTTTGGGGCTGCGTGCAAAGCGACCGCATGCCGCCACAAATACTCCCACAAATATAGGAGGCCGCCATGGCTGTTATGGAATTAGTTGTAAAAACAGACCTTGAAAAAGAGGTTATCCGGTCAATTGATTGGAACTTCAAGGAACTTGAAAAGCAAGTTTCTGCTGGGCTTGAAAAGTACAAAGGGCGGGTGGTGACCCCGGAAACCATAAAGGACGATAAGAAGGATGTTGCCGCCTTGCGTAAGCTGCGCACAGCGATTGAGGATAAGCGTAAAGAGGTAAAATCCGCCTGCCTACGCCCCTATGACGACTTTGAAGCGAAGGAAAAACCAATTATTGCCCTTATAGACGAATGCATTGATAACATTTCAGAGCAAACAAAGGCTTTTGAAGCTGCCGAAAAAGAAGAAAAACGAACCGCCATAGAGGAATTTTACAAACAAAACATTAAATCTCTTTACGGCCTTGTTCCGTTTGAAACCCTTTTCGAAGAGCGCTGGCTGAACAAAAGCGTTTTGATTACCACTGCCACCGGTGAATTGTACAGCAAAATAGAAAAAGCGAACGGCGAAATTCTTACCATTCGTGGCATGAAGTTGGCACCCGAATGCGAAACCAGAATGCTTGACACTTACGTGCGCACATTAAGTATCGGCGCTGCACTGGAAGAAAAGGCGCGGTTCGAGGAACAACAAGCAAAGCTGGAGGAACTTAAAAAAAACCAGCAAGCCGCGATTAAAGCCGAGCCAGAAGCGCAGCCTGTGCATGTACAAGAAGAACTTGTAAAAGAACAAGAAACCGAGCAACCCCGCGACTTGTGGCTAAAAATAAGAGGAACCACAAAGGCTTGCAGGCAAGAAATAAACGCAATCATTAAAAAATATGGCTTGGAGTATGAAGGAGGGCTTATAAATGGCGACAGCTAATAGCTTGCAAAAAAAGCAACCAAAATTTAGTGTAGCAATTACTGGCGAAGGCTACAAAAACCTAATAAACAATACCCTTGGAGACCCAAACCGGGCGGCAAGGTTTACGGCGGCAATTACCAGCGCCGTATCCACCAACCCGGCGTTGCAAGAATGTGATGCGGGCACTATTCTATCCGCCGGCCTGTTGGGCGAAAGTCTTAATCTTTCCCCCTCTCCGCAGCTTGGGCAATACTACCTTGTGCCGTTTAACGACAACAAAAATGGCCGAAAGGTGGCGCAGTTTCAGCTTGGGTATAAAGGGTATTTGCAGCTCGCTATGCGTTCCGGCCAGTACAAAATAATCAACGTAACCCCGGTAAAAGAAGGCGAGTTAGTAAAGTGTGACCCGTTAAATGAGGTTTACGAGTTTAACGTAATAGAGAACGATGACGCGCGCGAAAAAGCCGAAACCATTGGCTATTATGCCGTGTTTGAGTATTTAAACGGATTTAGAAAAGCCTTGTACTGGAGCAAAAGCAAAATGCAGGCGCATGCAAAAAAGTTTTCCAAAGGCTACGCCGCCGGCAAAGGGTATACGTTTTGGGAAAAAGACTTTGACAGCATGGCAATGAAAACCATGTTGCGACAGTTAATTAGCAAATGGGGCATTATGAGCATTGAAATGCAAGAAGCCCTAGACGGCGATATGGCTGTTATTAACACAGATAAAAGCAAAGAGTACGTGGACAATTCCATGGGCGCAGATTATTCCGAGCTGCCGCCGGATGAATTGCCGATTGAAGCAGATGAGCCGCTTCCGTTTGATGAGCCGGGCGTACTTGACGATTAAGAGAGGTGAAAAGATATGGGGATAGAGGCGGAAGGAATTGTGCAGAAAATCGCAAAAGATGAAGGCTTTACCGTCTTTATTCCCTTTTCAGAAACCTACCTGCTTGACCAGTGGGGCGTAGATACTGTGCAGGTCATTATAAATGATGGTCGAGAGATATCAAATAGCCAGCGCCGTAAAATATTTGCACTTATTAGCGATATTACGGATTGGGTAAAAGCCCCCGGAAACAACAAACGAACCCGAGCGGAAAAAGAAACCCTGCACGAAATGGGCTTGCTGTATATGATTGAATGCTTGCCGTACACGAATTACAGCGACCGTGACGCAATACGCAAGCAGCTAACAATGCATTATTGCCAGCTGGTTGATATAGCGCCTTTTAGCCTATCTAATATTGACGTAGCGACCGCCACCGACTTTATAGACTGGCTTGTGGAAATGTGCGTTGTGCACGGCATACCCTGCCTTGATACGCTGCTTAACCGTTGTGAGGACGCAGGCCGGTATGTTTATGCTTGCGTTGCACACAGGCGGTGCGCAATATGCGGCAAAAAGGCCGATATACACGAAGTAGAAACCGTAGGCATGGGTAATAATAGGCGAACTATACACCACCTAGGTCAGCTTGTAGAGCCCTTGTGCCGAGAACACCACGCAGAGGTAGGAAACATTGGGCAAGCTGAATTTGACGCCAAATACCACCTCGTTGGCATTCGGCTCGATGAAAATTTATGTGATATTTTGAAATGGAAAAAGTAAGGCGGTGGACAATTGCTTACCGATGGACACATACAACTTCACCGCTCCATACTTTTATGGGAGTGGTATTCAGACCGAAACACACGAGACCTGTTTATACACCTCCTTCTTACCGCTAACTGGTATGACGAAAAGTGGCAAGGGGAAACAATTAAAAGAGGTCAAAGGGTGGTTGGCCGGGATAAATTAGCCAAAGAAATAGGTTTGACAGTGCAGCAGCTACGCACATCACTCAACAGGCTAAAATCAACCAGCGAAATAACCATCAAAACAACCACGAAATACAGCGTTATAACAATAAATAACTATGACACATACCAAGCTGATAACCAGCGAACTAACCAACAACTAACCAACAATCAACCAACAACTAACCAACAACTAACCACAAATGAAGAAAGCAATAAAGCAATAAATATACCTACTGCTGCTAACGCACGCGAAGCCCAATTGCAGAGATTGTGCCTTTATTTCGAGGCAAACAACTTTGGGTTAATGGCGCACAGCATTATGGCAGATATGGCAGACTACCTAGACCGTGGAGTTAGCGTTGAACTAATAGAGCGCTGTATGAAGGAAGCGACCGACAGCCAAAAGGCAACATGGAAGTATGTCAAAAGCATACTGCATCGCTGCCAAGTGCAAAAAGTGGAAACTGTGCAGCAGTTCAATGCGCAGAAGCTACAGCAAAAACAAACTAAGGCTACTGGCAGCGCCGGCAATCCATTTTTGAGGGATGATATATGACCAGAGACGAAACCAAACAACTGCTGGCGCTTATCACTGCCGCATACCCATACTACTACGCAAAAAAGACGGCCGAAGAATTGACGCTTGCCGTTGATGTGTGGGCGGTGGCACTAGCTGATTACCCAGCTAGCTACATATCGGTGGGGTTAACTCCATTACTGCAAACCAGCGAGTACCCGCCAACCATAGCCGCTGTGATAAACAGCGCACAAGAAGAAAAGCAAAAAGCATATAACATGCTTGTGCCAAACTCGGAGCGCAGAATTGCCGAGTATGAAAGCAAAATTAAATCAGTGAGGTTGCTGGAATGATTAAATTTACCATACCAATTGCCCCAGCAACCAAGAAAAACAGCCAGCGTATTGTAATGGCTGGGGCCTATCCAAAGCTGCTGCCAAGCAAAGCCTTTGTTGAGTATCAAACCAAAGCAGGCTGGTTAATACCTTGTAAAAATATTGGCATTAGCCAACCTGTAAACATCAAAGCCACCTACTATGTAAAAACCAAGCGCAAAGTGGACATTACTAACCTACATAGCGCCCTGCACGATGTTTTGGTGCATTACGGGGTGCTTGCAGACGATAGCAGCATAAACCCATGCATAGTAGCTAGCACGGACGGTAGCCGGGTTTACGTGGATAGTAAAAACCCACGCACAGAAGTGGAGATAACAACAATAGAGGAGATTTGAAAATGAAAAAAATAGTAACTTTAATTTTAACCGTAGCTATTGTAGGCGTTGCCCTTGTTGGCTGCAGGGAAGCAAGCAGAGTATCTTACAATGTTTCGCAACAAGCAGATAACTTTAACGTAACACGCCGCCTGGTTGTGCTGAATGGACGCACAGATACCATTATTTACGAAATGGTTGGCCGTTTTTCGTTTGAACTAGAAGGCAGCCGCATTATTTTAATTGTTGAATCCGAAAAGGGCGTTTACAAAAAAATATCTGTTGGCTTGCCGCAAGAAGCGTTTTGGTTTGTAGACGATATTAGCGGCGCAGATGTTAACCAGTATCGTTATGAAGTTAATTTCCTGCCACAAATGATTGTTCCAATCGATTTTATCAGCGAAGATTAAGCGCCAGCCTATTAGGCAGAAAGGTGAATAAAATGCAAAAACCACACCGGCAAGTACGAACCTCCAAAGCGAAAACGAAAGCATTTAGCGGCCGCTGCCAAAAGTGCGGCAAGGAAATTTGCCTTTCGTGTGCATGTCAGTACACGGATGAGAGTAACGCAGCTATCAGCGCCAACTCGCCATGGTTGTGCGCAACCTGCTATAACGAGCAGCACGGCAAAGGCATAGAGCCGATAGATAGGCTTAAATCTTCCATCATCAGCAAGGCGGTAGAGTATGGCGGCAAAATAGACCTAAACCATCCTGCCGTATTGGCTACATTGATAGATTTAGCGATTGGCAATTAAAAAAGCCGCACTAAGGCGGCAAGGAGACTAAGTATGGAACGAGAGAAAACCACAGAAGAACTTTATATTGAAGCGTACAGAGATATGTTGGATAAAGCAATTGATTTAAACAGAAAGCTGTTAAATGAACTCGCTATTTACCGTGCGGCATGTCCGAAATGTATTACCGGGCCAGATTGCCAAGATTTTAACCTCAAAAGACGCTAGAACCCTTATTTGCAGCGGAAGAGAGCAGGACCACATCCGGATTCTGCCGCAGTTGCAAGCGGCCACTTAAAAAGTCATTAGGTACCGGTTTAAACGTGCAAATAGAACCCTATTGCATAGCGGTTACAATTTCAATTTGGAGGGTAACAATGCGTAAACTACAGCAGCCCATGGATTGCCGTACGTCTTTTGCAAATGCGAGCGCTGACATCAAAAAAATGTCGCAAGCAATACAGCGATTTAATACAGATGTAACCGGCTATCGCCCCAAGATTATTTACCACAAGGCAAAAAGATGGGTGCATAGAAAAATAAAATAGACCAATTTGTTGACGCCAACAAAACATAAAAAGGTGGAGCCAAGTGAAAGCACATAACCACAAATTACTAAATAATAAATGCCATCACTGTAAACGTAATTGCAGAAAACTAACCCGGTTTATACACAAGTGGCTGCCATGCCAATATTGGGCTTGGGGTGGAAATAAAAAGGAGGATAAGCTATGAGAAAAATATTATCTAGAGGCAAGCGAGTAGATAATGGCGAGTGGGTAGAAGGGCTGCCGCATGAAAACAACACCATGATAATAAGCGATTCGGTACCAGATTGGAACGATGAGTATTGCTCTCCCGAATACTGGTATAGCGTAGACCCTGCCACAGTAGGCCAATGCACTGGGCTAAAAGACAAAAACGGTGTGAAGATTTTTGAGGGGGATATCCTCGAAGTTAAAAGTGGCTGGAGCAAGGGAGAGCTAATAGATAACGGTAATTTACCCGCTGAATACAAAACTCGCTGGACGGTAGAATGGAAAAATCATAATACACAAATGGGATTTTTTACATACGGCCTTGACCGCCGCTGGTTTAAACCTCTTACATGGTCTAGATTGTTTAATGCAGACGCGGTTGTGGTTGGCAATATCCACGATAACCCCGAATTGCTGAAGGTATAGCGATGGCACGAAATGTAAGTTATGACTTTGGTAGCGACAGCGGATATTGCTGTGGAACGTGCAGAGAGCCAATTCCCATGGAAAATATGTGGTGTGAAGATAAATGGCCCTGTGGGCATGAAGCCCTTGTGCAAAATTTTAATAATGAGGTAAAAAAATGAATATGAATGACCTAGTAAAAGATGTACACGAAAACGCCAAAGCGCATGGCTGGTGGGATGAAGGACGCAGCTTTGGCGAATTAATAGCCCTCTGCCACTCCGAACTATCCGAAGCGCTGGAAGAATACCGCAAAGGTTTTGACCCTACAGACACCTATTACATTGGCGACAATGGCGTGCCAGTTATCACGGAAACAATGCAATTTGTAGATGCAGATGGAACCCCCGAAAAGCCAGAGGGTATCCCATCTGAACTAGCCGATGTAGTTATACGCATTATGGATATGTGCGGCCATTATGGTATTGACCTAGAAGCAGCTATTTTGGAAAAGCACGAGTACAACAAAACCCGGCCATATAAGCATGGCGGAAAGGTAATATAGCTATGGATAAAATATGCGGCACTTGCGAGTACCACACCTACGACCCAGCAAGCGGTGATTGGCTTTGCTTTTGCGACAAAAGCGATTTTTTTACAGATTGGACGGGATATAACGATGGCTGCCCGGATTGGGAGGAACGATGATAATTAAACCCAAATACCCCTGCATATCCTGCGGCAAAAGTGGGGTTATAGATACCGAGCAAGGGTTGATGTGTAACAAGTGCTTTGAGCAGCAGCTTAAAAGCAACCCGGTAATTGATATCGGAACGAAAGAAGGGCAGGAATGGCTAAAAAGAACCATGGAATCACAAAAGAAAGAAAATGCCCAGGGTGTTACTACAGGCGGCCATTAAGCCAAGCCTATCAAGATATGGTATGCCATTATTGTTATGACAATGGAATACCAAGAATGGTGCCAGCCGAGTATTGCTTTACTCATAAAATCCACTTTAAAAAAGGGAAATACACACCCAAGCGAACGAACATAGTTATTGTTGGCGGCACTGTTGATTTAGACATTGTCAACCCCGGCGGGAGGAAAACAATTTGACAACAAAAGAATATTTGCGGCAAGCCCGCAGCCTAAAAGTGATTATTGACGGCAAAACAGAACGCATAGCACAGTTGCGAGAAATTGCCGCAGGCACAACCAGCACTGTTAGCGATATGCCCAAGGGTGGCGGCGAACAAGACAAGCTGGGGGCAATAGTGGCCACTATTGCAGACTTTGCTGCCGAGATTGCTGCAGACACCATACCGCTTGTAACCATACAAAGAGACATACAGCGCACCATCAACAAGATACCAAATCAAAAGTATAGAGATGTGCTTGAGTTGTATTATCTAAACGGCTGGCGGTGGGATAAGGTGGCAGAGCAAATGCATTATTCCCCCCAGCATATTTATAGGCTACATGGCATTGCATTATCTGCGTTTGAAAAGATGAGAGTAAATGAGAGTGCAAAACGTGATATTATGGTAGTAGGCAAATAGGCCAAAGCCCCTACCAAATCGGTGGGGGCTATTTATTTGGAACAGTAACTCAATGGTAGAGCGCCGGCCAATAAGAGCCAATGCGTCGCCGGTTCGATTCCGGCCTGTTCCTACGACAGCGGAATTTTCCGCCGTCCTATACTTTGGAGATAAACGCACCGCCACAAATCCAATGTGGAAACGCCGGGGAGCGGGCTTGCTATAGCGTTTGATAGCGAGGGAGCCAAAGCATATGTGTGGCAAACATGATGTCGAAGCCTTATTACTTGCTAGCGGGTAGTAAGTGCCTCCAAGGCTCATTACCTTGGTGCCGCTCCAATATGGTTACTGACGAGTAGCAAGTGTAACCACTAAGGCCTCTAGTTTGGACTCCTTAAAATTAAGGGCTCCAAACAAAGCATACTACGGGTGGCCGCTATGCAGCAGGGAAAGACCGCCCGGAGCCTACCGGTCAAAGCAAGATACCGGGCCAAAAACCCCGGTAAGTAGATTATAGCACCCGCTTTGGTGCTTTATAAAATAAATCCCGCCAAAGCATTTAGCTAAAGCGGGATTGTATTATTCGGCGATTTTCAATTCTTCTTTAAGCGCTTTTTGAAGGGTTTGTGAAAAGTTTACGCCTTGCTCTTCTCCTAAATCTTTTAAGTATTGGGGAACAGTAACATTTACCCGCACAGTACGCATATCATTAGCACGGCGGTATTTGTCAAAGTCAATATCTACCCACGTAACAATATCGCCAGCAGTGTGAGAAGGTTCCGCAGTAGATGGTTCTGGTATCGCCCGCCCTTCATCTTGTTCGCAAATTCCCTTGATACCAATTGCGTCACGAGCCATGGCAATAGCGTCGGCCAAATCGTAGCCTTGCGTATTTATCTCTAAATCGGGAACAAAAACGGCGTAACCGGGTTTAGAACCTATAGTTGTAGGGGTGAGAACGGTTGGATATACCTTTATCATAATTCATCTTCCTTTCTAATTTGGAGCGGTGGGGTTATTTCAACCCGCACCGCTTGATTATCTCTTTTGCGGTTATTTCGTTTACTTCATTGTGCCTAGGCACTGGCTCTGTATCCTTTCCGTTTGTGTATACGGTGTGGCTTCCACCTTCACGAAGTTTCCACCAGCCGTTCTTTTTAAACAGTTTTAATAAATCTCTGCGCTTCATGTCCTCACCTCTTACTTATATTATACGCATTTAATGCGCATAAGTCAAGAGGTTTGAGTGAAAATACATGTAGAGATAACAAAGTATTTTTTGTACATATCGACGAAGCATTACATCGGCACCCTAACCGGTGCTTTTTTATTGCAATAAAGAGAGGTGGCCGCTATTGGTTATACCCAAAGACCCAGTTAGCCTAACCAGTAAAGATATGGATTGGGTACTAAGACTAATCAAGGGTGGCAACATGCACGACTTTTACACATGGTCTAAATGGCTCAAGGAGCGTTCCCATGTATTAAAGATAGACAAACACGAGTGCCAGCACTGCAAGGCAAACCGCAGATACAGGAGAGCCACCATAGTGCATCACATTAAACACCTGCGCAACTACCCACAATATGCTTTGTCTATGTGGATAGAGGAAGATGGAAAGATGGTGCGGCAGCTAGAAAGCCTATGCGCAGATTGCCACGAGAAGGAGCATCCGGAAAGATTAAGGCAATACAGGAAAAAGAAAAATGGATTCATAAACAAAGAGAGGTGGGATTGAATAATGAATGCAGGGCGGTTAACGGAAGAGCTAAACAAGCGTGCAGTGAAACTAAATATACCAGGAGAGTTTATTTTAAATAAAGAAGATAAAGTGATAGTTTGCCCCTATTGCTCAATAATAGTTGGAGAAGAACAATATACATTAGTGAGTAATGGCGGGGTTTGGCTTGCGATTATAATTGCAGTGTTTGTAGATATCATTACAGGTGCGTCGGAAGATAAAAGAAACTACTGCTTAAAGAGACTAGGCTTATGGGATGGCAGCTTTCGTAAAGGGAAAAAATATATCCTTGAAAATGAGTGGGAATGTAAAGTATTTTCTGGCGGAATAGCAAGCCTAACATTCCAAATATTAAGAAAAGCACCCCCCACCAAATAAAACAGCCTTGCAGATTCGTGGCTGTGCTCGGGTGGGTAGGCGACAAAACATATTTATTCGCGTGTGAGTTTTTTTATTTGAAAGGAGGCGATGAAGTGGCTAACACAGCGACAAAGTCACAAAAACTCAAAAGGGAAGAATTGCGAAAAGACCTGCTGGAGAAGATTGAAAGCCGCTGGCCGGAGTCGCCAATGTTTATCGACCTAGCAGAAGACTATTTAAGCCTATGGGATGACAAGCGTACCTTAAGAAATGATATTGCGAAACGTGGGCGCAAGGTAACCAAGTATGATAGCCGTGGCCAAAAGCAAATAGCTAACAATGAAAGCATAGACCAGATACTAAAAATAAATACCCAGATGATAAACATCATTAAAGCTATCGGGTTGGAGCCGTCGCTTTATGCGAGTGATGACGATGACCTCGTCTAAAATAAACCCACATATTCTTCGTTATATTGAGATGGTTGAAAGCGGAGAAATAAACTCCTGCGAAGACCAGAAGTTGCTTGTTGCCTATGTTAGAAAATGCTTTGAAACGGAAGATATTCATGTCAACAGCAAGCAGCTAGAAAAATATCTCGCACTGGCAAAATACTTCCCTTTTGAAAAGATTTTTGAATGGCAAGAATTTGTTATCGCTCTGCATGACTGCACTTATAAATCGGACGGCATGCCCCGTTGGCCAGACCTTTTTTGCCTAATTGGGCGCGGAGCCGGCAAAGATGGAACTATTGCGCTTGAAAGTGTTTGCCTTATGTCGCCATACAATGGAATACAAAACTACGATGTTGACATTTGCGCAAATAACGAAGACCAAGCAATGCGTCCATTAAAAGATGTAATTGAAGCTTTCGAGAACCCAGCGAATATTGAAAAACTGAAAAAGCACTTCTATTGGACTAAGGAAGCCGTGCAAAGCAGAAAAACGCGTTCCATTTTGAAGGGGCGAACCAACAGCCCTAAAGGGAAAGATGGCCTGCGTTCCGGCATTGTAATATTTAACGAAATCCACCAGTACGAAAACTATTCAAACGTTAACGTATTTACGACAGGCCTTGGTAAAAAAGCACACCCCCGCCGCTCATA
Source organism: Ruminococcaceae bacterium OttesenSCG-928-A16 (assembly GCA_030267215.1). Taxonomy (GTDB): domain Bacteria; phylum Bacillota; class Clostridia; order Oscillospirales; family Ruminococcaceae; genus JAAYCI01. The sequence continues at coordinate 63,203 of JAJDJP010000004.1, forward strand.
CTACACAACTAACGGAGACGTGCGAGACGGTGTACTCGACGATATGTTAAACACCGCCGAAGGAATTTTGTATAATGGCGACCCCGACAATGGAATGCTGCCGTTTATATGTCGGCTGGATTCCAAAGAAGAAGTTGACGACCCAGACAATTGGGAGAAGGCCAACCCCTCGCTTAGATATCTACCCAGCCTGCGGCACGAAATCGAGAAAGAGTATCAAGAGTGGAAAAGAAGCCCGCACACCTTAACCGCATTTATGACAAAGCGCATGAATCTGCCGCAAACGTTTAGCGAGGTTTCCGTCACTTCTTACGACAACTTAAAAGCTACCGAATCTTCCCTGCCAGACCTTACCGGTAAACAGTGTGTTGTGGGTATAGACTATGCCAGTGTTACGGACTGGGCAGCCGTTCGCTTTCATTTTCGAAATGGCAATAAGCGTTACAGCTTTGGGCATGCATGGATGTGCCTACAATCAAAAGACCTTGAACGAATAAAAGCGCCGTGGAGGAAGTGGGCAGAGGAAGGAAGATTAACCCTTGTGGACGAGCCAACAATTAACCCCGATTTGTTGGCCGAATATATACAACAGCAGGCTAAAAAGTATCAAGTCAAAAAAATAGCAATGGATAACAACCGGTACGCACTCCTGTCGAACAGCCTAAAAAAGATAGGATTTGACGGGCGCAACAAAGACCAGGTAAAACTTGTTCGGCCTAGCGATATCTACAAAGTGTTCCCTGTAATCGAAAATGCTTTCGAAAATCAGTATTTTGTTTTTGGCGATGACCCAATAATGCGCTGGGCAATTAACAACACCAAGGTTATGCGTGGTAGTCGAACGATTGGAAGCGATACTGGTAACTTTTACTACGCAAAAATTGAAGCAAAAAGCAGAAAGAACGACCCATGGATGGCAGAGGTTGCAGCGATGACTGTTGAAGACGAGCTGCCAGAAAACAGTGCAGCGGGCTTGCCAAGCATACCAATAATGGTTTGGTAAATAAGCTTATTAATCAGCAAGTAGCGTTAAAGCGAAAGATGATTTTTTATGCCCTAAAAGGAGGTGGAAAAGACGGGAATTTTTAGCTTTTTTCGAGAGAAGGTTTTGAAGGCGAACTTAAAGGGCGAAACAGATGACGCAACATGCGATGAGTTGTGGGCGGCGGTGCAAAATATCTGGGTTAGAGATTTAGCAAAAAACGTAGCCATAAACCTTATTGCTAACGCTGTTGGGAAATGTGAAGTAAAAACCTACATTGGGGGAAATGAAGTAAAAAAAGGCGAATACTTCCATTGGAACTACTCGCCTAGCCTAAATCAAAACTCTAGCGCTTTTTGGCATAAATTAATTTGGAAGCTGTGTCACGAAAACAAGGCCCTTGCCATTGATATTAATGGGCAAACCGTTGTTGCGGATAGCTTTATGCGCACAAATAACGCTGTAATAGAAAACGAGTACAGCAATGTACAGGTAGAGGGATTAACCCTAAACAAAACCTTTTCTGAATCAGAGGTTTTATATTTCGAGCTTAACAACAAAAACATGAGACTATTTTTTGATGGTCTTTATGGTGCATATGCAAAATTAATTGACACATCAATGCAAAATTTCAGTTGGAAAAATGGCCAGCACTGGAAAGTACACGTTGATGGCATGGCCGCCGGAAGCGATGATTTTAAGGAAACCTATAAAAAAATACAGCAAGAATATATGCGTACGTTTTTTGACAGTCAAAACGCAGTTTTGCCAGAGTTTGACGGGTATGCTTATGAAGACCTTAACAAAGACGCCGGAAGAACGCAGCAAAACTCTAGAGATATTAGAGCCCTGGTTGATGATGTTTTTGCCTTTGCGGCAAAGTGCTTTAACATTCCAGCCGTACTTTTAGGCGGCGAAGTTGAAGGCACATCGGACGCAATAGATAACTTCTTAACTTTTTGCATTGACCCTATTTGCGACCAGCTGCAAGAAGAAATGGTGCGGAAAAGGTATGGCGCTAAAGAATTTGAAAAGGGCAACTATTTGCGGATAGACACAACAACCATTAAACACTTTGATTGGTTTTCGAATGCAGTTAATGTGGATAAGCTTATTTCTTCTGGGGCTAAATCCATTAACGAGGTGCGAATTGCTACAGGCGATACGCCAATAAACGAAGGGTGGGCAGATAAACACTATATGACTAAAAACTATGTGGAAATCGGGAAGTTGACTAATCTGGGAGGAGGTGAGAACGATTAAGCAAATGTGGGAAATAAAGCAAGCGGCGGAACCAAATACGCTAGAACTGTATATTTATGGTGATGTTGAGGGCGATGGCTACGACTGGTGGAGCGGCCAAACAATTGAGAGTGAAACCTCTGCCAACAAGTTTAGAGACGAGCTAAGCGCTCACCAAAACATCACCAATATAAAGCTATTTATTAATAGCTACGGCGGCAGCGTATTTGAAGGAACGGCGATATATAATCAGCTACGCAGGCACCCTGCCCATAAGACTGTGTATGTTGACGGTTTTGCCTGCTCTATAGCTGCCACCATTGCAATGGCTGGCGACACTGTTGTAATGCCGCGCAACTCCATGATGATGATACACAACGCATGGATGTATGCCAGTGGTAACCCAGAAGAACTGCGAAAAGCCGCTGACGACCTAGAGCAAATCAACAAAGGCAACCGACAAGCATACCTGCAAAAGGCCGGAGACAAAATTGACGAAACCGAGCTTATGGAAATGCTAGATAACGAAACATGGCTAACTGCCGAAGATTGTATAAGGCTTGGTTTTGCCGACGAGTATGCGGAAGAAGACGCAGATTTAGCCAAGAATGAAAAAATGCTGCAAAAAGCAAACCTTACCTTGCAGCAGCGCATTGCAGTACAAACAAGCCTTGCCGCTCAATTGCGGCAGCTTACAAAAGCACAAAATGAACCGCCCGTTGCCCAATCCGCTAACCCTAAAGAGGGCGAGGCGGATTTTATTTTGCCCGAAGAAGAACCAAAACAAAAACTATTTTGCAATTTTAAGGAGGACAAATAATTGAAAAGCTTAGATGTAAAAACTATCGATGTACGCCAACAGGCCGAAAGTGTTGTGGAGTCTCTTGCTGGAGACAGCAAGGATGACGCAGTAAAGCAATTTGTTGCATTTGCGGAAAATTTGCAGCAACAGCTTATCGAGGAAGCCAAGCAATACGGCAAAACCCAAGACAACGCCGTGCTTGCGAGTCGTGGCATTCGCCAACTGACAACCGATGAAAACGAGTATTTCCAAAAAGCAATTGACGCCATGAAATCTCAAAATCCGCAACAATCCCTTGCAAGCCTTGATGTGGTTCTGCCGGAAACCGTGATTGACCGGGTTTTTGATGACCTGCGCGAATCTCACCCGCTGCTAAGCGAAATTTCGTTTCAAAACACCGGTGCATTGGTAAAAATTATCACCTCGAATACAACCGGCGTTGCCGGCTGGGGCGAATTGTGCGCCGAAATTAGCGACGAGCTTGGTGCAAGCTTTGAGGCAGTTGAGCTAATTCTCAAAAAGCTATCCGCTTTTGTACCGGTGTGCAGCGCCATGCTTGACCTTGGCCCTGTTTGGCTGGAGCGCTACGTTCGCGAACTTTTGCTAGAAGCCCTGGCTGTTGGCCTAGAGGAGGCAATTGTGGACGGCGACGGCAACAACAAGCCTCTTGGCATGACCCGTGCGCTATCTGGCGCAACTGATGGTGTTTTCCCTCGCAAAAGCCCCGTTGTGGTGAACTCCCTAGACCCTGTATCACTGGGTGCGGTACTCAATACCCTGTCCATTAAGCCCAACGGTAAGCGCCGGGCAGTAAATAGCTTGCTGATGGTTGTTAACCCTGCCGATTATTTTACAAAAGTATTCCCTGCGGTAACGCCCCGGGCCACTGATGGCACCTATACCCAGAACGCCCTACCATTCCCGACCCGAGTTGTACAATCTGCTGCGGTTCCGGAAGGTTTTGCGGTATTTGGCATTGGTGCCCTTTACACCATGTACATGGGCAGCGGCCAAGGCGGGAAAATCGAGTATTCTGACGACTACAAGTTTTTAGAAGACTTCCGCTATTACAAGATTAAACTTTACGGCAATGGCCGGGCGAAGGACGAGAACGCATTTGTATATGCGGATATCAGCGGCTTAAAACCCACAAATTTAAAAGTTGAGGTTGTGGACGCCGCTGTTGCGGAGGGCTAACGATGAAAGTGATTGTGCACAAACCCTTTAAGGATATCCACACAAAGAAAATGGTTAAGCCCGGAGAAACAGAAATGACAGCCAAGAGGTTTAAAGAGGCCACTGCCAACTTAGAAAAGTTCGGCGGTGGCTTCCTGTCTTCGGCTGATGCGCAGGAGGAAAAGGAGGGGTAGCAAGTGAGTTTGCCAGAAGGATTGCTTGAAACCCTAAAAAACTACCTCGATTACACCTGGGGAGATGCCGGCAGCGATGAAAAGCTAGCCGGCATACTCTCTCGTGGTATTGCTTATATTGACCGCATTGCAGGCGAAAAGCTGGACTACACCAAAGAAGAAAAGCCCCAAGAGTTGCTATTTGATTATTGCAGGTATGTGCGAGACAACGCATTGAATGAGTTTAAAGCAAATTATCTGCACGAATTAATAGCACTGCAAGTTGACAAGGGGGTGGAACGCTATGGAAAGCCAGATGTTTAATGATGGAGTGGTAAAAATCTATACCGTCGAAAACATTGCTCCGAACGGTGCTAAGCCAGACAATAGACTGGTTTTTGCTGGGCAATTACGGTACGCCGAGCGTGTTGTTGGGTTAAACCGATTTACACAATATATGGCTAACGACGTTGAGGTATCTTATTTGTTGCGTTGCCTACAAATTCGCAGTGTGTCAACTCAAAACATAGCGGTTCCAAACGATGGGGAACAATACCGGATTGTACAAATACAATACCCTAAAGAAGTTACCCCGCCCTGCATGGATTTAACACTACAAAGGCTGGAGACTGTATATGAATACGCTTGAAAAGGTAAAAAATGCTTTAATGCCGCTTTGTGACAATGTGGGCCACTACACCGCCGCAAGGAAAGGATTCCCCCGTATAGTGTGGGAGGAAGTTACCGCGGAAGGATTGAGAGCTGAAAACATCACAGACGGCCAAGCGTGGAGCGGGGTTATAAACCTGTTCTCAAAAAAAGAATTTGAACCGCTTTTTGATTCCATACAAAACGCCCTAAACCAAGCACAAATATCTTTTTATCTAAATTCGGTGCAATACGAAGAAGATACCGGAGTAACCCATTGGGAATGGGCTTTTAGTGTGGTGTAAAAATGGCAAAAGTACAAATCAAGGCAGGGGATGAATTTTCGTTGCGCCTATCTAGGCTTGCAGATGGAATGGACGAGATTGCCGAAAAGGCGCTATATGCTGGCGCTAGCGTTGCAGCAGACGCCCTGCGAGCCGAAATTGAAGCGTTGCCCACAGAAGATGAGCGAAGTACAACCCGACGAGGGGTTAGCAAAGCGGAAAGACAAGACTTGCTAGACGGTATGGGGGTTTCGAAAATGCAAAAAAGCGGAAACGTGCTGCATATAAAAACTGGTTTTGATGGATTCGGAACTAATACAAAATCCGATAAAACAAAATACCCAAAGGGTTTGCCGATTGCAACGCTTGCGCGCGCCATACAAAGCGGAACATCTTTTCGTTTGGCCAACAGGTTTAGCACGAGGGCGACCAACAAAGCTAAAACAAAAGCGCAAGAAGCAATGGGAAAAGTTGTAAAAGAAGAAATCGACAAGAAGACGAAAGGATGAAATAAATGCCTAAAATTGGACTATCGCGGCAATACGTCGCAAAAAGAAATTACGACCCTATCAGCCAAACCGCCACCTTTACCGAGGGCCGGAGGCTGGCACGAATCGTTAACTACAGCACCGATATTTCTACCTCTGATTCCAACGCGGATTATGCAGACAATATCAATATCGAGGACGCCGGCGGGGAATTTTCCAGCGGCACATTGAGCGTAGAGGTGGCAGAGTTGTCGCCAGACGATGGTGAATTTATCATCGGCATGGAATCCACCGAGCTTACCGTTGGGGATAAGACGGTAAAAATTTATAGCGAAGGCAACATACAGAACCCCGAGCTTGGCTGGGGCAGCGTGGAAAAATGGCAAGTAAACAATGCTATTAAATGGCGTGCTGTGGTTTTGCCTCGCATTAAGTTTAATGTTCCGGGCGATGAAGTGGCCACACAAGGGGAATCCATTGAATGGCAGCACGATACCATCGAAGGAAATATTATGCGTGAACAGCAGGGTGAAAACAAATGGCGCATAAAATCCGAATTGCTGGATACCGAAGACGAGGCAGACGCAGTTTTGCGTGCAATTTTGAACATCTCTGCTGGTGATGCCACCCTGTCTAGCCTATCTCTTGGCTCTGTCTCCCTGTCTCCTACATTTAGCCCATCTGTGACGGCTTATACCGCTACCACAACCAATGCCACAAATACTATTACCGCTGTGCCCTCGTCCGGCGCTGCTGTGGTAACTATTACCGCAAACGGCAGCCCTGTTTCCAACGGCTCTACAATCACATGGACGACCGGTGAAAACACCGTAAGTATTGGTGTGGTTGATGGCGTAGCAAATAAAACCTACACAATTATTGTAACTAAGGAGTAACGATATGCAAAGCGCCGAAAGAATTATCAAATATGAGCTCAACGGAGAAACGTATTGGCTTAACTATAGCGCCCGCGCTTCCCAGCGGTTAATAAACACGTCTAAGGATTTGGGGTATGAAAGCATTGGCGAATTTCTCTCCGACAACGACGGAGAAAGGGCTGTGGAAAACACCTGCCATGCCGCCGCAATAATGATTGAGCAAGGCGCTTTGTATAAGCAGGAAATAGAAAAAATAGAAGCTCCAGTTATCAGCGCCAAAACATTAGATGTACTGCTTACGCTAGAGCAATTTGACGAATTATCGCTTGCGGTTGTACAGGCAATGGTTGCCGGCGCAAGACGAGAGGTGGAGGCAACAGCCCCACCAAAAAAGGAAACAGCCGCGGGAACAAAGTAGAGTTCGATAACTTTTCGTGGCTAATTGAAAACGGCCTGCGCCTTGGTTTACGTTATGCCGAGGCGTGGGCCGTACCTATTGGCGAACTCCAAGATTTAATTACTTGCAATCTTGTAATGACACAAGGGTGGAAACAAAAAAGAAAACCCATACATACGGTTAATGGGGTGCCGGAGGATATAAAATAATGGCAAATTATGATATAGGCGCCCGCGTTGGCTTTGATGGAATGCAGGACGCCAGAAACCAACTAAGACTTTTAAATGGCGATATAAAGGCTCTCGGCTCTGCACTTACTGCCGAAATCGGCAAAATGGACGATGCCGGCAAAGCCGCCAATGATTATAAAAAGCAGCACGAACTTCTGTCCACGCAAGTGGAAAGGTACAAAGAAAAAATAGAGGTACTCAACAAAAGCCTAGGCGAACAAAAAAACAAGCAGGAAGAAGCAAAAAAGGCATTAGAGGCCGCCAAGGCGGAGTTTGGGGAAAACTCCGACGAAGCCACCAAAGCGGAGAATGCATATGTAAAGGCATCGGCCTCTGTAAATAATTTAGCTACGCAGTTAAACAATACCACCATTGCCATGCAGTCTGCGCAAAAGCAATTGTCTGAGATTGGCAACAGCGCTATTGATGCCGGCAGCAAGATACAAAAAGCTGGAGAAAACATAAGCAGCGCCGGCGATAAAATAACAAAAGCTGGCGGTGCTATTGCCCCAGTATCTCTAGCCGCAACCGCTGGCCTTACTGCGTCTGCAAAAGCTGCAATCGATTTTGAGGGCGCGTTTGCTGGCGTAGAAAAAACCGTTGACGGAACCACCGGCCAGCTAGAAGGCTTACGGCGTGGAATCATTGACATGTCAAAGGAAATTCCATCGTCTACTACTGAAATTTCAGCGGTAGCGGAAGCCGCCGGGCAGCTTGGCATACAAACAGATAATGTGCTCGGTTTTACTAAAGTAATGATAGACATGGGTAACTCCACCAACCTTTCGGCGGAGAGCGCCGCCACGTCTCTAGCAAGGTTTGCCAACATTACCCAAATGTCACAAACAGATTTTGACCGGCTAGGCTCTGTAATTGTTTCTTTGGGAAATAATTTCGCCACTACGGAATCCGAAATTGTAGACATGGCGCTACGCCTTGCCGGCGCTGGTAAACAATTGGGAATGACCGAATCCGATATATTGGCGCTTGCGGCGTCTTTATCGTCGGTAGGCATTGAAGCAGAGGCCGGCGGCAGTGCAATTTCGAAAGTAATTGTCAATATGCAGCTAGCGGTGGAAAAAGGCGGAGAAAGCCTAAATGACTTTGCCGCAGTTGCTGGAATGACTGCAAAAGAGTTTAAAGAGGCGTTTAAAAAAGATGCCACAGGAGCCTTAAACACATTTATTAAAGGGCTTAGCGATACAGAGGGAAGCGGCAAGAGCGCCATAAAAGTGCTGGACGATATGGGCATAACCGAAGTACGCATGAGAGACGCCCTGCTGCGGTCGGCCAATGCCAGCGGCTTACTTTCCGGCGCTATCGAAATGGGTAACACCGCCTGGAAGGAAAACAACGCCCTAACCGAAGAAGCGAACAAAAGATACGGAACCACCGCTAGCCAGATTGGAATTGCTAAAAACAGAATAATCGAAGCGGCGAGAAGCACTGGTGAACAGTTGTTACCCACCATAGCGTCGCTTGCCGAAAAAGTAGGAAGTGCGGCAGATAAATTTGCGTCACTAGACGACAACACAAAAGAAACTATTGTGCAAGTTGTTGCACTTACTGCGGTAGCTTCCCCGGCAATATCAATGCTCGGAAAAATAACCTCCACTGTTGGGAGTGTAACCACAGGCGTTGGGGGCATGGTTAAAAAGTTTGGAGAGGCCTATCAATCCACGTCTTCTCTTGGCGGCGCAATAACTAAATTTATAGGGCCGCAAGGCCTTTTTTTGTTGGGGGCAACCGCTGCCGTAGCATTAGGTGTGGCCATCCACAACAAAATGCGTGAGCCAATAGAGGAGGCAAACGAAAGCTTAAAAACCCTAGGCGGAGCAATGACCGATTTTCACGGCGAATTGTCCAGCGGCCAAAGCAGGCTGTCTGACTACTCGTCGGGGTTTAGCCATCTTACGGAGGAACAAGACAATGCCCGTAATTCGATGGCGGAAATCCAAACAAAAATAAACGAAATCTTACACAAAGCAATAATCGACCGAAAAACGCTTACCGAAGACGATATCCAAAATTTAGAAAACTATTACCAGCAAATGAGGGAATTGTCGGAGCGCGAACTAGAGCTGGAGAGGGTTAAGACCAAATCCCTTGTAAATGAATCTGTACGCAGGGCTGGTCAAAACGCTGCGTCTTTAGAAGCATATAAGGCTACATCTATAAGTCAAATTGCAACCCTAGCAGAACAAGTCGAAAAAGAGAAGGGATATATTGAGCAACAGCATGGGTATATTTTAACCGGGTACCAAAACCGATTGGAAATTGGAGAGTTAACAAAAGAAGAATACAACTCCCTAGCAGCGGCAGAAGATAAGTCTTACCAAGAAAGGCTTGCCACAACACAAAGCTATTTAGGGCAAGCTTACGAGGCGTATTCTGCGGGGTATACTAACCGGCTAATGCAAGATGAAGGTTTTGCGGCCTCTATGGCGGAATTGCAGCTTGCGACGGAAACCTCAAACGCCGAACACCAAGCAAAGCTATTAGCCATCGAAGACGATGCGCAAATGGAATTCGGAGATAAGTATATCGCCCGGTGGCACGCAGAGAAAAAACACGAAGAAGATATGGCTGCCATTTGGAATAAGCTAACTCAAAGCATGAGCGAAGAGCAGCAAGAGCAATTGTCTAACATGCTTGTTTTTGCTGCCGAAACGGAACTAAACGGCGGTGAAATAAGCAAAGAAACCGAGGATGTTGTAAGTGCAATCTTGGACAACTGGGATGATTTGCCGGAAGAATCCAAGGACACTATGAAAAACACCCTGGAGCCCATGTTCGACAGAATGGAAAAAGATAGCCCAGAACTGCTTGAAAAAGCTTATTCTATTGGCGATGGAATTATTTCAAATCTGCGAGAAGCGCTGGGGGTTCACTCCCCATCAAAGAAAACCCGAGAAGCACTACAATATGTGATGGAAGGTGCAGAACTAGGCCTTGCTGACAGAGAAGAGCCTCTGCTTAGCAAAGCAAGGGGAATAGCCCAATCTATCATCAGCACCATTTCAAATGCCTTTAAAATCAAATCTCCGTCTCGAGTTATGCGTGAAATGTTTGGCTATGTAGGCGAAGGTATGGAACTTGGGCTGGAAGACGAGCGTACATCTATAGTTGGTACCATGGAATCAATCGGAAACGAAGCCATGGACGCCATGAAGGCCGCTTTGTCTGCCAAGATAACCCCTAACCTAGAGCTTAACGCAAAGGCGGCGCTTGCAAGTGCACAAGCTCTTGATTGGACGGCCCACACATTGCCGGCGGCCGCTACCACAAACAACACAAAAAACTTAACGATTAACCAGACTAACAACTGGGATGGTGGAACCAGCCGGAACGTAGCAGCTACAACCCGTGCATTAAACAGAAGTTTGGGGGAATTGATTTAATGAGAAAATTTAAGTTAATAAATTCCGCTGGGCGAGAGTTTAACCTAATGCGAACTGATGCCTTTTTTGCCCACCCCGACGGGCTTGGAATATCCAGAGAAACAAGCTTTTTACAGGCTGGAGAAAACTTTATAAAGACCATGGACACCGGCAGCCAAAAACGCCCAAGCGGTGAAATGGTATTTAAAGCCTATGCCCAGTATATGGAGTTTGTAAAGTTTTGCTCCGACGCTCCCTTGAAGTTATGTTATAACGCTGGCGCCGATTGGTGGTATTTAGACTGCGATATCAGCTATCTAGGTAAAACCGAGATAGAGCCGGCGACAAACCGCTTAATATGCCCCATTGACTTTGCGGCATATGGCGTTTGGTACAACAAAGTAACAATTGCGAAAACAGGCTCCAGCCAAAGCGCAGCCAAAAAGTATAGGTATAAATACCCGTACACCTATGCCGACGGGGCTTCCGGCGCAGTTGCTATCGAAAGCAACAACACAATGGATAGCCCCTGTAGGTTGTACATATACGGGCCATGCCAAAACCCACGGTGGACGCTATCACAAAAGGGCAAGGTGGTGTCTACTGGCAAGGCATTTGTAAAAGTTGGCGCCGATGAATTTTTATCGGTTAATTCCAAGGGCGATGTAATGGAAATGGCCCTATATGATAGAGCCACCTTATCGTATAGGCAGAACATATATGGGCTATCAGATTTTAGCACTCAAAGATTTATCTACATACCTAACGGCAGAAGCGTTTTAACATTTTCGCATGACGGCACCTCTGCAATAGAGGCTATTGTGGAGGTGAGTTATATTGCAGAAACAGTATAGGGCAGAATTTTTTACACGCGAGTACGAATATATGGCACACCGCATTACCACTAACCCTGCGCCTAGATTGGATTACTTAACGCTCGAAAATATATCTTTTGAAATGCCAAAAATAACCGGCGTGGAAAACTCATTTGTGCAAATAGTATCGCACGAAAATAAGGTTTCATACCAAGGGATTGTTAAAAGCGTAAAGGATAGCGCCGGGGTATCTACTGTGCACGTTACCCCGTTGCTATCCTTGCTTGATGTGACGGTGAACTATGACCGCACGCTGCTGCAAACCGGCTCGGTGGAAAACTTTATAAAAAAAGTGATACTAGACCACTACCGAGACAACACGGACACCCTGCAAAACATTTTAGGCGTTAATTGCATTGTGACATCTTCCACCCCTACAAAGCTAAATATAAAATCAAACGTCCACGCATTTTGGGATATCTGCACCAGGTCACTCACCGAATACGGCGTAGTTGTGGACGCTAGCTTTGATGTGGCAAAAAAGCAGATAGTTTTCACCATTGGGAAAATACCAAGCAAAATCACAATAGAAACGGGTTTGAAAAACTGCCTAAATAAAAACATCATCGTTGGCGAAACAACAGGCTCGTTAAACAAGGCTACCTATATTAACAAGGACAACGAGGCGGAGGCAGTTACCTATTACCTGCACACCAATGGCAAGGTAGATACGGAAAACCGAGATAGGATTTACCCCGTTGAGTTTAAAACAGAGTATGTAGAGGGTGACGACTTTCAAAGCGATGCCCTGGCTAGAGCCTACGAGGACTTAACGCCCAAGCAATACAACAATTTGATAGAGCTTGATTACGCTATAGGGGATAAGTTGATTTCGCCGGAAAACATAAAAATAGGAACCGTAGCGCAAATAATTGCCGGCGAAGAAATATTGGAGTCGGTACTAACTGGTACAGAAGTAACGGGAAACATTATAACGCTTATTTTTGGTTTTGTGCGGCTGGATTTCACAAAAATTTTTGCAATCGAAAGGAGAAAAAGCAATGCCAGTAAGGCTTAACCAGTTTATTTACATAGACGGTAGCGAAAACGGTAACGTTTGGCCTAAAGACGACGCAACCCTATATAACCACATATTACAAATCAATGGGTATCTTGTAACACCGGAGGTGTCGCAGCGTGGCGCAAACATGATTGCCGTAACATCTGGGCAGGGTATTGTGTATGGCCGGCAGTTTGTTATCGACGAAGAAGATGTCCTTGTACCTTTGTCGTCTTCCGGTGCCAAGCAGGGCCGGCTTATAGTGCGCATTGATATATCAAACGCAGATAACCCAATCGGGTTTGAGGTTCAATCCGCTGCTACACTCCCCCCGCTTGTACAGGAAAATTTTATGGAAGGTGGCAGTGTGTTTGAAGTACCTTTAGCCACATTTACGGTCGAAGAAACCCAGATTAGCAATCTGGCATTTTTAGATTTCGGCAAAGCTGATAATTTAATGTTCAAAACCACCTATGACCCCAACAATACTGGTAAGGTACTAAAAGCGGTAGAGGTGGAAAAAGCACCAGATTACTTGCCTCTTGCTGGCGGCCCAATGACCGGCAATATCCTTTGGGAAAACATTACCGCCGGGCCAAGGTGGACTACAGCCGATGGAACCCTTTTTTGGTTTAGAGCTCATGCGCCAAGCAACACTTTTAAAATGGTTTACCAAAAACCGGGCGGCCCCGAAGTGGTGGCATTTGGTGTAGATGTAAACGGCAAAGGTTACATAAATGGCAAGGCCGGCAGTGCAGATACTGTGCCATGGTCGGGCGTTACCGGCAAACCCAGCCACGGTTTTAAAGTATTCCAAGGAACAATTGGCATGCTAGATGGTGTAGAGGATGGCATGTATTTACAAGGCGTATTGACCGCCGCAAAATACTCTGAAAAGCTTTGGCATATATCCTTTACGGGAATAAGAGCCAATGATGGCAAATATACCGACACTTTTGCTTACGGTTTTAACTTAGCTAAAATAGCAAGAGTGTTAGGAGTTACTCGTGTACGTGGGGCGGGAAACGGTATTTGTGGTAAGTATCAAATGTTTTTCAGGTGGGTTTCGAATGAGGATCAAACTCCTGGAGTTGGTACCTTTCAAGGCCAGCCCAATAAATTGCAATATGGCGGTGTTTTGTCGCAAAAGGACACGCAGTATGTATCGTTTGGCCGCATGCATACCACGGGCGGGGCCTATGGACAGTGGCCAGCTAATGCAGCTATATGGCTCCATTATAATCATAATATTTATGCAGATTTTTGGGTAGAAGAATATTAAGGAGGAATAAGCCGTGAATTTTAAAGACGCAACCATAGTAGATAAGCAAGGCTGGCCTATAAAAACAGTATTAGTTGAGATTGATGACAAAGGGCGGCAAACTCTGGTTGATTATGACCTACAAAAGGGCGAACAGCTTGTTGATGAGGCTGCGCCGTTAGATATGGTAAAGCCTAGATGGTTTAAAGATGGATGGAGGGAAACAGCCACAAAAAAGGAAATCGCCGCTGCTAGACCAGAGCTGAAACCAATAGAAGAATTTATTAGTCCAATAGATTCAAAATTGGAGGACCTAGAAAAGAGAATCGCAGCACTAGAAAATAAATAAAAAAGGAGCACAACATGACACCATTTAAAGGACTTAATCGAGTGACCAGCCCGTTTGGCCCCCGCACCTTAAACGGGCGAAGGGAAAACCACAAGGGGCAAGATAGCGTACCCACCAAATACCCGGGTGAACCCCTGCCCGAGAGTGCATGGCAAGTGCGAGAGGTTACCGGCGGCACAGTAATACGCATTGGCTACGATAAGAGCCGTGGCAACTACGTAGATATCCGCACCAGCGCCCGCCACTTTGAGCGCTACCAACACCTAAAAAGCATTGTAGTAAAGGTTGGGCAAAAAGTATCACAAGGCCAGCTTATTGGCGTGGCAGGCAATACCGGCACCGGCACTGCCCGGCACTTACATTTTGGGGTATATAAGGTAGGCGCTAACACCGACCATTACAAAGCCCTTAAAGATATTAACACCCTAGAGCAATATGCGGTGCCACCGCAGCAGTGGAGCGGCGTACCTAACGCACTAGGCACCTACAAGGGTAACGATACCCTAGACACCCCGCCGCCCGTAAACACCCTTAAAACCCTCACTATTGGCCCCATGAGTGCCGGCGATGTAATTACCCTGGAAAACATGGCAAAAGATTTGCGGCTGCGGATTATTGGCGAAGCTATGAGCGGAGTGGGCACTATCCTAACCATTGGCCCCATGAGTGCCGGCGACCGGGTAACCATTGCCGGCAAGGCCGCCGAACTGCTACTTCCAGTAACCGAAAAATAAACAAAAAAGCCGCCCCGGAGGACGGCGAAGAAAGAAGGGCGGCAAAATGCCAGACTGGATTGTTAAATATTGGGTGCAATGGTTGTTTGGCGGCATTGGTATCGCCGTTAGCAGTGTTGCTACATGGATTATTGCAAAATTACGGCGTGATAAAAAGGTAGAGGCGCTGGCGGAGCAAATGGCTAAACTCAAGCAAAGCCATAAAGAATTAGAGCAAAACCACCAAGAGTTAAAAGGCCTGCTTGAAAAGCTTATTACTGCCAACCATGCTAACCAATATGACAAGTTATATTACCTGCATGGCAAATTTATTAAACAAGGTTGGATTTCGGTTGATGATATGCGCAACGTACGCAACATATACGAGAGTTACCACGCGCTTGGTGGAAATGGCCACGGTACAGCCTTGTACAACGATTTAGACGAGCTGCCAAGCTATAGACCTTATGTAGGAGGATAAAATGGAAATTGTAACATCACTATTAATATTGGTGGTTTTTGCCATTATTGTAGAATTTACTGTAAACGTGCTCAAAGGCCTTATACCATCTAAGGCACAACAGTACATTACCCCGCTTATACAGGCTGCCGCCGTAGGCATTCTGCTGGCGCTGGCGTTTAGCTTAGATATGTTTGCCATGCTGGGGTTTGCTGATAGCACAATACCCCTTGTGGGCAACGTAATTACAGGGCTTGTGATATCTGCCGGCAGCGTGCCGGTGCATGAGTTGATTGCTAAACTACGAGCAAGCCGAGACGATTTATAAATTAATACAACAAGGCCGAGGCGCAGCGTTATTGCTGTTCCTCGGTTTTTTTTATGCAGCTACAAGAGTTTTAACCCCGTATCTTTTTCTAACAAATCCACAATATACCTGTTCAAACTTGGGTAGCCTTTGTTTTCGGCCGCCACCCGCAACTCATCGCGCATGCCTTTTTTTACCTGCGTTGCAATACGGTCGTAATTAGCGGAGTTATATTTATTTTTTGCCCTTGTGCTGGCTTTCGGTTTATCCAACAGTATCACCTCTTTGGTTTATATTATATCATAGCACATATAGGTGTGCAAGTATACAAAATACCAAAATATACGTGTGCAAGATTGTGCAATTCGTCAATTGATATACGTGTGCAAGTATAGTATACTATAGATACAGGGAAGGGAAACCAACCCGAGTACACCAAGAAAGGAGGCGAACGCAATTGAACTAAAGGATTGGCTGGACATTTTCTTTAAACTGTGGACTGCAACAGTGGCAACCATCGCACTGGTACAGAACATAAGAAAAGAAAAACCGCCCCGAAAGCGCCCTAGCAAGCGTCGGAAGCGGTAAGTCCAAAGGGGAACGCCCCCGAAAGGGGGCAACTACCCTACACCTTTAGTATAGCGGCTAAAGATGAAAAAATCAAGTTTGTTTGGATTAGCATTTACCGCACTGTTTGCGTCTCTAGGCTGGTGGTTAATCGCAGCACTGGCCGCCACGATAACATTAACTATAAGCATTAAAAAAAGAGGTAAATAGATATGAAAAGCGCCGCAAAAAATCACAAAGACTGGGAGCCTGTTTGCAAGATTATAGATAGCATAAACAGCCCAGGGGAATTTTACAAAGCCATGAAAAAACTGAACAGCGGTCGGTACGATTTAGATATTGTTAACGCAGCGAGAGAATACAAAGAATGCTATAATTCCGCGCAATATTAATAACGAAATTCCGGCGGCAATCAGCTGCCGGTTTTTTGTTATTTAGGATATGAGTTTGACTGCCGTTTTGACTGCCAAAATTGTGTAATATGATGCATTGTTATGTTGTTTGGTGTTTACTGCAGGGATAAATAGAGCTTACAAAAGACTAAAAACCACCGGTTTAACGATGGTTTTTAATGGTGGACGATATGAGGATCGAACTCACGACCTCTGCGTTGCGAACGCAGCGCTCTCCCAGCTGAGCTAATCGCCCTTGTTTTAGCAGCCCCAAAGCGGGTGCTTTTTTACTAATGATACCTTACTAATTTAAAGCAAATAGGGGCAAATGTCAAGTGTTACATTTTGGCGGCAATAGGCCCCCTTTTTTGGTTGACAAAGCCTTACTTAGCGGGCTACAATTGTACCATTATTATATAGTTATACCAATTCAAAAGCAATCCATCTATAGTGGTCTGTTTCCTGTTTAACTTCGTTGTCCTCCTTGCCTTACGCCAGTAAGGCTGCGTCGTCCACCTTGTTAAACAAAAAAATAGCCTCGTAAATTTTGGCTTGCTTTCAAATCGGCTTAACTATAGCTTAACCGAAAGGGGAATGGGTTTTGGAGAAAAAAACAGCCCTGTACGAAAACCACCTGGCTGCTGGTGGCAAAATGGTGCCGTTTGCCGGTTACTTAATGCCGGTGCAGTACCCCACCGGCGTTATTGCCGAGCATATGGCCGTGCGCACCGCCGCCGGTTTGTTCGATGTTTCGCACATGGGGGAACTGCTGATTAGCGGCACAGGCGCATTGCCGTTTTTGCAACAGCTGCTTACCAATAATATGGAGGGCATGGCCAACGGCGATTGCCGCTATAGCCCTATGTGTAACAAGGCAGGCGGCGTGGTGGACGATTTGATTGTGTACCGCTATAGCCAGCACCTATATTTGCTGGTGGTAAACGCCGCTAACCTCCAAAAAGATATCGACTGGATAAAGGCGCATTTACCGGTGGACGTAGACATGACTGATAATTCAGGCAATATTTCGGAGCTTGCGCTGCAAGGACCCAAGGCCGAGGCCATTTTGGCCAAAGTGGCCGACAAAGCCGCCCTGCCCGTAAAGCCCTATACCTTTGTGGGGCAAATGGATGTGGCGGGTATCGAATGTATCGTTTCGCGCACAGGGTATACCGGCGAAGATGGGTTTGAATTGTACTGCGCTACAGAAAACGGCCCCCTATTGTGGGACGCCCTGCTGGCTGCCGGCAAAGAAGAAGGCCTGATACCCTGTGGCCTTGGCGCGCGCGATACCCTGCGGCTGGAGGCCGGCATGCCGCTGTATGGCCACGAAATGGATGACGTGATTACCCCGCGCGAAGCGGCCCTTAGCTTTTTTGTAAAAATGGATAAGCCGGATTTTATTGGCAAGGCGGCGCTGGAAGAAAAAGGCGAGCCTGCCCGCCGGCGCACCGGCCTTAAAATGGTAGGGCGTGGCATTGCGCGCGAAGGCTGCGCGGTGTATAGCCAAAACGGCGAAGAAATTGGGGTGGTAACCTCGGGCACGCAGCTGCCGTTTGTGGGTTATGCCGGTGCCATGGCCCTGCTGCCAAACCAATACCGCGAGCCTGGCACCTTGGTAGAAGTTGACGTGCGTGGCCGCCGTGTTGAAGCCGAAGTGATAAAACTGCCGTTTTATAGGCGAGCCAGTAAGTGACAAAAAAAGAACGTGTTTTTTGCAAGATGAAATCATACCTGTTATTTCCCGCCCGAGGCGGGGAATAACATACTACATAAAAGCTTTGGTTTTTTAGTGTTGGAACAACAAAATTAATTGTTAGAGAGGAGTACAATCATGAATTTTCCTGCAAACTTAAAGTACACCAAAAGCCACGAATGGCTGAAGAAAACTGCCGAGGGCACTGTGCAAATTGGCTTAACCGACCATGCCCAAAACGAGCTGGGAGACCTTGTTTTTGTAAACCTGCCTTCGGTGGGCGATGCACTTACGGTGGGCGAATCTTTTGCCGACGTAGAATCGGTGAAGGCGGTGTCGGACGTGTTTAGCCCGGTAACCGCCGTGGTGGCCGCTGTAAACGAGCTGCTGCTGGACGACCCCGCCATGATTAATACCGATTGTTACGATGCCTGGCTAATTGAAGCCGAGGGCATTGAGCTGGAAGATGAACTGCTTAACGCTGAAGAGTACGAGGCCTTTATACAAGAGGAGGCATAAAATGGGTAGCTATATACCAAGCACCCCGGCCAGCAGGCAACAAATGCTAAATGCCATTGGCATGCAACATGCCGAAGAGCTGTTTGCCGATATACCAAACGAAATGCTGGCGGGAGAACTGGCAATTCCGCCTGGCAAAAGCGAGCTGGAAGTGCGCCGCATTTTACAGGGGATGGAAGCGCAAAACACCGTGTTTCCCACCATCTTTCGTGGGGCGGGGGCTTACCGGCACTATATTCCGTCTATTGTAAAGCAGGTGGCCAGCAAAGAAACCTTTGTTACTGCCTACACCCCCTACCAAGCCGAGGTGAGCCAGGGCACCCTGCAAATGATTTTCGAATATCAAACCGAAATTTGCGAGTTGACCGGCATGGATGTGGCCAATGCCTCGGTGTACGACGGGGCCAGTGCCGCTGCCGAAGCCACCATTATGTGCCGCGAGCGTGCCCGCCAAACCGTGCTGGTGGCGGCCACCGCCCACTCCGATACCATAGACACCATACAAACTTACAGCGATAGCGCTGGCGCCCCGGTGGTGCCCATTGCGGCCGAAAACGGCGTGATAAACATGCAAGCACTAAAAGAGGCCCTTGGCCCCGAAGTTGCCTGCCTGTACCTGCAAAGCCCCAACTACTTTGGCCAGTTAGAAGACGCCAAAGCGGCGGCCGAACTGTGCCATGCTGCCGGCGTAAAACTAATTTATGGCTGCAACCCCATAGCCCTTGGTTTGCTGCAAACCCCAGCCGAAGCCGGGGCCGACATTGCAGTGGGCGAGGGGCAGCCTTTGGGTATGCCGCTTAGCTTTGGCGGGCCTTACCTTGGCTTTATGGCCAGCACCAAAGCCATGATGCGCCGCCTGCCCGGCCGCATTGCGGGCGAAACCACCGATGCGGACGGTAAACGCTGCTATGTGCTTACCCTGCAAGCGCGCGAGCAGCATATTCGCCGCGAAAAAGCCCTTAGCAGTGTTTGCACCAACCAGGCGCTGTGCGCCCTAACCGCCACAGTGTATTTGGCTGCTCTTGGCCCGGCAGGGTTACAACAGGTGGCCAGCCAATGCTATTCCAAAGCCCACTATATGGCGGCAGAGCTTGAAAAAGCAGGGTTTGCCCGCCGGTATAAGGGCGAGTTTTTTCATGAATTTGTTACCGAGTGCCCGGTAGAGCCACAAAAACTGCTTACTGCTTTGGAAGCTAAAGGCATTTTGGGTGGCCTTGCGGTAGAGGGTGGCATTTTGTGGTGCTGCACCGAGCTAAACACCAAAGAAGAAATAGACACTGTGGTGCAAATTTGCAAAAGGGAGGCGCAAGCATGAAACTGATTTTTGAGCGAAGCCGCCCCGGCCATGGCTGCGATATGCTGCCTGCAAACGATGTACCCACCCTACAACCCGCTGCCGAATATACCCGCCAAACAGCGCCCAATTTGCCCGAAATTACCGAAGGCGAAATTTCTCGCCATTATTCGGAATTAGAGCGCAATAGCCGTGGTGTAAACAACGGGTTTTACCCGCTGGGCAGCTGTACCATGAAGTACAACCCCAAAATTAACGATGAAATGGCAGCGCTGCCCGGCTTTGCCGAACTGCACCCGCTGCAGCCCCCCCACACAGTGCAGGGGGCTTTGCAGGTAATGCAAATGGCTGAAGAATTGCTGGATGAAATTACTGGTATGGATTGCATGACGTTTCAGCCGGCGGCAGGTGCCCACGGCGAATACACCGGCATTGCCATGATAAAGGCCTACCACAAAAAACGCGGCGAGGGCAAAACCCGAACCAAAATGCTGGTGCCAGACGCTGCCCATGGCACCAACCCAGCCAGCGCCGCCATGAATGGCTATACCGTGGTTACCATACCCAGTGCCCCCGATGGCGGCGTGGATGTAGAAGCGCTGCGGGCGGCTGCCGGGGCCGACACAGCGGGCCTTATGCTAACCAACCCCAATACGCTGGGTTTGTTCGAAAAAAACATCTGCGAAATTACCCAAATTGTGCACGATGCAGGTGGGTTGAATTATTACGATGGTGCCAACCTAAACGCTATTATGGGCATTGTGCGCCCCGGCGATATGGGCTTCGATGTAATCCACCTAAATTTGCACAAAACCTTTAGCACCCCGCACGGCGGCGGTGGCCCCGGCAGCGGTGCGGTTGGCTGCAAAACAATTTTGGCGCCGTTTTTGCCCCGCCCGGTAGTAGCCCAAGAGGGGGGCACTCTTGTTTTAAGTAACGATATCCCCGACAGCATTGGCAAGGTGCGCAGCTTTTATGGCAACTTTTTAATTACGTTGCGGGCACTTTGCTATGTGCTAACTTTGGGCCAGCAGGGCATACCGGCTGCGGCCACTGGGGCGGTGTTAAACGCAAACTACCTAATGCGCAAACTGGCAACCCCCGCCGAAATTGCCTACAACCGCACCTGCATGCACGAATTTGTGCTTAGCATGAAAACCCTTAAAAAGGAAACCGGTGTTTCGGCGCTGGACCTTGCCAAGGGCTTGCTGGATTATGGTATTCACCCGCCTACCATGTATTTCCCGCTGATTGTAGAAGAAGCGCTGATGTTTGAGCCCACCGAAACCGAGAGCATAGAAACGCTGGCCGAGGCGGCCGAGGCGTTTCGTGCACTGGTGGCGCTTGCCCACCAAAATCCAGAGGCGCTGCACAGCGCCCCACACAGCACCCCGGTGCGCCGCCCCGACGAAGTGGGCGCTGCCCGTAACCCGGTGCTAAAGTACGATTTTGCCCGATAAATTGATGACACAAGGCCGGGTGGCGTTTGCTGCCCGGCTTTGTGCTAATTGGTGCTATTGAATTTATAGCCAACCAAGTATAAAACCAGCCCATATCCTTGGCTTTTTTGCCACAATGCGCCGTTGTAAAATCTTGCATTCCGCTAGGAGTGCTGCAATTTTACGCCTAGCCTTGCAGCAAAAATCCTCAATGCTAGTGGGCCGCTTTTACACTTAGCTGGCTATACAAGGAGTTTTACATGACCCTTACCGTATACCAAACCACCGAAACCAACCCCTGGCGTAACCTTGCGGCAGAAGAACTGTTGCTTACCATGGTGCAGCCGGGGCAGGTAATTTTATACCTTTGGCAAAACGATAACACCGTGGTAGTTGGCCGCAACCAAAACGCATGGCGAGAGTGCAATGTAGACCTGCTGGAGCAGGACGGTGGCAGGCTGGCACGCCGTCTTTCGGGTGGCGGGGCGGTATACCACGATATGGGCAACCAAAACTTTACCTTTATTGCCCGCAAAGCGAAGTACGACCTTGCGAAACAAACCGAGGTGATTCGGCTGGCGGCCCGCCAATTTGGCATAGAGGCAGTGCGCAGTGGCCGCAACGATATTTTGGCCGAGGGGCGCAAGTTTTCGGGCAATGCGTTTTACCGCGCCGGAGATTTTTACTACCACCATGGCACTATTTTAATGAACAGTGATATGCAAAAACTGGGCAAGTACCTAAACCCTTCGCCAGAAAAGCTGGCGGGTAAAGGGGTAACCAGCGTGCAGGCAAGGGTGGTAAACCTGTGCCAGCTTGCGCCCCAAATTACCCCGCAAGCTATGCAAAGCGCTTTGGTAAAGGCTTTTGGCAGTGTGTACGGCGCACCGGTGCAAACCCTTGCCAGCACGGCTTTGCCTGCCCAAAAGTGGAACAAATTGACCGAGAAACACGCCTCTGCCCAGTGGCGCATGGGCAAGCCTTTTGCTTATACCGCAAGGGTAGGCGGGCGGCTTAGCGTTGGCGAGGTTGAGATATTGCTGCAAGCCCGGGAGGGGAAGATAGAGGAAGCAAAGGTATTTACCGATGCCATGGACACCGACTGGACCGAAATTGTGGCAGCTGCCTTGCAGGGCATTAAGCTGGACGAAAAAGTAATTGAAGCCAGCTTGGCCTGCCTTAGCAAACAAATGGACGGGGATTTTTTGCAGGAGCTTGCAAGGCTTACAAAGCGGCTATTTGTTTAGCAGCTAAGCGATGCAGACCACGGGTA
Source organism: Ruminococcaceae bacterium OttesenSCG-928-A16 (assembly GCA_030267215.1). Taxonomy (GTDB): domain Bacteria; phylum Bacillota; class Clostridia; order Oscillospirales; family Ruminococcaceae; genus JAAYCI01. Next base: position 86,028 of record JAJDJP010000004.1, read on the forward strand.
TAAAAACAGGACATTTTACTTTACTTGGAGGGAAACATGGAAACATTTGATTTGGTTGTAATAGGCTCGGGCCCGGGTGGGTATGTGGGCGCTATACGCGCGGCACAGCTTGGGTTTACGGTAGCCATTATAGAAAAAGGCGAAATTGGCGGCACCTGCTTAAACCGTGGTTGCATGCCCACCAAAGCGCTGCTGCATAGTGCTGAATTATATAAAGAAGCCAAAGATAATTTTGCCACCATGGGGGTAGAGTGCGAAGGCCTTGCCTACAATGCCGCCGCCATGTATGCCCGCAAAAACGAGGTAGTGCAGCAGCTAAACAGTGGGGTAGAGCAGCTTTTAAAAGCCAATAAAATAGCCATATATAACGGCACCGGCCGGGTGGTGGCTGTGGGCAAGGTAGAGGTTAGCACAGGCGAAGAAACCCGGCTATTGGCCACAAAGCATATTTTGCTTGCCACCGGCAGCAAACCTGCCATGCCGCCCATACCGGGCAGCAACCTGCCCGGTGTTTTTACCAGCGACGAAATGCTGGCCAATGCCACCATACACCCCCGCCTTGCCATTATTGGCGCCGGGGTTATTGGGGTAGAATTTGCCAGCCTGTATGCCGCCCTTGGGGCCCAGGTGCACCTAATAGAGGCTGCCCCGCGTGCCCTGCCGGCCATGGGGCGCGAGGTAGGGCAAAGCGTTGCTATGGCCCTTAAAAAAGATGGCGTGGCCCTGTATACAGGTGCCATGGTGCAGGGTATTAAGCAGCAAAACGGCGCACTGCAGTGCAGCTTTACCCAAAAAGAAGAAGAGAAAACCGTGGATGCCGATGCCATTTTGGTGGCAACTGGCCGCAAACCCGTGCTAGAAAACGTGGTGGCAGAAGAACTGGCATTGCAAACCCAAAACGGGTTTGTGCAGGTAGATGCGCACTTTTGCACCAATATTGCCGGGGTGTATGCCGTTGGCGATATTGTGGCAGGCATGCAGCTGGCGCACCTTGCCAGTGCACAGGCAGAGGTAGCGGTAGAGCACATGGCGGGCAAAACGCCGTCTAAAAACCTTAGCTTGGTACCGGCCTGCATTTACGCCCGGCCAGAGGTTGCGGTGGTTGGCTTAACAGAAGAAGCCGCCGCCGAGCAGGGCATTGCAATAACGGCCAATAAATTTACCTTAGCGGCCAATGGGCGCACCCTTATTGCGGGTGCGGGGCGCAGCTATATAAAATTAATTGCCCAGCAGCAAACCGGCAAACTGCTAGGGGCCGAGCTTATTTGCCCCCGTGCAACCGATTTGATTAACCCCCTTACCCTTGCCATAGCAAACGGGCTAACCACCGCCCAGTTGGGCGAAATTATTTACCCGCACCCCACCTTTGGCGAGGCCATTGGTGAGGCCGCCGCAATTTTTGGCGATGGGGCTATCCATGCAGCGCCAAGGCCCAAACGGTAATGGCTTTCCTTTGCATTTTGCCCCATTTTATGAGATAATAAGCCAAAGAATTGAGACGATAGCCGGGGTATATCTTGCAAAACCAGTTTACAATACCCCGGGCTTACCCCCCGCTGTTAGGAGGCCCACATGCGTTGTGGTATTTCCACTGCCTGTTTTTACCCCCAAAATACCCTAGATGCACTGAAACAATTGGCCGATGCAGGTGTGCCGGTTACCGAAATATTTTTAAACACGTTTCACGAGCTAGAAGACGGGTATGTTGCCAAATTGCTGGATGTTGTGCAGTCTTCGGGCATTCAGGTGGCATCGCTTCACCCGTTTACCTCGGCTATGGAAGGCTTTTTGTTTGCCACCGAGTACCAAGGCCGGTTTGAAGATGGCCTGAAAATGTACCGCCGCTATTTTGAGGTGGCAAAAATTTTAGGGGCCGATAAACTTGTTTTTCACGGAGACCATTTGTATAATGTAGAAAAATTTGCGCTGGAACGATACGCTAAAAACTTTTGCATTTTGGCCGATGCCGGGCAGGAATATGGGGTTACCCTTTGCCACGAAAATGTATCGTACTGTAGGCTGGCAAGCCCGCCTGCGGTGCGCCAAATAAAGCCGCTTTTGAAAAACCATGCCGCCTTTGTGCTGGATACAAAACAGGTGCAGCGGTATGGGGCCTCGGTGCTGGATATGGCAAGAGCGATGGGCAAGGATATTGGCCACGTGCATATTAGCGATTTTACCAGCCGCGAAAACTGCCTGCCGCCCGGCCGTGGCAATTTTAATTTTGTGCCCCTGATACAGCAGCTTAAAAGCACCGGCTATACGGGCGATTTTGTGATAGAGTTGTACCGAGATGGATTTGATACCCTGCAAGATTTATTGGATGCCATGGCTTTTTTAAACACCTTACTGGGCTAAAAATGGTTTGCAAAACCAAATAAAATATACAGTACCATAAGAAGGGGATTTTTATGAAGTGTCCATACTGTGGAAATATCGACTCCAAGGTAATTGATTCCCGCCCGGCAGACGACGGGGCACGCATACGCCGCCGCCGCGAATGCCTGGAATGCGGCAAAAGGTTTACCACTTACGAAATAGTGGAAACCGTGGCCCTTATGGTAATCAAAAAAGATAAATCTCGAGAAGCGTTTGACCGCGAAAAGCTGCTGCGCGGGTTAATGCGTGCCAGCTACAAGCGCCCGGTATCGTACCAAATGCTAGAAGATATTGTGAATACAATTGAGCAAAACCTGCTAAGTGGATACGAGCGGGAGGTAAGCTCTATTACCATTGGCGAGCTTGCAATGGTAGAGCTTAAAAAAATTGATGAGGTGGCTTATGTGCGGTTTGCCTCGGTTTACCGCCAGTTTAGCGATATAAACACCTTTATGGACGAGTTGAAAGACTTGCTGAATAAACAAACGCTGGGCAGTTAACTTTGTTTTTTTACACAGGGGTTGACGTTGCCGCCAAAAATGAGTATGATACAAAAGCAGGGTGTTTGTTACCCATCTTGCCATAAAATTTTAAATTAGAAATGAGGAACCCGAACTTGCGTAAAGATGCCTAAATTGCTTACAGAATACTGGTGCATGCCGTTAAAGGCGTGCTATTTGGTACTGTATGCAGGGCAGCTTTGTGTAAGGTGCAAACGGCGGTGTACATTTGTGTGTATGCCTGCGGTTTAGCCACAAGCGGGTTCCTGTTTTTTTGTTTGCCTGCCATGGTAAACAAACCGCAGGAAACCGGCACCCCGGCGCCCTGCGGTTTGTTTTGTGTTGGCGTAAAAGCCAATGTACAGAAAGGGTGAATGAAAATGTCTGTTATACAAATTAAAAACCTTAGTTTTAGCTACCCCGGGGCGCTGCAACCGGTGTTTAATAATGTTACCTTAAACCTAGATACCAGCTGGCGGCTGGGCCTTGTTGGCCGCAATGGCCGTGGCAAAACCACTTTTTTGCGCCTTTTATTGGGGCAGCTACAAGGGCGGGGGCAAATTATATCGGCGCAAAAGTTCGATTATTTCCCCGCCAAAATAAACGATACCGAGCAGCCAGCCCTCACGGTTTGCCGTGCCATTATTGCCCCCTTCGATGCTTGGGAGCAGCAGATGCAAGCCTTAACAGCAACGGCTACCCCAAAGGCGATGGAAGAATACGGCGATATAGAACATGCCTATGCCACGGCGGGCGGCTACACCATTAACGAGGCGATAGAAGCCGAAGCCGGCAAACTTGGGGTAGAGGGGCAGGCGCTGTTGCGGCCGTTTAAAACCCTGTCTGGGGGCGAGCAAGTAAAGCTAATGCTTGCGGCTATCTTTTTAAAAAAGCACCATTTTTTGCTAATTGATGAACCGACCGATCATCTGGACACCGAAGGCCGAACCATAGTGGCCAAGTGGCTAAGCGGCAAAAGCGGGTTTATACTGGTAAGCCACGATAGAGACTTTTTAGACCAAGCGGTGGACCATATACTTTCGATAAACCGCAACGATATTGAGCTGCAAAAGGGCAACTACAGCAGCTGGCACGCCAACCGCACCCTGCAAGATAATTTTGAGCTGGCCGAAAATGAAAAGCTGCAAAAAAATATTAACCGCTTAAAGGTGGCGGCCAAACAAACCGAGCGCTGGAGCGATAAGGTGGAAAAAAGCAAATATGGCAGCATGTTAAAGGACGATGCGCCAGCCGGGTTAGACAGGGGCTATATAGGGCACCAGGCGGCCAAAATGATGAAGCGCAGCAAAAGCATTGAGCGGCGCCAGGCCAAAGAAATTGAAGAGCAGCAAACCCTGCTTAAAAATATAGAGCAAGCCGAGCCTTTAAAGTTTATGGCGCTAAAGGCACCTAAACCCACGCTGCTTTTGGCCGAAGACCTTACCTTTGGGTATGGTGGCCCGCCCATTTTAAATAACCTTAACTTTGCCATTAAAGCAGGGGATAGAATAGCGGTTACCGGGCAAAACGGAAGCGGAAAAACCAGCCTAGTAAAATTGGTGGAAGGGTTATATATGCCAACCGGTGGCCGCCTGCAAAAGCCAGGGCAGCTTATTATAAGCACCCTGCCGCAAAACACCAGCTTTTTGCAAGGAGACCTACAAGAATTTGTAGCCAGCCAAAAGATAGATCCAAGCCTGTTTTTGGCGCTTTTGCGCAAGCTTAATTTCGAGCGGGAAACCTTTAACCAGCCCATGCAGCGGTACAGCGCCGGCCAAAAGAAAAAGGTTTGCCTTGCGGCCAGCCTTGCAAAACCCGCCCACCTGTTTGTGTGGGACGAACCACTGAACTATATTGATATTTTAAGCCGAGAGCAGATTGAACAAGCGATTGAAAGCAGCCAGCCAACCATGCTGTTTGTAGAGCACGACGCCGCTTTTGTAAACAATATAGCCACAGGGTATATCCAGTTATAGCCCTGCAAAGCGGGCGCTGCCAAAAGGTGCTTGTGCTGTTTTTATGTTATTTTGTGGGCTGGGGTATAAAATTACCGCCAAATATATTACAATGTATTGGGCGGTAATTTGTTATTTGGTTATTTATTGGTTGCTTAATCCATGCCGGGTTTTTGCCCTTTAATTTTATATAAACGAGGTGCTACGCATGAAAAAAGAAAAACTGTTTACAGCCGGCAATGTGTTGCTTGCGCTGGTGTGCACCTTGTTTATAATTTCGTTTGCGGTGGTGTTTACGCTTAACTTTAGGCCGCTGTATTATGCCGATATCACAGCGCTGGACATCCCAGCTATTTCTGGCCTTGCCCCGGGCGAAATACGTGCCAATTACGATGCGCTGATCTCGTACAACTCTATTTTTTACACAGGGCCGCTACAGCTGCCCACCCTTGCTATGTCGGTGCCGGGGGGCATCCATTTCGAGGAAGTGAAAAACATTTTTTTGGTGGTGCAAACACTGCTGGGGGTTAGCTTTGCCGTGGTTTGCATAGGTGTTTTTTTAAAGTTGCGCCGCAAGCAGGTGGCCTTTTTAAAGCTTACGGCTATTGCCGCCGTGGCTATTCCGGCGGTGCTGGGCGGGCTAATTGCGCTAAATTGGCAAATGTTTTTTGTAGGGTTCCACAAGTTGTTTTTTAACAACGATTATTGGATTTTCGACCCCCGGTTTGATCCAGTCATCACCATTTTGCCAGATACCTTTTTTATGCACTGCGCCATACTAATATTGGTGCTGGTGGTAGCAGGTAGCCTGCTTTGCTATGTTGTTTACCGGCTTTTAAAACGGCGCTGGCAGCAACAATAGCATGGCAAATTCATATAAAAATTATCCGGTTTTTAAACGGCTTGCTGGGCAGAAGAAAAAACCGTGAAAAGGGGCTTGACAATTGCAGGGGCTTTTGATACTATAATTAAGCGTCTTGTAGGCGCAGTGGTACCCGATATATGGGGCTGTAGCTCACCTGGGAGAGCGCTTGAATGGCATTCAAGAGGTAGTGAGTTCGATCCTCATCAGCTCCACCAAAGAAAACCGTCTGTATAACACAGGCGGTTTTCTTTTTTTATGCAAATTGTCACTTTCTTACAAGTAAAACTTCCACAAAAAAGCCAAGTTTTTTTGTACGTTAACACAGCAGTTAAGGCTGGCATTGTTTTGTTAACCAGTTATAATAAAGCTAACGCTGCAATTGTGTTGCGGCCTTGGCTTATAAACAAAAGATACTGTGGGAGGCTAACCATGACCGAGCTTATACTGGAAGAGAAGGGGCACGCTGGCATTACCGGGGCACAGCTTGCAAAGGCCATCAAGCAATCGGTAGCTGGCTGCCAGGGGTTAAAACGGGTGCTGCTGGTTGTGCCCGATTATACCCGCTACCATTCAAATGCAGGGAATATCGCAAACCTCTATTATCATTTTTTAGAGCCAGGCTGCCATGTAAACCTGCTGGTGGCGTTGGGCACCCATGCAGCAATGACGCCGGACGAATGCCGCCACATGTATGGCGATATCCCGTTTGACCGGTTTATTATGCACAACTGGCGCAAAGATACCGTGCACTTGGGCACCGTACCGGGCAAATTTGTTGCCAAGGTATCCGGTAACCTGCTGGATACCTCCATTGATGTGGAGGTGAGCCGCCATGTTATGCAGGGAGAATACGACCTTGTTTTGTCTGTTGGGCAGGTGGTGCCGCACGAGATAGTGGGCATGGCCAACCAAAGCAAAAACATATTTGTGGGCTGCGGCGGCTTTTCCATCATTAATTTATCGCATATGCTGGGGGCTTTTTACGGCATGGAGCGCATAATGGGCCGGGATAAAACACCGGTGCGCCAAGTGTTCGATTATGCTCAGGAACATTTTTTGAAAAAGGTGCCGCTGTGCTACGTGCTCACGGTAACAACAGCGCCGGGTGGCAACATTTGTACCCATGGGCTGTATATTGGGCGTGGGCGCAAATATTTCGAGGCCGCGGTGGCCAAAGCACAGCAAACCAACATGATATTGGTAGACAAACCCTTAAAAAAAGTGGTTGTTTACCTAAACGAAACCGAATTTAGAAGTACCTGGATTGGCAACAAAAGCATTTACCGCACCCGCATGGCCATTGCCGATGGTGGCGAGCTTATTGTGTTGGCCCCGGGGGTAGAAAAATTTGGCGAGGATGCGGAGATAGACCCGCTTATTCGCAAATATGGCTACTGTGGCCGCGAAAAAGTGTTGCAGCTGGTGGAAGAAAACGCAGACCTGCGGGATAGCTTATCGGCGGCGGCACATCTTATCCATGGCAGTAGCGACGGCCGCTTTTCCATCACCTATTGCACCCAGCACTTAACAAAGCAAGAGGTAGAGAGGGCGCTTTTTGGCTACCTGCCGTACCAGCAAGCGGCCCGTATGTACAACCCGCAAAAATTGTTAGATGGTTTTAATACACTGCCAAACGGCGACGAAATATATTATATTTCTAAACCAAGCCTGGGGCTTTGGGCCAGCAAAGATAAGTTTGAGGGTGAGCGAGGGATGTAGTGGGCCCGTTTATAAAATAAGGAAGGCAGCATATATTTTGTAAACCACAAAAGCGTGGCGGCCTAAAAACTTAACCCCGCCAAAATTGGCGGGGTTAAGTAAAATGTGCTGGCGGCGCTTAAAAGTTTTAGCTAAAAAATAGCTCCATGTCTTTTTCTACGGTATCCGCTTTAGCAATGCCAAATTTTTCTACCAACACATTTGCCACGTTGGGCGAAAGAAACCCCGGCAGTGTGGGGCCTAAGTGAATGTTTTTAACCCCCAGGGCTAGCAAAGCAAGCAAAACAATTACGGCCTTTTGCTCGTACCAGGCAATGTTATAAATAATGGGCAGGTCGTTAATATCATCCAGCCCAAAAACCTCTTTTAGCTTTAGGGCAATAACCACCAAGGAGTACGAATCGTTGCATTGGCCGGCGTCTAGTACGCGCGGAATACCGCCAATATCACCCAGCGGAAGCTTGTTGTAACGGTACTTGGCGCAGCCTGCCGTTAAAATAACGGTATCTTGCGGCAATTTTTCGGCAAATTGTGTGTAATAATCTCGGCTTGGCATGCGGCCGTCGCAGCCGGCCATTACCACAAATTTTTTAATAGCACCGCTTTTCACGGCGTCAACAACAGTATCGGCCAATTGCAACACCTGGTTGTGGGCAAAGCCACCCACAATGCTGCCAGTTTCTATTTGCTGCGGGGCAGGCAGCTTTTTTGCCATAGCAATAATGGCACTAAAGTCCTTTTTGCCATCGGCGTTTGGTACTATATGTTGGCAACCGGGGTAGCCAGAGGCCCCAGTAGTAAATATGCGGTTTTTTATTTCCTCGTCTTTTGGTGGCACAATGCAGTTGGTGGTAAATAAAATAGGGCCGTTAAAGGTTTTAAATTCATCCAGTTGCTTCCACCAGGCATTGCCATAGTTGCCCGCAAAGTGTGGGTATTTTTTAAAAGCGGGGTAATAGTGTGCGGGCAGCATTTCACTATGGGTGTACACGTCTACACCGCTGCCATTGGTTTGCTCCAGTAGCTGTTCAAGGTCGGTTAAATCGTGGCCAGAAATTAGAATGGCAGGATTGCTGCGCACCCCAATATCCACTGTAGTAATTTCGGGGTTGCCATATTTGGCAGTGTTGGCAGCATCTAACAGTGCCATAGCGGTTACACCATGTTGCCCGGTTTGTAATGTAAGGGCTACAAGGTCGTCGGCGGTTAGGGTATCGTTTAGTGTAGCAGCCAATGCGGTGTAAATAAAGGCGGCTATTTCGGGGTTTTGCTTGCCAAGGTTATAGGCGTGCTGGGCATAGGCGGCCATACCCTTTAGCCCGTAGGTAATCATCTCTCGCAAAGAGCGCACATCTTCGTTGGCTGTAGCAAGTACACCAACCATGTTTGCTTTTTCAAGCCTCTCTTCATGGGTATGCGCGGTAAATATCATGGCTTCGGTGGGGTTTGCAATGTTGGTTTTTTGCAGCAGGTCATCCCGCATTTGTAGCATGGTTTTAACTTGTGTTTCTATAGCGTCTTCATCAAAATTTGCGTTGGTAATGGTCATAAACAAGCTATTCATCATTTGCTGGTTTAGCTGTGGCAGGCTGGTGGCGTCCAGCTTTCCTTCTACAACAATTTGCGAAATGCCTTTCAGCGTGTAAATCAGCAAATCTTGCAAATTGGCAACCTGTTCGGTTTTGCCGCACACCCCACGCAGGGTACAACCGGTTCCTTTTGCGGTTTCTTGGCATTGGTAACAAAACATTCCCATACAATACCTCCAAAATTTATTGTTATGCAGGGGCCAGCAAAATGTGCCAGCCCCTTATGCAACAAGTATAACGTTTAGGCAGTTTTAAATATGTTGTTTTTACAACGGCGCAACAGGAATATTATGCAAGCATATAAAAAAGCTTGCGGATAAAGGTGTGTTGTGCTCATTTTCTCAAACCAAACCACCATTTTTAACTATACGCAACATTATAGCCAGTTTTATTTTGTTATAAGAGAGCGTATTTCCCCTTTACGAAACCACGCCGGAACCGTATAATAGAACTGTTGCGAAAATTGGCGTATTTTATCGAAAGTGGGTGGCGGGTATATTTGCTAAATTGCACAGCCTTGGGGTAACAGCCCTAGATGGGTATGTGGTAACGGTGGAAGTGGATGTATCGGGCGGGTTGCCGCAGTTTGCCATTGTGGGCCTGCCCGATAATGCGGTGAAAGAAGCGACCGACAGGGTGCGCAGTGCGCTAAAAAACCTTGGCTTTAGCTACCCTGCAAGCCGCATAACGGTAAACCTTGCCCCAGCCGATACCCGAAAAACCGGCCCGGTGTACGATTTACCCCTGCTATTGGGGCTGTTGGTGGCGGGCGAGCAAATACAGCCCATTGCCCCCGATTGTGCTTTTATTGGCGAATTAAGCTTAAACGGAAATGTGCGCCCGGTAAGTGGGGTGTTGCCCATGGCGCTGGCCTGCCGGCAAGCGGGCATTAACAAGCTTTTTGTGCCACAGGCAAACGCCCAAGAAGCCGCACTGGTAGAAAATTTACAGGTATACCCCTTAAACACCGCAAAAGATGCCATTTTGCACCTTGCCGGGCAGCAGCCACTAGCACCGGCCCCTAAAACCAATATATCGCTGCAAGAAGTGGCGGGCTTAATACCAGATTTACGAGATGTGCGCGGCCAGCTAGAAGCAAGGCGAGCCCTAGAGATTGCTGCGGCCGGCCTGCACAATATTTTAATGGTAGGCGCGCCCGGCAGTGGCAAAAGCATGCTGGCAAAGCGGCTGCCGGGCATTTTGCCGCCGCTTACCTATGCCGAAGCCATCGAAACCAGCAAAATATATTCGGTGGCCGGGCTGCTGCAAAAGCAGGGTAACAGCGGTGGGCTGGTAACTACCAGGCCATTCCGCTCGCCGCATCACTCGGTTAGCCCGGCCGGGCTTGCGGGTGGTGGCAGCCAGCCCAAACCCGGCGAAATAAGCCTTGCCAACAACGGGGTTTTGTTTTTAGATGAACTGCCGGAGTTTATACGGGAATCGTTAGAAGTGTTGCGCCAGCCGCTGGAAGATGGCGTGGTTACGGTAAGCCGGGTGGCGGGCACGGTAAGTTTCCCCAGCCGGTTTATGCTGGTGGCCGCCATGAACCCTTGCCCCTGTGGCTATTTTGGCCACCCTACACGGGAATGCCGGTGCAACATGGCCGCTATTGACCGATACCTGCAAAAGGTGAGCGGCCCCTTGCTAGACAGAATTGACCTGCACGTAGAGGTGCAGCCGGTGGAATACGACGACATAAGCGCCACCCAAGGTGGGGAAGAAAGCGCCGCTGTTTTGCAAAGGGTGCTAACAGCCCGTGCTTTTGCGGCTGGCCGGGCCGGGCAGCGCCCGTTAGTGCCCAATGCCGCCCTTGTGGGCGAGCGCCTGCGGCAGGACTGTGCCCTTACCCCACGCGCGGCAACTACCTTAAAAACTGCTTTTCAGCGGCTGGGGCTTTCGGCCCGGGGGTACGATAGAATGCTGCGGGTAAGCCGAACCATTGCAGATTTGGACGGGGCAGAAGTGATAGATGCCCAGCACGTGGCCGAGGCAGTGCAGTACCGCAACCTGGATAGAAAATATTGGCATTACCGGTAAAGCAGCGGCTTTTTTGCGGGCAACAAAAAAATATAAACCTGGTAACAATCTTTTTTAAAAAATGCAACCCCACTTAAAATTCTTTTTATTAAAAGAAGGGTTTTGTGGGGTTGTGTCGTATATATCTTATAGGGCAGCAAAACAGATGCACTTGCTGCCTAAAATACAATTGAATTAGGAACGGCGGATGGCCTGCCCAAAGGGGCAAAAGTGTGCGTTGTTTTTTGGTTAATGGTTTATTGGGGTAAACACACTTTGGCACGCAAAAAGTTGCGGTTTTAAAATAAGGGCATGGTTTTAAAACGTCTCGCCTATAACACAAAGATGCTGGGGGCATTTTATTTTTTCGCACACCCAGTGTCTTTTTAATTTGCCCAAAGGGCAGGTAAGGAGAGGCCATGACAGTAAGAGAACAAACCGAAGCAATGGAAAAAGCGACGTTATCTTCGGCGGCAACACTAAGCCAAAACAGCAAAGGCCGCCTAGTGCCCGAAGAAGAATGCTTGCTGCGCACCTCTTTTCAGCGAGACAGAGACCGCATTATTCACTGCAAAGCGTTTCGCCGCTTAAAACAAAAAACCCAGGTGTTTCTTTCGCCAGAGGGCGACCATTACCGCACCCGGCTAACCCACACGCTAGAGGTAAGCCAAATAGCCCGCACCATAGCCCGGGCCCTGCGCTTAAACGAAGATTTAACCGAGGCCATTGCCCTTGGGCACGACCTTGGCCACACCCCCTTTGGCCACGCCGGAGAACGAGCCCTAAACGCCCTTAACCCAGGCGGCTTTAAACATTACCAGCAAAGCGTGCGGGTGGTGCAAGTGCTAGAAAAAGACCACGCCGGCTTAAACCTAACCTTTGAAGTGCTAAATGGGCTGGAATGCCACACCACCGGCCAGTGGGCCGATACACCGGAAGGCCGAATTGTGCGCTTTGCCGACCGCATTGCCTATATTAACCACGATATTGAAGATGCCATTACCGCAGGCGTGCTAAACCCGGCGCAACTACCCAAACAGGCGGTAGAATGCCTTGGCAGCACCAAATCTCAGCGTATTACCACGCTCATCACTTCGCTGATAGAAAACACCAAAAACGGCGAGCTTACCATGAGCGACGAGGTGTTTGCCCAGTACAAAAACCTGCGGGCGTTTATGTACTCTACTGTATATGTAGACCCCGTTGCCAAAGCCGAAGAACGAAAAGTGGAAAAAATTGTGGCCGATATGTATCAGGCTTTTTTAGAAGAACCGAACCGCATGCCGTCTTTTTATATCGAAATAGCCCTGCGCGAAGGCTCTGACCGCGCAGTAACCGATTTTATTTCTGGCATGAGCGACGACTATGCCATTAGAACCTATGAGGAACTGTTTGTGCCACGCAAGTGGAGTTTGTGATATAGTCACTAGTCTATCGTCATTAGCCCCTGGTTGTATAAAAAAAGAAACTAAAATTGATTTTGTCCCTTGCCCCTTAACTAGCGGCTAGAGACTAAAGTATAACGACTACTTAGGAGGTGTACCGCATGGCAATACCACAAGATTATATCGAGGAGCTTTCGCGGCGCACCGATATTGTGGATTTGATTGGCAGCTATGTAGAGCTAAAACGCGCCGGCCGCATGGAAAAAGGCCTGTGCCCCTTCCATAACGAAAAAACCCCCTCTTTTTACGTATACCCCGAAACCAACAGCTTTTATTGCTTTGGTTGCGGGGCCGGGGGTGGGCCCATCAATTTTGTTAAAAGTATCCAGAATTTAGATTATGTGGAATCGGTTAAATTTTTGGCGGCCCGGGTGGGCATGCCCATGCCCGATGAAGACGATACATTATCCAAACTACGGGGCAGGGTGCTTGGCATTAACCGCGAAACTGCGCGCTTTTATGCCAGCGTGTTAAATACCCAGCAAGGCCTTGCGGCCCGCAAGTATTTGCGCGGGCGTGCCTTAACCGATGCCACCATACGCCGTTTTGGGCTTGGGTTTGCGCCCGATAGTTTTGGGGCTTTGCTAAACCACCTGAAAGCGCAGGGCTATACCGAAGCAGAACTGCTGGAAGCCGGCGTTTGCAAGCGCAGCCAAAAAGGCAGCGTGTACGATGCTTTCCGCAACCGAATCATTTTCCCCATTATAGATTTACGGGGGAATGTAATTGCGTTTGGCGGCCGCATTATGGACGCAAACGGCCCCAAATACCTAAACAGCAGCGATACGCCGGTGTTTAAAAAAAGCAAGGGGCTATTTGCGCTTAACCTTGCTAAAAAAAGTGTTTCGCGCCGGTTTATATTAGCCGAAGGTTATATGGATGTTATTAGCCTGCACCAAGCTGGGTTTGATACTGCCATTGCAACGCTTGGCACCGCCCTTACAGCCGACCAAGCCCGCCTGATAAACGACTACGCTACCGAAGTGGTAATTTGTTACGATACCGACGAGGCCGGCCAAAAGGCCACCGCCCGTGCTATCGAAATTTTTAAAAATACCAATGTAAAAGTAACCGTGCTTGCCGTAACCGATGCAAAAGACCCCGATGAATTTATTAAAAAGTTTGGGGCGCAAAAGTTTGAAGAACTTTTAGATGGTTCGCGCAATACCATTGAATATGCACTGCAAAAGGCAAAGCGCAAGGTAGATACCACCCAGCCAGATGGCAGGGCGGCTTATATACGCGAAGCACTGGATATTTTGGCCGAGCAGGCCCGCCCAGTAGAGCAAGAAATTTATGCCGGCCGCCTAGCCGAAGAAACCGATGTTTCGAAGGCGACCATTCTTTCGCAGTTAACCACTGTAAACCGCCAGCGGGGCCGCCGCATAAAACGAGAGCGGGAAAAACGCATGCAAAACGAAGGGGTTGCTGCAAGCATTAGCATCCCCTATGCGGCCGGGGGCGCCAAAGCACTGGGCATTGCCTTTGCCGAGCAACAACTGGTGGCTGCCCTGCTTAAAAATGCCGAAGATTTTATTCCGCTGGTGCAGGGGCGAATAACACCAGAGCAGTTTATATCGCCCGACATGCAGGAGGCCTACGCTGTTATTTTGCAAAAAGCGGCCGCTGGCGCACAGATAGATTTAACAACAATAAGCGAAGATTTACCCGAGAAAACCCTTGCCCTTTTGGGTAAAGTGTTGGCACAAAATTATGGCATTGGTTTTTCTCGCGAGGACGTGGAACTATTTTTAGAACGCATTGAACAGGCAGACACCCCACCCGCTAAGGTGGCCGAAATGACCCCCGAAGAACTAGAGGCGCATTTTGCCGCCCTGCGAGACAAAAAGAAGTAATACCAAAACTTATTTAATAATAGTAGAATATGGCGCAATAAATATAGAGGGAGAATTACACACTATGGCAGAAAAGAAAATAACAACCATCAAAGACTTGGTGGAGATGGCGAAAAAGAACGGGAAGGTAACCTCGAAAGAAATTAATGACGTAATGGAAGAAATTGGCTACGACGTAGAGCAGGTAGACAAGCTTTACGAAACGCTGGATTCTTTAAATATAGAAATTATAGAAGAGCCGGACGAAGACGCCGAGAAAACCCCGCTTACCGAAAGCACCACCGAAAAATACGAGAGCGAGCTTTCGAATGAAGGGGTTGCCATAGATGACCCCGTTAAGGTGTATTTAAAAGAAATTGGCCGGGTGCCGCTGCTTACCAGCGAAGAAGAAGTGGCACTTGCTATCCAAATACAAGAGGGCGGCCCGGCGGGAGATATTGCCAAAAAACGCCTGTCCGAGGCCAACCTGCGGCTGGTGGTTTCTATTGCCAAACGTTATGTAGGCCGTGGCATGCAATTTTTAGATTTGATACAGGAAGGCAACCTTGGCCTAATTAAAGCGGTAGAAAAGTTTGACTATACCAAAGGGTTTAAATTTTCTACCTACGCCACCTGGTGGATACGCCAGGCCATTACCCGTGCCATTGCCGACCAAGCCCGCACCATACGCATACCGGTGCACATGGTAGAAACCATTAACAAGGTTAAAAAGGTTAGCAGCCAGCTGCTGCACCGCAACGGGCACGAGGCCACCCCCGATGAAATTGCAGAAGAACTGGATATGCCGGTGGAAAAAGTGCGCGAAATTATGCGGGTAGCACAAGAGCCGGTAAGCCTGGAAACCCCCATTGGCGAGGAAGAAGACAGCCATTTGGGAGATTTTATCCCAGACGAAGATGCGCCGGTGCCTGCCGAGGCTGCCAGCCACACCCTGCTAAAAGAGCAATTGGCCACCGTGCTTAAAACCCTTACCCTGCGCGAAGAAAAAGTGCTGCGCTTGCGTTTTGGGTTGGAAGATGGCCGCCCGCGTACCCTGGAAGAGGTGGGTAAAGAGTTCCAGGTAACGCGCGAGCGTATCCGCCAAATAGAGGCAAAAGCCCTGCGCAAGCTGCGCCACCCCAGCCGCAGCAAAAAACTAAGAGACTTTTTGGACTAAGTTTACCTCTACACGCTTATGTAAAGGAACGATAATTTTGCTAACCTTTAACTGGATACAAGGCAAAGAGCCTGCCTTTGCAGATGCCGCCAAGGTGCGCATGCAGGTATTTGTTACCGAGCAGGGCTATAGCCCACAAGGAGAGTTAGACGAGCAGGACGAAGCCAGCCTGCATATAATTGGTTACAACAATGGTGCGCCGGTTTGTACGGCGCGCCTTTTTGTGGATGCCGACAAAGAAAGCTACCACGTTGGGCGGGTGGCGGTGCTGCCCGTTATGCGTGGGCAGGGGGCAGGCTTGCAGTTAATGCAAAGGGTAGAAGAGAAGGCCAAACAACTGCGTGCAAAGCGGTTGGTGCTTAGTGCCCAGGCCGACAAAACCTATTTTTACCACCGTGCAGGTTTTTCGCCCACCGGCGTTACCACGCTGGACGAAGGCCAGCCTCACGCCGAAATGGAGAAGTATTTAGGGAAGTAACACGCGGCAGTTTTGCACCTGCGGGGCGCAGGGGTGGGATTGGCCTGCGGTACGCTGCCTTTTGGCTTATTTGGGTTAACAAGGTTCTGTTTTAAAAGGTTGGTTTTGCGCCGCCCACTGCCGTTATATTGACAAAACTGCTGCCACTTGTTACAATTAATAAAATTATAGTAAAAAAGTATACTTTAATTGACACAGTAAAGTATAGTATAACCATAACCTTGTACAACTTAGTAGGGGAGGACACATGTATATAACCCAGGAAGCAGATTATGCGGTGCGCATTGTACACTGCCTGGCAAAATGCAACATGCGGCGCGATGCCCGCAGCATTAGCGAGGAAGTGCACGTTACGCTTCGGTTTTCTTTAAAAATATTGGGCAAGCTAAGCGCGGCAGGTATTGTAAAAAGCTTTAAGGGCAACAAAGGCGGGTACGAGCTTGCGCATAGCCCAGCCGATATTACACTGCGCGATGTTTTGGGGGCTGTAGAAGGCCCCTATGTAATGTCCCGGTGTATTACCGAGGGCAGCTGCAGTTGTGGCTCTTACGGCACCTGTTCCTTCCAAAAGGCTTTTAGCCGCATTAGCAACAGCATTAACCAGCAACTACAGGCGGTTAGCTTCCAAAACTTAATGGATGAAGATAAGGCAGTAAGCGCCGGCTAGTGGTTTGTGCTTAAAACAAGCACACAATTTATTTTGCAAAACACCCTTTTGGGTGTTTTGTTTTTATATTTGCAGCAATCACGCAAATTGAAACAATACACGGTTCCGTGTGTATAAGCCGGTAAAAGAATTATAAATCTACCCTTGACTTCTTAAATACCCCGTTGTATACTGTTTAATGTATCATTATGCCCTATTTTGCCCTTTAGCACAATTTGTGTAGAAAATCGCCCTTATTTTTTGTGCATCATAGCCAAAAACAAAGCGAAGAATCACAAATATTTGGTAAAGGTTAAAAGCAGGGCGGCTTTTTGTTTTATAGTTTCACACATCTATTTGCAAACATACTAGCTACAGATGTTTAAAATCTTGGGACGGGAGTGGGCGCGCATATGGTGAATGTCAAGCCGGTTAAGCTTGGAACGACCGAACGCAAGAGTTTTTCGCGTATCGAGGAAGTACTGGAGATACCGAACCTGATTGAGGTTCAGAAAAACTCGTACGAGTGGTTTATTGAGGAAGGCCTGAAGGAAGTATTTAGGGATGTTGGCTCGGTAACAGATTTTACCGGCAACCTAGTGCTGGACTTTATTGGTTATCGCCTTGAAAGTGAACCCAAATACAGCATTAAAGAGTGCAAAGAGCGCGACGTTACCTATGCGGCACCGCTGCGGGTTACCACTCGTTTGCTAAATAAAGAAACCGGAGAGGTTAAAGAGCAGGAAATTTTCATGGGAGATTTTCCGCTGATGACCGAATCCGGTACTTTTGTCATCAATGGTGCCGAGCGTGTTATCGTTTCGCAACTAGTACGCAGCCCCGGTGTTTATTTTGGCGAAAGCTACGACAAAACCGGTAAAAAGCTGTTTTCGGCTACCCTAAACCCCAACCGTGGTGCCTGGCTGGAATACGAGACCGACTCGAGCGACATTTTTTCGGTACGTATTGATAAAACCCGCAAGCTGCCGGTTACGGTGTTGCTGCGTGCCCTTGGCCTTGGCGAAGACAGCCAGATACGTGACTTTTTTGGCGACGATGACCGCATAGAGGCCACCCTTGCCAAAGACCCTACCAACAACGTAGAAGAAGGCTTGCTGGAAACCTACCGCAAGCTGCGCCCGGGCGAGCCCCCCACCCCCGAAAGCGCCCAAACCCACCTAAACAACCTATTTTTCGATCCTCGCCGGTACGATCTTTCTCGGTTTGGCCGGTATAAAATGAACAAAAAACTGGCGCTGGCACGCCGCATTAACGGTTTTGTTGCCGCCCGTGATGTAATTGCCCCGCTTACCGGCGAGCTACTGTGCGCCGCCGGCGAAACCATTACCAAAGAAGCCGCACTGGAAATTGAGCAAAACGGTGTTTCGGCTGTGTACCTTACTGTAAACGAAAACCTTGTAAAGGTTATTTCTAACGGCGTGGTAGATGCAAGCTTCTTTTTGGGTTTTGATGTTAAAGAAGAGTGTGATATTAACGAAAAAGTTTCGTTTGCCGAGCTTACGGCCATTATGGAAGAAACCACCGATGCCGAAGAACGCAAAGAGCTAATGCGCAAAAACCGTGATAAGCTGATTAGCCGCACCATCACGGTGGACGATATTCTGTCCTCTATCAACTACTTAAACTGCCTTTCGTACGATGTTGGCACCACCGATGATATCGACCACTTGGGCAACCGCCGCATTCGCAGCGTGGGCGAATTATTGCAAAACCAGTTCCGCATTGGTTTTTCTCGTATGGAGCGTGTTATTCGCGAGCGCATGACCCTGCAAGCGCAGGAAATGGACGTGGTTACCCCGCAGGCACTTATCAATATTCGCCCGGTTACCAGTTCTATTAAAGAGTTTTTTGGCTCCTCGCCGCTTTCGCAATTTATGGACCAAAACAACCCCCTGGCAGAGCTTACCCACAAACGCCGCCTATCGGCCCTTGGCCCTGGCGGCCTTAGCCGAGAGCGTGCCGGCTTTGAAGTGCGCGACGTACACTACAGCCACTATGGCCGCATGTGCCCCATCGAAACCCCAGAAGGCCCGAACATTGGCCTTATTTCGTACCTTGCCACCTATGCCCGCATTAACGAGTATGGTTTTATTGAGGCACCGTTCCGCAAGGTAGACAAAAAAACCGGCCGCCTTACCGACATTGTGGAATATATGCCGGCCGACGTGGAAGACGAATATGTGGTGGCCCAGGCCAACGAGCCGCTGGACGCCGACGGACGTTTTGAGCGTGAGCGTGTGAGCGCCCGCTACCGTGACCTAATTTTGGAAGTTGAGCGTGAACGTGCCGACTATATGGACGTTAGCCCCAAAATGGTGGTATCTGTTGCCACTTCTATGATTCCGTTTTTAGAAAACGACGACGCCAACCGCGCGCTAATGGGTAGTAACATGCAGCGGCAGGCGGTGCCCCTTATGGTAACCGAGCAACCCATTGTTGCCACCGGTATGGAATACAAAGCCGCGTGCGACTCTGGCGTTGTGGTACTTGCCAAAAACGATGGCGTAGTAGAAAAAGTTACCGCCGATAAAATTATTGTGCGCGTGGGTAAAGGCGGGCACGATGAGTACGAACTGATTAAATTTATGCGTAGCAACCAGGGCACCTGTGTAAACCAGCGCCCCATTGTTGCCAAAGGCGACAAAGTAACTGCCGGTATGGTGCTGGCCGATGGCCCTGCCACCAAAAACGGCGAAATTTCGCTGGGTAAAAATGCGCTGATTGGTTTTATGACCTGGGAAGGCTATAACTACGAAGACGCTGTACTGATTAACGAAAAAATTGTACGGGACGACGTGTACACCTCTATCCATATAGAAGAGTACGAGCAGGAAGCCCGCGACACCAAGCTGGGCCCAGAGGAAATTACCCGTGATATCCCGAACGTGGGCGAAGACGCGCTGAAAGATTTGGACGAGCGTGGTATTATCCGCATTGGTGCCGAGGTTACTGCCGGCGATATTTTGGTGGGCAAGGTTACCCCTAAGGGCGAAACCGAACTTACCCCCGAAGAGCGCTTGCTGCGTGCCATTTTTGGCGAAAAGGCCCGTGAAGTACGTGATACCTCGCTGCGTGTGCCGCATGGTGAGTACGGCATTATTGTAGACGTAAAGGTATTTACCCCCGAAAATAGCGATGAATTGCAACCCGGTGTGCGTGAAGTTGTGCGCTGCTACATTGCCCAAAAACGTAAAATTAGCGTGGGCGATAAAATGGCAGGCCGCCACGGCAACAAGGGTGTTGTTTCGCGCATTTTGCCGCAAGAAGATATGCCCTTTTTGGAAGATGGCACCCCGCTGGACATTGTGCTGAACCCGCTTGGTGTACCCAGCCGTATGAACATTGGGCAGGTGCTGGAAGTACACCTTGGTTATGCCGCTAAAGCCCTTGGCTGGAAGGTAATGACCCCGGTGTTTGACGGTGCGCATGAATCGGATATTCGGGAATGCTTTAAAGAGGCCGGCCTTTCGGAAGACGGCAAAAGCACTGTGTACGATGGCCGAACCGGCGAAAAGTTTGACAACCCGGTTACGGTTGGCTACATGTACTATTTAAAGCTGCATCACTTGGTAGATGATAAAATCCACGCCCGCTCTACCGGGCCGTACAGCCTGGTTACCCAGCAGCCGCTTGGTGGTAAAGCCCAGTTTGGCGGCCAGCGCTTTGGCGAGATGGAAGTGTGGGCGCTGGAAGCTTACGGCGCCGCCTATACCCTGCAAGAAATTCTTACCGTTAAGTCAGACGACGTTGTGGGCCGTGTAAAAACCTACGAGGCAATTGTGAAGGGGCAGGATGTGCCAAAAGCTGGTATCCCCGAAAGCTTCCGCGTGCTAATTAAAGAGCTGCAAAGCCTTGGCTTGGATGTTGTTGTGCAGGATGATGAGGGCCTTGAAATAGACCTGAAACAGAATTTTGACGAGGACGACAATGGTTACAACCGCGACGAGCTGCCCATTGGTGAAGATGTTGTGGTAGAGAATGAGCTAAACAACGATTACTCGATTGAAAATGCCGAAGAGGCTACTTCCGATTTTGAGGACGAAGAAGAAGTGACCCCGCTAGACCCAGAAGATATTTACCCAGAGGAAGATATTTTGGGAGACGACGACTAAAGTGTGCGCACCAATGGTAAAAAACTTGTAAAAGTTAGTCTACACCGCATTTTCAATAGAGATATGCCGGCCGTAAGGTGGCTTTGCTTGCCACCTGCGGTTTGTATAAAAGAGAAAGGGTTAGCGCATGGAATTTAATGAATTCGATTCAATCAAAATTGGTCTTGCTTCTCCCGATCAAATTCGTGCATGGAGCCATGGTGAGGTTAAAAAACCCGAAACCATTAACTACCGCACGCTGAAACCGGAGCGTGATGGCCTGTTTTGCGAACGTATTTTTGGCCCCACTAAAGACTGGGAATGCCACTGTGGCAAATATAAACGTATCCGTTATAAAGGCAAAATATGTGAACGGTGCGGCGTAGAAGTTACCCGTGCCAAGGTGCGCCGCGAGCGTTTGGGCCACATAGAACTGGCCGCCCCGGTAAGCCATATTTGGTATTTTAAGGGTATCCCCAGCCGTATTGGCCTAATACTGGATATTAGCCCCCGCCTGCTAGAAAAGGTGCTGTATTTTGCCAGCTATATTGTTACCGACCCCGGCTTTACCCCGCTGGAAGAAAAACAGCTGCTAAGCGAAAAAGAATACCGCGATATGCGCGAACGCTACGAGGATGAGTTCCAAGCGGGCATGGGCGCCGAAGCGGTGTACGAGCTGCTTGCAAAAATAGATTTAGATGCCATGGCCACCGGCCTGCGCGAAGAGCTGGAAGAAGCCGGCGGGCAAAAACGCCTGCGCATTTTAAAACGGCTGGAAGTTGTAGAAGCCTTCCGTGCCAGTGGCAACCGGCCCGAGTGGATGATTATGAGCGTTGTGCCGGTTATC
>JAJDJP010000040.1 GCA_030267215.1 Ruminococcaceae bacterium OttesenSCG-928-A16
AGCACCGGCAGGTGCCCAAAATTTGGAGGAAAACCGAATGAAAAATTACAAACGTTTTGGCCGTGTATTTGTTTTTGTAGCCGTGCTGTTTACGGTGTTTTTTGCCACTGGGGCAACTGTTTTTGCCGCCGAGGCCGGCGGTGCGGCAGCCGAGGCAGCCGCCAGCATTAACCCGGGGCTTGCGTACCTTGGGGCGGGGCTTTCTACCGGTATTGCGGCCATTGGCGGCGGCATTGCGGTGGGTGGCGGTGCCCCGGCCGCCATTGGCGCACTAACCGAAGACCCCAAAAGCTTTGGTAAATCGCTTATATTTGTGGCGTTGGGCGAGGGCATTGCGCTGTACGGCATGCTAATTGCCATTTTAATTTTGGCTAAGGTATAACGGCACCAACCCAAAAAAACGGAGGCCCCAATGAAGTATTTTTTAATTAGCGATAATACCGACACATTGGCTGCCATGCGCATGGTGGGTATTACCGGTGTTGTGGTGCACCAAGAAGCCGAGGTGAAAGCAGCGCTGGAAGAAGCTGTGCAAGACCCCGAAGTGGGCCTTGTGCTAATAACCAGCAAGCTGTATACCCAGTTTCAAACGTTGGTGTTTCACTATAAATTGCACCGTGCCAAGCCCTTAATTGTAGAAATGCCCGACCGCCACAGCAACGACAATGTTGCCGATGATATTAAGCGGTATATTTACGAAGTGGTGGGCATTAAAATTTAAGGGTACGCTTATGTAAAGGAGCGGTTAGATGGATATTAATAAACCAGAAATGGTTGGTTTGGATAACCAGTTTAAAACGGCCGTGCTGGATACCGCCCAAAACCAGGCGCGCGAAATTGTGGCCCGGGCCGAAAAAAAGCGCACCGAGGTGCTGCACCAAGCACGGTTGCAGTGCGCTGTGGCCAACCACGATGCACTGGCTGCGGCCTACAGCCGCAAAACCGAGCAACAATTTGCTGCCACAGCGCAGCAAACCCGCCAGCAACTGCTAGCCTGGCGCGAAGAACTGGTGCAGCAGGTGTTTGCTGCTGCCGAACAAGAACTGTTGCAGTTTGCCGCTGGCCCCCAATACCCCGCTTGGCTGGCAAGCAAGGTAGCAGCCCACGCCAACAATATTGGCATGGCGGCCGCCACTATTTTGCTGCGGGCAGCAGATATGCCCCTTACCGCCCAGCTGCAAAAGGCATTGCCCGGCAGCACGGTACAGCAGGATGATAATATCCGCCTTGGTGGTTTTAAACTAGCTGTGGGCAACCGTTTGTATAACGAAACGTTGGAAGTGGCACTGGAGCAGCAGAAAGAAGAATTTTATACCACCAGTGGGCTGGGGCCTGTATAAAGTAATTTAAGCTAGGGTAGCACCAAACACGCAGGTGTTATCATAATTTAATTTGCTTTTTGGGTGCTTAGCCAAAGATAGCTGGGAGAGGTGAAACCGATGGGTGAAAACGCAAAAAAAGCTGTTATGGCAGAAGCCCCAGCAGCCAAAAATACAATTTATTCCATTAACGGGCCGGTGGTTACGGTGCGCAAAACCGATGCCTTTGCCATGATGGAAATGGTGTATGTGGGCAACGCCGGCCTAATTGCCGAGGTAATTGCCGTAACCAGCACCGCCACCACCATACAAGTGTACGAAGACACCAGTGGCCTGCAAGTGGGCGAGCCGGTGGTGGGCAGTGGCTCGCCGTTTTCGCTTACGTTGGGGCCTGGTATTTTGCAAAATATTTTTGATGGCATTGAGCGCCCTTTGCCCGAGATGGAAACCGCCAGCGGTGCCTTTATTGCCACCGGGCTGCACGTAGCCAGCCTAAACGAGGAAAGAGTGTGGGAGGTTACGGTGCTTGCCAAGGTTGGCGATGCCCTGCAAGGCGGCGATGTGATTGCCACCTGCCCCGAAACCCCTGCCATTTTGCACAAAAGCATGGTGCCCCCCGGTGTGGCTGGCACGGTTGTTTGGGCTGCGGCCAACGGGCAGTACAACATCACCCAGCCTATTGTAAAAATTAAGCTGCCAAACGGCGAAGAGCAAGAAATTTGCCTTGCCCACCGCTGGCCCATAAAAATGCCCCGCCCGGTAAAACAACGGCAAAGCATTAGCCGCCCACTGGTAACCGGCCAGCGTGTGGTAGATAGCTTGTTCCCCATTGCAAAAGGGGGTGCGGCGGCCATACCCGGCGGCTTTGGCGCGGGCAAAACCATGCTGCAGCACCAGCTTGCTAAGTGGAGCGACGCCGACATTGTGGTGTACGTTGGCTGCGGCGAGCGTGGCAACGAAATGACCCAAGTGCTGGAAGAATTTAAAGAGCTAATTGACCCTAAAAGCGGCCGCCCAATGACCGACCGCACCACCCTTATTGCCAACACCTCTAACATGCCGGTGGCCGCGCGCGAAGCCTCGATTTACACCGGCGTTACACTGGCAGAATACTACCGAGACATGGGTTACGATGTGGCCATGATGGCCGACTCTACCAGCCGCTGGGCCGAGGCACTGCGCGAAATTTCGGGCAGGCTGGAGGAAATGCCCGCCGAGGAAGGTTTTCCGGCGTATTTGCCCAGCCGCCTTGCCAGCTTTTACGAGCGCGCGGGCAACACCCTTAACCTCAATGGCACTACCGGCAGCGTTACCATTATTGGGGCGGTGTCTCCCCAAGGGGCCGATTTTTCGGAGCCGGTAACCCAAAATACCAAGCGGTTTGTTCGTTGCTTTTTAGCACTGGATAAAGCCCTTGCTTATGCGCGGCACTTCCCGGCTATTAACTGGAACCTGAGCTACAGCGAATATTACGAAGATTTAGACCCCTACTACCGCCAAAAGGTAAGCGAGGATTTCCCCGAATTGCGGGGCCGCATGCTGGCTTTGTTAAACGAAGAAAGCAGCCTGCAAGAGGTGGTGCAGCTGGTTGGCAGCGATGTACTTCCCGATGGCCAAAAGCTTACGCTGGAAATTGCCAAAATTGTGCGTACCGGCTTTTTGCAACAAAATGCCTACCACGCCGACGACACCTACGTGCCGCTAGAAAAGCAGCGAGACATGATGGAAGTTATTTTGTACCTGTACGATAAAGCCCAAGGGTTGGTTGCCATGGGCGTGCCGGTAGCCAATATACAAGCTACTGGTTTGTTCGAAAAACTAACCAAAATTAAATACGATGTGCCAAACAACAACCTGGCGCTATTTAAAACTTACTACGCCGATATTGATGCGGCTGTAGAAAAACTGGGTGCCCAGAAGCATGGGCATTAAAGGATTATTGAGAATTTTTGTTTTTGCCCTTGCCCTTAACTAACGACTAGCGACTAGAAACTAACGACTATTTGTCAGCCCCCCTTGCCTAAGGGGGGAAGCGCAATAGCACCAGGGTACGAAAATTGATTTCCGTGGCGCCGGGGGATAGCCCTTGACCCTCGCCCGTAACTAGCGACTAACGATTATAGACTATTGGAGTGAAACACATGGCATTGGAATATGTTGGCCTTACCGAAATTAACGGCCCGCTGGTTGCCTTAGCCGGCGTAAGCGGTGTTTTTAACGAGGAAATGGTGGAGATACAAAGCGGGGGCAAAACCCGGCTTGGCCGTGTAATAGCGCTGGAGGGCGACAAGGCCATTGTGCAGGTGTTTTCGGGTACTTCTGGCCTTGCGTTAGACGATGTGAACACCCGCTTTACCGGCAAAGCAATGGAACTGCCGCTAAGCACCGAAATAATGGGGCGCATTTTTAATGGCGCCGGCCAGCCTATCGATGGTTTTGGCCCGGTGTATGCCGAAGAAAGCCGCAATGTAAATGGCAGCGCCATCAACCCGGTAAGCCGCACCTACCCACGCAACTATATCCGCACCGGCATCTCGTCTATCGATACGCTCATTACCTTAATTCGTGGGCAAAAACTGCCTATTTTTTCGGGTAGTGGTATGGCCCACAATAAATTGGCGGCCCAAATTGTGCGCCAGGCCCGCATTAACGATGTTAAAAGCGATGGCGGCGAGGATTTTGGCATTGTGTTTTGCGCTATGGGCATCACCTACGACGTAGCCGATTACTTCCGCCGTACCTTTGAAGAAACTGGTGCGTTAAACCACGTTACCATGTTTTTAAACCTTTCTAACGATCCAATCATCGAGCGCATATTAACCCCCCGCTGTGCCCTTACCGCCGCCGAGTACCTTGCCTTTGAAAAAGGCATGCATGTTTTGGTGGTGATGACCGACATGACCTCTTACGCCGAGGCATTGCGAGAGTTTTCGTCCTCTCGTGGCGAAATACCCGGCCGCAAAGGGTATCCGGGATATTTGTACTCGGACTTAGCCAGCCTGTACGAGCGTGCGGGTGTTATTAAAGGCCGCAGCGGCAGCGTTACCCAGCTGCCCATTTTAACCATGCCAAACGATGATATTACCCACCCGGTGCCCGACTTAACCGGCTATATTACCGAGGGGCAAATTGTGCTGGACCGTACCCTGGACCAAACCGGCATTTACCCACCGGTTAGTGTTTTACCCAGCCTTTCGCGGCTTATGAAGGACGGCATTGGTGAAGGCTACACCCGTGCCGACCATGCCGATGTGGCCAACCAGTTGTTTTCTTCGTATGCCAAGGTTAACGATGCCCGTGGCCTTGCAAACGTAATTGGCGATGAAGAGCTTTCGGAAACCGACAAGCTGTATTTAGAGTTTGGCAAGCAGTTTGAACAGCAATTTTTAAACCAAAGCTTTACCGAAGAACGCACCATAGACCAAAGCCTGGATCTTGGCTGGAAACTATTATCTATTTTGCCCCGCACCGAGCTAGACCGCATGGACGAAAAGCTGGTAGAGGAACATTTGGGAAAAGCGACGAAATAAATTTTGCTGCTTGCCCTATACCCTCTTTTTTAAAAAGGGTGGCAGGCGTAGCCTAACGGGTGTTTCGCCCTTAACTAACGACTAATGACTAGCGACTATTGGAAAGGAGCCGAGTGATGGCACAGCAAATATCGCCCACCAAAGCCAACCTGTTGTTGGCAAAAAAAAACATGGAACTGGCCAAGCACGGCTACGAAATGCTGGACAGAAAGCGCAATATTTTAATGCGCGAAATGATGAGAATGATTGAAGAAGCCGCCCGGCTGCAGCAAGATGTAGGGGACAGCTTTTCTAGTGCGTACGGTGCCCTGCAAACGGCCAACGTAACCCTTGGCATCGAAAACACCATGGAAAACAACGCGCCCGAGGAAACCGGTTTTCAAATGGAAAACCGCAGCGTAATGGGGGTTAACCTGCCCACCACTTGGAGAGAATCTACCGAGGCAAAACCCTTTTACGGGTTTTGGGGTACCAACTCTTACCTG
The DNA here is from genome assembly GCA_030267215.1 of Ruminococcaceae bacterium OttesenSCG-928-A16. Taxonomy (GTDB): domain Bacteria; phylum Bacillota; class Clostridia; order Oscillospirales; family Ruminococcaceae; genus JAAYCI01. The sequence goes on from JAJDJP010000040.1 coordinate 5,335, forward strand.
GATAATGCCTACATTAAATTTGACGATGTGAAGGAGCTTACCGCCCGCTTGGCCGGGGTAGAAAACAGCGTGTACCGGCTGGCAACCGCCATAAAAAAAACGCAGCGCCGTGCCAACATGCTGCAAAACATTGTTATACCACGGTACGAGGCAAGTATTCGTTTTATTAGCAGCACGCTGGAAGAGCACGAGCGAGAAGAATTTACCCGCCTAAAAGTAATTAAGCGTGCCAAGGCCAAACAAAAAGCAGCGGCAGAAGTAGAAGAGGAATAAGATAAAATAACTTGCTTAAGCAACAAAAAATAGCTTGGCTTTTAAATAAGGCTGCATGAATGCGGCCTTATTTTTTTGCCTATAATAACAAATTAGCAGGTTTTGCCTGCTGGCACTTATTTAAGCGCAGCTAATTTGCGGGCACCTTTAAAGCTAGCGGGTTTCGAAGTTTACTAAGCATAATTAACGTAGCATAGCCTAAATACACAAAATTGGCTACTTTTTGCACAAATTCAATTTGCGAAAAAGCTATAAATTTGGTATAATTATACAAAGAAATGGAGGCGCTATGAAGACAATTGGTTTTATCGCCAGCGAAAAAATAGGAGAGAGCCGCCGGGCCATGCTGCCCAAAGACGCCGCAAAACTTGCCCACCCCGCCCAATTTTTTGTGCAGCAGGGGTATGGCACAAGCGTGGGCTTTACCGATGCCGACTACCAGCGAGAGCATGTGCAGCCGGTGCCACGTGCACAGGCCATGCAGTGCGATATTATTTGCGATGTGAAGCTGGGTGATGGCGATTTTGTACCGCAATTGGCCCCCGGCAAAACCCTGTTTGGTTGGGCGCATGCTGCCCAAAAAATAGATTTTGCCACCGCCGCTATACAGGGCAAACACACGGTAATTGCGTGGGAAGAAATGGACGAGGGTGGCCGCAATATTTTTTACCGCAACCGCGAAATTGCCGGCGAAGCAGCTGTTTTGCAGGCTTTTATGCATTTTGGCCGTATGCCGTACGAAACCAAGGTAGCCATATTGGGCCGGGGCAATACGGCCAAGGGGGCGTTTCGCATTTTAAATGGCCTGGGTGCAGCCGTAGATGTGTATGGCCGCAAAATGGAAGATTTATTTTGCGAAAAAATAGGCCAGTACGATGTTTTGGTAAACTGTGTGATGTGGGACCCCCTGCGTAAAGACCGCCTGCTTACCCGGGCAGACCTTGCCCGCATGCGCCCCGGCAGCATGATTATTGACGTAAGCAGCGATGGAGACCTTGCCATAGAAACTGCCCACGCCACCACAATAGAAGACCCGGTGTACACCGTAGATGGTATTTTGCACTATGCGGTAGATAATACACCGGCATTGTTTGGGCGCACGGCCTCGGGCGAAATAAGCGCCAAGGTGTGCGAAATGGCCGAGCTATTGGTGCAAGGAAAAACCCACCCATTGTTAGAAAAAAGCACCGTGATAAAAGATGGAATAGTGGTAAACAAAACCCTGCGGGCGTTTAGGCAGGCAAGGGGCCTGCCGTGCGGGTAACAGGGGTAGTTTACAAAACGTAATAATAAACATAAAAAATACATCTTGGAGGGTTCCAAGGTGTATTTTGCTGCCGGTTTATATCTGCGGTGGTGCAGTGTTATCGGGTGTAGTGGTTGTTTGGGGTGTGCTTTCGGGCGTTGTGGGTGCTGGGCCGCCGGGCTGGCCCGTGTTTGGCTGGGGCATGGGGGTGCCGGCGGGGGTGTATAGTGGTTGCGCGCCGGGCTGTGGCCCCGTTGTAGCAGGGTAGCCTTGTGGTGTGCCAGTATACTGCGGTGCACCGGGCTGCGGGTTAGGGGTGTAGTAACTGGGCTGTGGGTAATAAGGGGGCTGCCCGGGTTGTTGTGGGTACATGCCAGGCTGGCCGTAAGGGCCGGGGGCCCCTCCATTTTGTGGGGGAACCATGCCGTTTTGCATGGGGTAGATATTTTTGGGTTTGCGGGTAATAAGCACACAAAATATAATGCAAAGAGGAACAGCCAAAATAAGGCCCAAAATAAAACCGCCGGCAAGGCAAGCAAAAAAGCCGCCAATGGCAAGGGCTGTTTTGCGCCTGTTTAAGCCTAAAACCAATACCACAAGGCCGGTAATAAAACCAACAGCTACACCACCTATTAATTGAAAAAATATAGTGGAAGAATCAGCGCTCATACACTCATCTCCTTTATTTTACAAACAGTTGTGCCATGGTTTATTATACCACATTGTTTTATGGCTTGCATTAGCAATATAGTTTGCCAGCATGCGGGCAGGGCAGCGCCTTTACGTAACCTTGCCAATGGGTGTATAATATAAAGCGTTACCCACGGGTAGCCGCAATTGTTAGCGGGCCTTACATACTGCTAAAAAATACCTGCCTGCCGGCGCAACAGGCGGCAGGCAAAAGAGGAAACTATGCATTATTTAGACAATGCGGCCACCACGCCGGTGGTGCCAGAAGTAATACAGGTGGTTAGCGAAACGCTGGCTGCCCATTTTGCCAACCCGTCTTCGTTGTATCGGCTCGGGTTCAAGGCCGAGCGGGAAATTGATAAAAGCCGCAAGGAGATTGCCAAGGCCCTTGGCTGCACCTGGGCCGAGGTTATTTTTACCGCCAGCGGCACCGAAAGCAACAACATTGCGCTGCTGGGGGCTGCCGCCGCACGCAAAGGCTGGGGCAGCCACCTGGTTACCACCGGGTACGAGCACCCCAGCGTGATAAAACCCCTGGAACGGCTGGCGCTAGAAGAGGGTTTTTCGCTTGCTATTGTTGCCCCGGGGGCCGATGGCACAGTGGATATTGACGAGATTGTGAAGGCGGTGCGGGGCGATACCGCCCTTGTTGCCGCCATGCAGGTAAACAACGAAACCGGCGCTATAATAGATGTTGCAGCCCTTGCCGAAAAAGTGAAGGCGAAAAACCCACGCACGGCGGTGCATGTAGATGGCGTGCAGGGCTTTACCCGCCTGCCATTGCGGCTGGCCGGCACCAAAATAGATAGCTATGCGGTGTCGGGGCACAAATTGCATGCCCCCAAAGGGGTGGGGGCGCTGTACCTGCGCAAAGGCTACACCCTACACCCGCCCATGCTGGGCGGCGGGCAAGAAAACGCCCTGCGCCCCGGCACCGAAAACACCGCCTACATTGTGGGCTTTGCCAAAGCGGTGGCACTTGCTGGCAAAAAGCATATAGCTGCCCAGCAAACCACACAGCAATTGCAGCAGCAACTGTTGCAGGGGCTTGCTGCCCTGCCGGGTGTGGTTGTTAACTCGCCTGCTGGCGGGTATGCCGGCATTGTTAATTTTTCGCTGCCGGGGGTGCGCAGCGAAACCATGCTGCATTTTTTAGAGGAACGAAGTGTGTATGTATCCAGCGGTTCTGCTTGTAACAAAGGCGGGCGCAGCCACACACTTTCTGCCATGAACCTGCCCGACAAGAGAATTGATTGCGCCCTGCGTGTTAGCTTTAGTGGCGAAAATACCCCCGCCGATGTGGAAGCGCTACTGGCCGGCTTGCAGGCTGGGCTTGGCAGCCTTGCCCGGCCAAAGTGAAAAGTTATTCTGTGCTTTTGCCCCTGACCTTGCCCCTAACTAGCGACTAACGACTAGAGACTAACAACTATTTAAGGAGACGAGCATGCAACAAATTATAATGGCCTACCAGGGCGAAATGGCCCTGAAGGGCCTGAACCGTAAAAGCTTTGAACGTGCCCTGCTTAAAACCTTGCGTTATGTGCTAAAAGGCCTTGGCAGCTGGCAAGTGCACACGGCGCAAAGCACCATTTATATACAACCAACCGATGACACTGCACAAAACAATGCCGATGAAGCGTGGGAGCAGTGCCGCAAGGTGTTTGGCATTGCCAGCCTTTCGCGCGCGGCAGTTTGCGAAAAAAACATGGGCGACATTACCCAAACCCTGCTTGCCTATTTAGCGCCGCAGTTAAGCAGTGCCCAAACCTTTAAAGTGGTGGCCAAGCGGGCCGATAAAACCTTTCCGCTAGATAGCCAGCAACTGGCCCGAGAGCTGGGTGGCATTATTTTAAGCCATTACCCAAAGCTAAAGGTAGATGTGCATACCCCACAGCTTACCGTTATGATAGAGGTGCGTGAGCGTGCCGCCTATGTGCACGCTGGCAAACAAAAAGGCGCAGGGGGCTTACCGGTGCCCACCAGTGGGCGTGCTGGGCTGTTGCTTTCGGGCGGTATCGATAGCCCGGTGGCGGCTTGGCAAATGGCAAAACGTGGGCTTTCGCTGGTGGCTATCCACTTTGCAAGCCCGCCTTACACCGGCCCGCGTGCCCTTGCCAAGGTAGAAGATTTGGCCGATTTGCTGACCCCCTGGACCGGCCCCCTACCTTTTTATATGGTACCCTACACCAAAACACAAGAATACTTGCGGGACACATTGCCAAAGCAAGATTATTTTACCGTAATGATGCGCCGCAGCATGATGAGAATTGCCCAAATTATTTGCCAAAAAGAAGATTGTGAAGCCTTGGTAACCGGCGAAAGCCTGGCGCAGGTGGCAAGCCAAACCTTGCAGGCCCTTGCCTGCACCGATGCCGCCCAAAGCCTGCCGGTACTGCGCCCCTGCATTGGCATGGATAAAACCGAAATTGTGGATATTGCCCGTGCCATTGGCACCTACGAAACCAGCATATTGCCCTACGAAGATTGCTGCACCATTTTTACCCCGCCCCACCCGGCCACCAAACCCAAGCTAGCTTTGGTGGAGGAAATGGAGCAACAAATGCCCGAGCTTGCAAGGCTGGAAGCCGAAGCGGCAGCTGCGGCAGAATTTTCGCTGCGGCGCAGGGGATAGGCAGGCGTGCCCGCTTGCAAAAGGCATGCGTAGCAAAAATAAAATTTTGCTGCACACTTTGGCAAAGGATGGATACCAGATACGAATTGCAAAGAGAAGAGGAAGAGAATGCGCGCAGAAATAATCTCGGTTGGCACCGAGCTATTGCTTGGCGATATTGTGAACACCAATGCCCAGTTTTTGGCCCGCGAGCTGGCCCAGCTTGGCTTTGGGGTGTACTATCAAACGGTGGTGGGCGATAACCCCGCCCGCTTGGAAGAAGTTGTAGAGCAAGCCAAACAACGCAGCGAGGTGCTGCTGCTAACCGGCGGCCTTGGCCCCACCGATGACGACCTTACCAAGCAAACGGTGGCCCGCCTTTTTGGCGATACCCTTGTGCTGGATGAGGTGGAGCTGGAGGGGATACGCCAATTTTTTAAAAACCGTAGCCTGCCCATGGGCGAAAATAATATTAAGCAGGCAATGCTGCCTAAAAATGGCAAAAAGTTGCTAAACCCCAATGGCACAGCACCGGGTGCTATGTTTAAAGATGATGATAAATATGCCTTTTTAATGCCCGGCCCCCCGCGCGAGATGAAGCCGATGTTTTTGAATGAGGTGCGGCCCATTTTGCTAAAAATGCAAGATGCCACCATACACAGCATAAATTTGCGCACCTTTGGCATTGGCGAAAGCGACCTTGAAAACCGCATTCGCCCTTTGTTGATGGGGGAAAACCCCACCGCCGCCCTGTATGCCGAAACCGGGGAAGTGCATGTGCGGGTAACAGCCCGTGCCAAAACAACGCAGCAGGCGGCCGCCTTGTGCAACGAACTTGCAGAAAAGCTAAAGCAGGAACTGGGTGATTTGGTTTACTCAGAAAATGGGGACGAGTTAGAGGCCACTTTGGTGCATTTGCTTGCCCGCAAAAGCGAAAGCCTTGCCACAGCAGAAAGTTGCACCGGGGGGCTTTTAAGTAAGCGCATAACCGATGTGCCCGGCGCAAGCGAAGTGTTTGGTTTTGGCGCTTGCACCTATACCAACCAAATGAAGCAAAAAGTGCTAGGTGTAAACCCCCAAACGCTGCAGCAACATGGCGCTGTAAGCAGCCAAACCGCAGCCGAAATGGCTTTTGGCATAGCAAATTTTGCTGGTGCACAGTTTGGTGTAGGCATAACGGGTATTGCCGGGCCAGATGGCGGCACCCCCGAAAAGCCGGTGGGGTTGGTGTATGTGGCGGTTTGCCACGGCAGCACCGTTGCGGTAAAAAAACTGCAACTGGGCGGCCGTGGGCGGCAGGTAGTGCGCAGGCTGGCAACCCAGCACGCGCTGGATATGGTGCGCCGTATGGCACTGGGCTTGCCAATAGAAAAAGCGGGGTATTTTGAAAAAGGTACCCCGGCAGATTTGCAAGAAGTGTAGTATCAGATGTATTTACTACAAATTGTAATTTAAAGTGTAGTGATACACCGTAAAAAAATGTTTTTGCAAAGTGAAACTTACCCTGCTGATATATGGGTGTGCGATACCCAATAGCTTTGCTATTTAATGGCAAATAAGGTAAAATTATAAAGTGTGGTGCTGGAAAAGATAGTATGGCCTTTAATATGTATAATTCATATTTAAAAATACAATTTGTAAATTTTGTGCAATTAAAACATAGTTACCAAGCAACAGGAGGAAACAATGGAAAAGGCAAAAGTATATTTTACCGATATGCGCTGCCCGGTGGGCACCAGCCTGCTGGACAAGCTGGATAAATTGATACGCAAGGCCGGTGTACAAACCATCGATTTTGATAAAAAATTTGTGGCCATTAAAATTCATTTTGGAGAGCCGGGCAACCTTTCTTTTTTGCGGCCCAATTTTGCAAAGGCCGTGGCAGATAGAGTGAAAGCAGAGGGTGGCCTGCCTTTTTTAACCGATTGTAATACCCTTTACGTAGGCCGCCGTAAAAACGCGCTAGAGCACATGGATGCCGCAATGGAAAACGGATTTTTTCCGCTTTCTACCGGGTGCCAAATTATTATTGCCGATGGTTTGAAGGGAACCGACGATGTAGAAGTGCCGGTGGTGGGCGGCGAATACTGCGAAACTGCTAAAATTGGCCGTGCGGTAATGGATGCTGATATTTTTATATCGCTAAACCACTTTAAAGGGCACGAGGGTGCCGGGTTTGGCGGTGCGCTAAAAAACATTGGCATGGGCTGTGGCAGCCGTGCCGGAAAAATGCAAATGCACAACGATGGTAAACCCCAAGTAGATGCCGATGCTTGCACCGGTTGTAAAGTATGCGGCAAATACTGCGCGCAAAATGCCATTGATTATGCAGCAGACCGCAAAGCTAGCATAGACCATGACAAGTGTGTGGGCTGTGGCCGCTGCATTGGGGCCTGCAATTTTGATGCTATACACAACGAAAGCGGCAGTGACAACGATATTTTAAACAGCAAAATTGCCGAGTATACCAAGGCTGTATTAGATGGCCGCCCCCACTTCCACATCAGCATTGTTAACCAGGTTTCGCCTTATTGCGATTGCCACGGCGAAAATGATGCCGCCGTGGTGCCGGACATTGGCATATTTGCCTCGTTTGACCCTGTGGCGCTGGACAAAGCCTGCATTGATGCCGTGAATGCCGCCCCCGCAATACCGGGCAGCATTTTGGCGCAAAGCCCCCAAACCCATCACGACCATTTCACCGATATCCACCCGGCTACCAATTGGAGCAGCCAAATAAGCCATGCCGAAAAAATTGGCCTTGGCACCGGCGAATATGAATTGATTACGATGAAGTAGAACTTTTTACTTAGAAATAGGTTTGTTTTGTATCCCCCGCCGCCGGCGGGGGATACGGCTTTTATATTGGCGCAGCCAAATAAGCCATGCCGAAAAATAGGCCTTGGCACCGGCCGCAGAAATCACTTGTCATTCTGAACAAAGTGAAGAATCT
>JAJDJP010000041.1 GCA_030267215.1 Ruminococcaceae bacterium OttesenSCG-928-A16
TGGCCCAGGGGGCCTTGGTTAACAGGGTGGGCCACGCAAGGGTAACAAGGCTGGTTAGCCCCAACATACCGCCCATCCACATCGCCATCATGCCAAATAGGGCAATACCAATCAAAAACATTATTTGTTTTGGTGTACGTTCCTGTTGCATGCAAACCTCTCTTTTTTTAGGGGAACCCCCTGGGTGTTTTATTTTTTTAGCTTTGCCTTGGTTAAGGGGGCAAAGCAAAATTTTTAATATTATTTAATTGTACCATAAAAAACCGGCCATTGCTGCATAAGCAAGGCCGGTAAAATAGTTAAGGGGGGTTCTTAATCTTGCGCGGGTATTTTGCGCAAAATAAACCACGCGTGCCCGGCAATGGCGGCCATAAGCAAAACCCCGCCCAACCATAATGCCGAAACCGGCAAGACGGTAACAAATGCTGCAATACTTTTTACAATGCGTGCAAAAATATCGGTTCGGCCGGGCTCGGTAATAGCATTGGCAATGGCGCCACTGCCTGCCCCGGAAAACACCCAAAACGCCCACAAAACCCAAAAGGCGGCTTTGCCGTACCGCATTAACAGGGCGCCTATCCACAGCCCAAACAGGGTTACCAATATAGCAAGCGCAATGGCCCAAAGCGGGCTAAGGGTAAAGGTGAACATTGGCTGGCCACCGGCTATTTGCAGCAGCCCTTTATTTACAAATTGCCATGCATTGCCAAGCATAATTAGTACAAAGGTTTGTGTAATATTCAATAGTGCAAACACCAGCACGTACTGCCAGCGCACGGCCCCCATTTTTATGGCCATATTAAACTGGCCGCCTATGGCACCCATTGCAAATATCAAGCCATACAAAGCAGAGCCTGCAACAAACAAAATGCTGCTTATGGGCGGCATAAATGCGCCGGGCTGAAACTGGAGCACAATCATTACAATCAAATCGGCTAGCAGGGCTATGCCTATTGCCAGCATTAAACTCGTTGCATAATCTTTGCGGTTTATATAAAAATGCCGCTTTATTTCTTTTAACATATTCCTCACCCTTTCGCCGGTATTTTGCGCAGCACAAGCCAGCCAATAAATTCTGGCGGTATGCAGGCAATTAGCAAACCAGCCACCAGCCATGGGTTGCTGGCCAGCGTAGCCAGGCGCTCGGTTGGCAAAAAAACAAGCAATAGCACGGTGGCACCTATTAAAACAATAAAAAACACAGCGGTGCCAATTGCCAGCCACTTGGCGCCATACCGGGCCGAAGCGTACCCCAGCATGGCCCCGTAGCTGGCCATAAATAAGGCCGAAGCAGCAAATAAAGGAAAAACAGAACCCCCGAAAACAACGGGTTGGCCATAAAATATTTGTGCCACCGGCGTTGCCAGCAAAATGGCGGCTATGCCGCCCGCAGCAAACAATATTTTGTTTACCAGCATGGCCCTAAACCAGCCTTTGCGGGTTGCGCCAAACTGTAAAGCAGGCATTAGGTTAGAAGAATTAAAAATACAAATAAATAAAAAAGAAAACAAAAGCAGCATAAAATAAGTGGCCGCTTGGTAAGAAAGCATTGAAAATTCGGTATCCTCGTGTAGCACAATCGTCATGTAAGGTATGGCCACAAGCATGGCCAACACCATAATGCCTATATATTGCAAAATATAACGTATTTGGTTGCGAAAGGATCTCATCATGCCAGGTTTTCCTCCTTTTCGCCGCCGGTTACATACACAAATATTTTTTGCAGCGGCACCGGGGCAAGCTCTACATCCAGCCCGGCGGCAGCGGCCAAAACATTTTGTTTTTGTGCCCGCACACACACGGTTTTTTGGCGGCCCAGCCCCTCGCTATGCAATACCTTTAGGCCGCTGGTAGCTTGGTCTACCACATCGTCTTTGCCAGAAATATAATGGAACTGGCTTACATATTCATCGGTGTTTAGTTTTTCCACTAAATTGCCTTTGTCCAGCAAAATAATTTCCTCAAAAACAGAGGAAGCTTCTTCGATGATGTGGGTAGAAACCACAAAGGTGCGGCCGGTTTTTTGGTAGTCATCCAACAGCAGGCGGTAAAAACGGTCTCGCATGGCAACGTCCAGCCCGGCTACCGGTTCATCTAAAATGGTAATGGGCGCGCGCGAGGCCAGCGCCAACACAATGGTAAGCATGCTCATCATGCCTTTGCTTAGCTTGGATATTTTCTTCTTTGTGTCAAGCTCAAAATCGGCAATTAGGCGCTGGGCATAGGCTTTGTCCCAATTGGGGTAGTAGCAGGCGGCCATCTCTAAATAATGCTTGCCCTTAAAGCTGTTGGGGCCAAACATAAGCATTGCGTTTAACTCTCTGGCAAAGCAAATTTCGCCAAGCGCATCCTCGTTTTCCCACACTTTTTGGCCAGCATAGGTAACGGTGCCGGTGGTTTGGGGGTTTTGCCCGGTTAAAAGCGAAAGCAGCGTGGTTTTGCCCGCGCCATTGCGGCCAATTAAGCCGTATATTTTGCCGGGCTCTATGGTAATATCGGTAGGGTGCAGCACCTCTACATTTTTGTATTTTTTTGTAACGCCGGCAGCCACAAGGTTCTTTTGTTCCATTGCGGGGTTCCTCCTAATAAATAGTTATGGTGTGTGTAAATGGCCTTTGCCATAGCGTGTTTTATGGTTTTAAAACACACTTTAGGTTTCGCTGGGTTCTTGCAAGGCCTCGGCCAACATGTGGGTTAGCTCTTGCTGGGTTAGCCCAAGGTTTTTAGCTTCGGCCACCAATGGCTGAATATAGGTGCTTTTAAAGGCCTCTTTTCGTTTGGCCTGCACCATGGTTTTGGCACCGGGCGCTACAAACATGCCCAGCCCCCGCTTTTTGTATAAAATGCCTTCGTCGGCCAAAAGGTTAAGGCCTTTGGCGGCGGTGGCAGGGTTTATGGCATATAGGCGGGCCAGCTCGTTGGTGCTGGGGGCCTGTTCTTCCTCTAGTAAAATATCTTTCAAAATATTGTCCTCCACCAAATTTGCTATTTGCAAATAGATACTGGTTGTACCGCTTAGTGGTGCTTGCAAAATAAGCAGCCTCCTTTGCTGGGGCTTTGGCCCCACGTCTTTTCCCGGGGAAGTAGTAAACCAATCGCATGCTTAATTGGTTCATTACTTATGCAACTAACCATAGCACTACTTGCGCTTTCTGTCAACACTATTTTTTGGGTTTTGCATAAATGTTGTGCCATTTAAGTTTTAAAAATAAGGCTGAAATACCTGATGATACGCTGTTTAGCAGCTAGTACACAAAATAATTTGGTGCAACCTGTAGCGGCCCATATACTTTACGCAAACCTACAAAAAGGGTATACTATAAGTAAAGAAATAGCCTATATTTAGAAAGGAGCCCCCCTGAATGAAAGAACTAACCCTGTTTTACTTAGAAAACTGCCCCTACTGCAAACGTGCACGCAACTATATGCAAGAGCTATGTGAAGAAAACCCCGAGTATGCCAAAATACCGGTTAAAATGGTGGAAGAGCGTGCCGAAAAAGAGTTGGCAGATAGCTTTGATTACTACTATGTGCCCTGCTACTATATTGGCAAAGACAAATTGGCCGAGGGCAGCATTGATAAAGCCGGCGTAAAAGCTGTGTTTGATAAAGCATTAGAAGAGTAGAATACGGCTGCCGCATAAAACAATACCGGCAAGCCCTGTTTATGGGGCAGCATTGGCATATTGTTATAAAAACCCGCCTAAGCATTGTGCTGGCGGGTTTTGTTACTGTGCGGTGGCCTTTTACAACCACGCCGCAACGCTATAAAGTACACTACGGGTGCGCAGGGTTTGCAATTAATACCCTTTATGTTGCCAAGCGGTGTTAATTTTGGTAGAATATACTTTACTATGATAGAGTGTAATATGAAACCGAGGAAATGCCAAAGGCGCTATGCCTAGGCTTTTTGAAGTGTAACGATGCATTTTAATACTATAAAAGGGTGTGGAGAGATGGGAATATCGGGGGTAGGGCTATGGCAAAGCCCATTGCCAGAAGAGCTGGCGAAGCAAGACGGCCAAACGGTTACCTTTAAGGGTACCGTGCATAATATAAGGGAGTTTGGCGGCATTTCGTTTGTAATTTTACGCACCGGGCGGTATTTGTTTCAAACCGTGTGGGATAAAGAAGTGTGCCAAAACCCCATTACCCAGCTTGCCATTGGCGATGCGGTAGAAATTACCGGCACCGTGCGGGTAGAGCCACGCGCCCAAGGCGGCGTAGAGGTGTTGCTTAGCAGCTTTACCGTGCTAAACCACCCCACCGAGCCCGCCCCCCTAAACCTTGCCGACCGTGAACTGAAAGCCACCCTTGGCACTAATATGGAGTACCGCACCACGGCGCTGCGGCACCCCAAACAGCGTGCGGTGTTTCGCATTAGCGAGGGAGTTGTTACCGCATTTAGAGAGTTTATGATGCAAAATGGCTTTACCGAAATCCACTCGCCCAAAATTGTGGGGGTTTCGGCCGAGGGCGGGGCCGAGGTGTTTAAGCTGGATTATTTTGGCGAAACGGCCACCCTTACCCAAAGCCCGCAGTTTTATAAGCAAACCTGCGTTGCTTTTTTTGATAGGGTGTTTGAGGTTGGCCCCGTGTACCGGGCCGAGCTACACAATACCAGCCGCCACCTAAACGAGTATACCGGCCTTGATTTTGAGATGGGCTTTATTAACAGCATGGAAGACGTGATGCAGATGGAAGTGGCCATGCTGCGTTATGTAATGCAGGTGCTAAAACAGCGCTATGCCTACGAGCTAGAGCTGCTAAAGGTAACCCTGCCCGAGGTAGGCGATGTGCCTAGCATTCGGTTTGCCGATGCGCTGGCGCTGCTAAAAACGTTGGGCGGCGGCAAAAACCGCAACGACCTTACCCCCGAGGACGAGGTGCTGCTGTGCGATTATTACCGCAAAAAAGGCGAAGGGGAATTTGTTTTTGTTACGCATTTTCCCAGTGCAAAGCGGCCATTTTATGTTATGGATGATCCTGAGAACCCGGCCAACGCCCTTTCTTTTGACCTTTTGCTGCGTGGCCTTGAAATTACCACCGGCGGCCAGCGTATTCATAACTACGAGGCACAGGTAGAAAAATTTGAGAGCCGTGGGCTAAACCCGGCCGATTTTGAAAGCTATATTGGGGTGCACCGTGTTGGGCTGCCCCCGCATGGCGGCCTTGGCATTGGGCTAGAGCGGCTGGTGATGAAAATTTGCGATCTTTCCAACATTCGTGAGGCCAGCCTTTTCCCCCGGGATATTAACCACTTGCGGCCTTAACCGCATGGGTGCCCAAAACATTTGCATAAAGCAATCCCCGCTAAAAAATTTAGCGGGGATTGCTTTATGCTTTAGCGTGTGTTTATGGTTTTACGGCTTTAAATAGGTATCAAACCAATCGGTTATTTCTTGCAGGCGGCGCACCCGGTGCCGGGGTTTGCCGGTGCGGCTTAGGTTGTGGTTTTCGCCCTTAAACAGGCACAGGCGGGTTTCTATTCCAAAGTTTTGCAGGGCGGCATACATCTGCATGCCCTCGGGCAGGGGGCAGCGGTAATCCTCTTGGCTATGGATAAAAAGGGTGGGCGTGGTTACCCTGTCGGCGTATTTTAGCGGAGACTGCTCCCACAAAGCGTCGTAGTCGGTCCACAGGTCGGCCCCGGCTTGGTCGGGCTCAAAAAAGTAACCAATATCGGCCAGGGTGTGCATGGTGGCCCAGTTGGCAATGCCCCGCTCAGACACAGCAGCCTTAAAGCGATTGGTGTGCCCCACCACCCAATTGGTAATAAAACCGCCGTAGCTACCGCCGGTTATGGCAAGGGCTTCGGGGTCAATCCAGGGGTTTTGCTCCAGCACAATATCGGTAAATTGCATCAGGTCGTCGTAGTCTATCAGGCCATAGCGCTCGCGCAAATCGCCAAATTCGTCGCCCTGGCCGCTGCTGCCGGTGGGGTTGCAAAAAAACACCGCATACCCCTGGCTTGCCCAATATTGCATATCGTGAAAAAGCACCCCGTTATAGGCGGTTTTTGGCCCGCCGTGCACGGTTAAAATAGCAGGGTAGGTTTGCCCTTCTTCAAAAAAGGTGGGTTTCATTACCCAGCCGCGCACACTATTGCCCTCGCTGTTTTCAAAGCTAAGTGGCTCTGGCTGCGAAAAAGCATACCGGCTGGCCACGGCGGTATTTAGGCTGGTTATCTCCTGTTCGGTGTCGTCTTCAAAGCTGTAGCGGTATAGCTCTGGCCCATTTAAGCCGTGCATGGCGCTAAACACAATATCATCGCCAAGGGGGGCAAGCTCGCTAACGCAGCCGGGCTGGGCACTAAACGAGCGTATTTCGCCGGTGTTGGCGTCTATTTGCAACAACTGGGTGCTGGGGCCATTTTGGCCCAGCCAATAAACCATATTATCTACGGCAAACCACTGTGCTTCGGCAGGCATTTTTAAATCGCTGTTAATGGTGTCCCAGCTGTCGTACTCGCCGGCTTGGTACAACAAAGTGGTTTGGCCGGTAGCCAAATGTAAGCGGTAAAAGTTGCCGTTTTGGTTAATGCCATAGTCTTGCATGTCGCTGCCATGCACCAGCACAGTGCTGGTGCTAAGCGGGGCATAAGCGTTGTGTACAAAGGGCTCGCCTACCGAAATATCCTGGCTTTGCAGGGTGTTCAGGTCCAGCTTCATCAAGCAATCGGCCACGGGGGCTTTGGCGGTGTAGGTTTGTGCCACATAAAAAGCGGCCCCCCCACCCGGCGCAAGGCGCAGCTGGCTTACGTTGGTGTGTTTGCCCACCAAAGGGGTAACGTTGCCGTTTGCATACAAATACAGCCGCTGGCGCACACCGCTGGTAAAGCCGCTGCCGTTTGCCCAAAAAGGCAGCTCGGTTAACACTTCATAGTCGTTTTCTTCGGCCAGCAGGGCGGCCGCTTTTTGGGCGTTTTGGCCGGCTTGCTGTAAAAGTGCTTCTATTTTAGGGTTATATTCGGCCACAAACAAAAAGCGGCCATCGGGCAAAAAGGCAAGGTCCTCAATATCGTAAGGCAGGCGCAAAAACTCGGAAGCTTCGCCCGCCCGGCTTACCGAAAGGCTTTGCAATATCGTAAAAGGCAGGCCGGTTTCAGCCTCTTTTTTGTCGGCTTCGGGGGTGCGGGCAAACACAAGGGTATCGGCATCCTTCCACCAGGCGGCGGTAACATTATTGCTAAAGGTTAACTGGCGCGGGCCTTGCGGCTGTAGCAGCCAAAGGTTTGCGTTGTAGGTGTTTTTCTTCATGTTGGCTTTTTTGCCAATAAAGCTAACCAAACCAGCCCCGTTGCTGCGCAGCATACTGGGGAACAAATACTCTTTAAAATGGTCAATTTCCACAGGTTTCATTGCAAAGGCTCCTTTCGGCAGGGGCAAATTTGCGGTTGTTGGGGGGCGGGGTTAGCCCAGCGCCACGTCCAATACCATCATAATTAAAAAGCCGGCCAGCGCCCCAAAGGTGCCGGGGTGCGAGTGCTCGCCCAAATGGGCTTCGGGTATCAATTCTTCTACCACAACATACATCATAGCGCCAGCGGCAAAGGCCAAAAGCCAAGGCATAACCGGGGCAATGCCCCCGGCCACCAGCACCGCAATAATGCCGCCAATGGGCTCTACTATGCCAGAAAAAGCCCCGTAAGCAAATGCCTTTCGGTTCGAAAATCCATCCTTTTTTAGCGGCAAAGAAACCGCCGCCCCTTCGGGGAAGTTTTGCAGCCCCATACCCAGCGCCAGCGCCAGTGCCCCGGCGGCGGTGCCTGTGCCGCTGGCTGCCATGGCACAGGCAAGCCCCACCGCCATCCCTTCGGGGATATTGTGCAGCGTTACGGCCAGCACCATTAGGGTAGAGCTGGGCAGCTTGGTGTGTGGGCCTTCGGGGGTTTTGCTGCCCGGGTGCAGGTGGGGGATTACAGCGTCTAGCAAAAGTAAAAACAGTACACCCAGCACAAACCCACCTGCGGCAGGTATCCAGCCAACGCGGCCCTGTTCTTCGGCCAGCTCAATGGCGGGCATCAGCAGGCTCCACACGCTGGCGGCAATCATAACGCCGGCGGCAAAACCTAAAAAAACACGCTGAATTGTCAAGTTAGCATCTTTGCGAAAAAAGAAAACCGTAGAGGCCCCCAGCGCGGTCATCAAAAAGGTAAAGCCGGTGCCCAGTGCAGCCAGCGTAAGGGGCGAAAGCCCTCTTAAAAAATTCATTAAAATCCTCCTATAGAACATATAATTAAGTACTTATTGGTAAGCAATTTCGTTTTTGGGGCAGGTGCTTTGCCCAAAAAAGCGGCGCAATTGCCATTTTGAAAGAAAGATTCTTTGCTATAATTAGAATAACAATCTTGAGAGAAAGATTCTTCACTGCGCTGTGAATGGCAAAGAGTGAAAAAAGTTTTTTGCTGTGGTGCAAACAACAGGTTTAAGCAAAAGGTTTACCCCCGGATATGCACCCGGCTTGACATGCCCCGCCCGCTGCCGTAGACTTAAAGAAAGGCTTTTTTTGTGCAAAGAAGTTGGCCCGGCCAGCGGTGAAATTGCCGCAAAAAAAGCGATGTACTTAAGTATCAGAATACCAGACATCTAAAGAAGGTGCAAGATGAATGATAGTTTTTTTGTGCTGAAAAGCGTGGCCGATTTTGCCCCCGGTGCGTTTGAAAATACGGCGGTGGAAGACGGCAGCATTCAGCTGGGGCGCAGCGGTGGCTCGTTTATTTTAAGCGGGTGTTACACCAGCCCAGGGTTTCATATGGGGGCCTTTTTAAGCCTTACCCCCAGCTGGAACGCCGTTACACCACCCGGCACAGCGGTGGAAATGCAAGCACGGGTGGCGGCCAATGGGCAGTGGAGCCGCTGGTTTAGCTTTGGCAAGTGGAGCCCTTTTATCGACCGTGCGTCTTTGCCTGCAGCGCAGGACGAAATTGCCCAGATACAAGCAGAAGATTTGCTGGTGGTAGAGGGGCACGCCCCGGCCGATACAGCACAAGTGCGCATTTTTTTATATTCCGACGATGCTTCGGTGTCGCCCAAAGTAAATTTGTTGGCGGCTAGTTTTCGTCGCCTTAGGCCCGAAAAAGAGGAGGAGACCACCGGCGAAAAAATGCTGGAAATTCCGCAATATTCCTGCCTTGTGCGCGACCCTTCGATGGGTGGGCGCATTATGAGCGCCACCGCCCTTACCATGATGATGAACCGCTGGGGCGAGGATGCCCTGCCCGAGGAAGTGGCCCGCTCGATGTATGATTCGGGCAGTGGGCGGTATGGCAACATTGCCTTTTTAACAGCCATTGCGGGCGCTTATGGGTACGAGTGCTATACCGCACACGTGGGCTGTAACTATTTACGGCAAGAGGTACGCCGTGGCCACGCTGTTGGTGTGCTGCTGCATTACCGTGCGCCCGCTCTTTCGGAAGAAGGGCCCGGCGAAGTAACCCGCGAGTATGCCATGCTGCCCGAGCTGGAGGACGCTGTGGCCGATAGCCAGGGGCATATGGCGGTGCTGCGTGGGTTTGTGCAAAAAGATGGCGAAGATTTTGTGGTGCTGAACGACCCCCTTGCCCGCACCAACCAAGAGGTACTGCGCAAGCTGCCCCTTAAAAAGTTTAAAGATTTATACATGGGTGTGGCGTTGGTGCTGCACCGTGGCCCGCAGGGGGTTGCCGGCGCTAAACCCAGCCGGCGGGTGGCGCAAATTACCGTAAACGAGCAAGAGGAAGTATTTCTTTCGTTAAAAGGCGAAATGCTGCCCCCCGGTTATTTTGCGGGGGAAGAGATGGGTGGCTGCACGGTTTGCTACACAATATCGGATGGTATTGCCTACGCCAGCGCTGCCCAAAAACGCTTTTATTACCTGGCGCTGGACGAAAAAGGCTTTTTGAAATTTGACCGCACGGCCGCCGCCGAAAAAAGAATAACCTTTTACCTAATAGGCGCGCGTGGGGTTACCTGGGTGGGCGAAAAATTTATTGAAAAACCACCCGCCCCGCCAGAAGAGCCAAACGAGGTTGAACAGACAGAGTAGGCGGCCCTGCCAGATAAGGGATTTAGAAATATGGAATTTGGCACCAAGCTACAGCAGTTGCGCAAAAAAAGCAGTGGACGCAGGAGCAGCTTGCAGAAAAACTGTATGTTTCCCGCGCGGCGGTATCGAAATGGGAAAGCGGCAAAGGCTACCCGAATATAGAGTCACTCAAAAGCATCTCTACATTATTTTCGGTGTCGGTAGATAATCTGCTTTCGGGCGAGGAAGTTATTTTGATAGCGGAGGACGAAAGCCGTTTTAACACAAGCAAAATACTAAACCTGGCGTTTGCCGTGCTAGATTTAATTACCCTTGCCTTTTTATTTTTGCCACTGTATAGCTGGCAAGATAACGACATGATTCGCACCGTAAGTTTGTTTGCAAACCCCGATGTAAACACCGTAACATGGGCCATTTACCTTGTGCTGCCGGTGCTTATGGCGTTGCTGGGTTGGCGCTTATTATGTTATATTATGCAGCGGTTAAGCAGCTGCGTATGCAAAGCAATAAAAGATAGTAAGCTTTTACAATGCACAAACAAAAAGCCCCTGCTTGGCAATTGCCAAACAGGGGCTTTTTAGTGCAGCAGTTAATTAAACAGGCTGTACGTTGATGGCGCGCAGTTTGTCCGCGTTTTTCGGATCCTGCTCTACATCGTAGGTTACGTGTTGGCCTTCGGCCAGGGTTTTAAAGCCGTCAGTCATGATGCTGGAGAAATGCACAAAAACATCCTCGCCGCCCTCATCGTTCGAGATGAAGCCATAGCCTTTGCTTTCGTTGAACCATTTTACAGTACCTTTATTCATAAAAAGATACCTCCTAAAAAATATTGTATTTCTCCTGCCGCGCATAAAAAAATCACCCGGTGTTGCACTTCATGAAACGAACTCATGATTTACAACAACGTGTGAAATCAGGTCGTACATTCAAAACACTAGCAGTAGTATACCACCATATGGCGGGAATGTAAAGCGTTAAAAAGTGGAAAAATGCACCAAAAAAGCCAGGATATACCGCCTGCAATTGTGTAAAAGTGCTTTTTTGGCGGTTTTTGGTGCTTTACACTGCACAATTGGCGTTTTTACAACGGTTTTGCTTAAGGGCAACAAAATATAAAAAATTGTAGTTTTTATCATACATACCCAAAAAAAATACCCAAGGGGCACTTCCTTTTTTAATAAAACCGTATTAGGGGGCAGGTGGGGTGCCTTGTAATGGGTATTGCCCCAATGTTGCCACCGGGCCAAAATGCCCTAGCGTAATGGCGGTAATGGTGCCGCTAAAAGGGGTAAACTGCTGGCGGGCGGCGGCAAGGGCGGGGGTAACGTCTTCGGTGTCGCTCATAAACAGGGTGCAATGTGGCACCCATTGGCCGCTTTTTAGGGTGTAGGGGTGGCCAACCTCCCCGGCAAAATCGTCGTACTGGGTGTGCAATGCCCGATGAAACCCCAGCAAGGCTTGGTTGGTTTTGGGGGCAAGGTAACACACACGGTTGCCAAAAGCGGAAACGCTGGTAAAATAAACCGGTAGCGGTGGTTGTGTGGCGGCAAACCGGGCGGCCCAGTTTGCCAAAATTTGCGGTGCAAGCCCCACATAAAACCCAAGGCTTAGGTGAGAGGCCAAAATGCTGCAACTGTTTTGCACCTGGCAAGCGGCTACTTTTAAAGCTTCGATACGTGCGTTGGTTTCTTCATCGAAAGAGGCCATTATCGAAAGATAACTGGTTTCCATTGTTTTATCACCGTAATTGTTATTATATTTGGGGCAAAAGCTTGCCGTATATTTTAAACAGGTGCCGCCAGCGTAAACTGGCTGCGGCTAAATTGCAGTAGCCCCTCGCGCTGCATGCGGCCAAGCTCAGACGAAAGGGCGCTGCGGTCTACCGATAAATAATCGGCTAGTTCTTGCCGGTTAAAGGGAATGGTAAAGGTAAGGCTGCCGGCTTGCCGGGCTTGCTCGTTTAAATAAGAGAGTAGTTTTTCGCGCATGGTGCGCTTGGCAAGGTGGTTTAGCTTGTTGTTTAGGGTTAGGTTTTTATCTGCCAGCACCGCCAGCATGTTTTCTATTAACTGGGTATGAAAAGGGCACCCAATAGAACATACGGCGGTAACACGGGTATAATCGATAAGCAAAATATGGCAATTGCTGGTAGCCACAACGCTAACCGGCATGGTTTTTATGTGGGCAGCGGCAAAGGTTTCGGCAAATAAATGGCCCGGGGCAAGGTTTGCAATAATGGTGTGGTAACCCATAAAATCATCTTGCCCAACCTGGGCGCTGCCGTTTAGCACAATGCCAATATGGCCTGCGGGGGCGCCCTCGGCCAAAATTACTTCCCCTTTGGCGTAGGCCTTTTTTTCGGCCCGCAGGCAGCTAAGCAGCGCCGGCAGCTCTTGCGGGGTTACGCCTGCAAACAAGGGCGTTTGCAATACCGTTAATAGTAAAGTATCCATCTGCTTGCCTTTCGTTTTAGGATTTTTGTTTGTTGTGGCAAAATGTTGTAAAAACAACATACATCTGGTTGTTAGTATAGTAGAATAACAATAGAAAAGCAAATGCACCGTTGTACAATCTATGTAAATCAATTTTTATATAATAATCAGGTGTTTATTTTCAAGCAATGTCATTCTAAGGGCGTTATTTGCCCGAAGAATCTTTATCGTTCCTGCTTCGAAAGAAAGATTCTTCACTTTGTTCAGAATGACAAATGATTATTTGTAAAAATTAATTTACGTGTGCAAAACTTAAAAAAGTGAGGAAAATAAAATGGTACGCCAAATTATTAAAATAGAAGAAGACTTGTGCAATGGTTGCGGCCTGTGTGCCGAGGCCTGCCACGAAGGTGCTATAAAAATGGTAGACGGCAAAGCAAAGCTGATACGAGACGATTATTGTGATGGGCTGGGCAATTGCCTGCCGGTTTGCCCCACCGGGGCTATTTCGTTTGAAGAGCGGGAGGCGGCCGCGTTTGACCAA
>JAJDJP010000042.1 GCA_030267215.1 Ruminococcaceae bacterium OttesenSCG-928-A16
AAACGGGTAGTACAGCATCGAATCCCCCGGTCAGGCTCGTCTTTCGCCTGCCAGCCCCTTGCTTAAAGGGGAAATGCGCGCAAGCGCAAAAGGGGGGGATAGATTTTGCCCTTGCCCTTTACTAACAGCTAGCAACTTATAAACCAACAACTATTTGCGAGGACCTATGAAAAACAAAACCCAAAACAGAATGCTGGAGATAAACGGTGTGCAGGTAGAGGTTGCCAGCACAGCCGGGTTTTGCTTTGGCGTAGCCCGTGCTATGCAGCTTACCCAAACTTTGCTAAAAGAGGGCAAACAGGTGGCTACGCTAGGGCCGCTTATTCATAACCCGCAGGTAATACAAACACTAGAAAAAGCAGGCGTTACCACGGCAGGCAGCGTAGAAGAAATACCAGAAAATGCGGTTGCGGTGGTGCGCAGCCATGGCGTGCCGCTGGCAACCTACCAGCAGCTGCAGCAAAAAGGCCTTGTGGTAGCCGACGCCACCTGCCCCTTTGTAACCAAAATTCAAAAAATAGCCGAGGAATACGGAGAAAAGGGTGGCACGGTTTTGGTGGCCGGCGATGCCACCCACCCCGAAGTGCAGGGAATAGCCGGGCACACGGCCGGGCCGGTATTTGTATTTAAAAATTTGGCGGAATTACGAGAAGTTTTGCCAAAAATAGATACAGAAAAACCGGTGGCAATGGTGGCGCAAACCACCTATGAGGTTACAAAATGGTTAGAATCGGTGTCATTTATCAAAAAAGAGTGTACAAACTGCGCCATATTTGATACAATATGTAATGCAACATGGGCAAGGCAACAAGAGGCGGAGGAAATGGCCCGCCGCTGCGATTTAGTTATCGTGGTGGGGGGGTATGGTTCTTCTAATACCAAAAAGCTGTACAATGTAGCAGCCGCACACACCCGTGCCGTGCAAGTAGAAACGGCGGCAGAGCTTACCAAAGCAATGTTTAACGGGGTGCGCAGGGTTGGTATAACAGCCGGTGCTTCTACGCCAGCGCCCGTAATTGAGGAGGTACTTAACAGAATGAGCGACGAAATTCGTGACGGAGAAATAAGCTTTGAGGAGATGCTGAACGACTCGATGAAACCGGTGCACGCCGGCCAGGTTGTTAAAGGCGTTGTCGTTGAAGTGTCTCCAAGTGAAATTACGGTGGATATCGGCACCAAGCAGACCGGCATAGTAAAGCTGGAGGAGCTGACCGATGACCCGGCTGTTCGCTCTGCTGACGAGCTGGTGAAACGGGATGAAGAAATTGAACTGGTTGTTGTAAAAGTAAACGACCAAGACGGTATCATCTACCTCTCTAAACGGCAGATGGAAGCCCGCAAAGGCGCCGAAGAAGTGGCAAAAGCCGCCGAAGAAGGCACCGTGATGGACGGCTATGTAATTGAAAGCAACAAAGGTGGCCTTGTGGCGCTGGTAAAAGGCGTTAAGGTATTTATCCCGGCTTCGCAGGCAACTGTGCGCCGTGGCGAAGATTACACCACCCTTGTGCGTAAGCATGTGCAGCTTAAAATTAAAGAGTTTTCGCCCCGCCGCACCATTGGCAGCATTCGCGAAGTGATGGCTGCTGAACTGGATGCACAGCGCGAAGCATTTTGGGCCGAGGTTGAGGTTGGCAAACACTATGTGGGTGCCGTTAAAAGCCTTACCAGCTATGGCGCCTTTGTAGATATTGGCGGCGTAGATGGCCTGGTTCATATTTCTGAACTTTCTTGGAGCCGCATTAAGCACCCAAGCGAAATTGTGAATGTGGGCGACACCATTGAAGTATATGTAAAAGACCTTGACCGCGATAACCACAAGGTTTCGCTTGGCTTTAAAAAGCAAGAGGATAACCCGTGGGAAAAACTGCGTGGCGAATACCCCATTGGCAGCAACTTTACTGCCACCGTGGTTAGCGTTACCCAGTTTGGTGCATTTGTTCGCATTCTGCCCGGCATCGATGGCCTTGTGCATATTAGCGAAATTAGCTACGACCGTGTAGAAAGAGTAGCCGATGTACTAAGCGTTGGGCAGGAAGTAGAAGTGAAGTTGCTGGACGTTGACTTCGACCGCAAGCGTATCAGTCTTTCGATGAAGGCTTTGCTGCCGGTACCCGAAGAAACCGTGAAAAGTGGCGACGACGAAATGGTAGCCAGCTCTTCGGCTGAAGAAACCGTGGTAACCCCCGAAATCGAAGCCGAAATGGAAGCCTCTGCCCCGGCGGTGGAAGTAGTTTCGGAAGAAGTTACCGAGGAAGCCCCGGTAGAAGAAGCTGCCGAGGAAGCCCCAGCGGAAGAAGCTGCCGAGGAAGCCCCGGCGGAAGAAGTTGCTGAGGAAGCCCCCGTAGAAGAAGCAGCTGCTGAAGAAGCCCCGGCTGAGGAAGCAGAAGAAAAGTAAACCAAACAAAAGCAGGGCAAATCTTAGGATTTTCCCTGCTTTTTTTGTGCTTGCGGCAGTTTAGAAAGAAAACAGATGGCAGAAGTGAGGTGGCAGCATGCAAAACGATACCCTTAAGGGGCATAAGCCGGCAGGGTTAACTGCGTCGGTGCTAAAAACCATTGCCATTGTGGCCATGGCCGTCGATCATATCGCTTTTGCCTTTGTGCCAGAATATTACGGCCCGTTGGGGGCGGCACTGCATTTTATTGGCCGCACAACGGCACCCATTATGTTTTATTTTTTGGTAGAGGGTTACCACCATACCCGTAGTAAAAACAAATATACCCTGCGTCTGTTTGTGTTTGCGGTGGTTTCGTACCTGCCGTTTGTCTATTTTCACGCTGGCACAGGGCTGGGGCAGTGGCCGCCGGCGGCGTCTTTTGCCTCGTTAAATGTGGGGTATACCCTGCTGCTGGCCTTTTTGGCGCTGCGTGCCCGGCACCAGCTTACAAACCCTATAGCCAAAGCCTTGGTAATTGCCCTGCTGTTTCTGCTTTCACCTTTGGGAGATTGGGGCTACCTTGCCCTTATATTTGTGCTGGTGTTTGATGTTTTTAGAGGGAATTTTAAGCACCAGGCCTGGGCCTATAGCGCGGTGGTGCTTACCCAGCTAATGCCAAATGTAAGTGCGGCTGTGCGCCTGTTTGCCAGCGGCGCTGGCAGTGCCACCATGTACGGGCCTTATTTTAGCGCCGCCTTTGTGCAGCTGGGCATGTTTGTGCCGCTGTTGCTGCTGGGGTTATATAACGGCCAAAAAGGTGGGGGTGGCAAGGCCGCCAAGTGGGGGTTTTATGTGTTTTACCCGCTGCACTTGCTGCTGATAGTAGTTTTGAAAGGAACTGTGTGACTGGCCTCTTGTTAAAGAATAGATAAAATGCTGCCCCCCGCCGGAGGCGGGGGGCAGCATAAGAACTTCTTTTCTAGAACGTAGCGTATCCACTTCTTTTTGAAAACATGGCTTGCCTAACATATACCAATATAGTATAATAAAATTATGGTAAAAACGGCTTATCGTTTTTATGAACAAATATTAACCACTTACAGAATAGGGGATACAGACTATGACAAAAATTACAAAAGACACCATCATTGGTGATATTTTAGATTTGGATGCCAGCACCGCACCATTGTTTTTAGAAATTGGCATGCACTGCCTGGGCTGCCCGGCTAGCCGTGGCGAAACCCTGGAGCAGGCCTGCTATGTGCACGGCACCAATGCCGACGAGCTGGTTGCAAAACTAAACGCCCACATTGGCGCATGAGCACCCAGCCTACAAAGGTTCCACCGAATGGTGAAATGTACCGCGCCGGGCTTCCTTCGCCCGGCGCTCGTCTTTTAACGGCCATAAAATTGGTGCGCCCGGGGCAGGTAGTGGCCGATATTGGCTGCGACCATGGCAAGCTGGCGGTGTATTTGGCGCTGGCCGGCCTTGCCACTAAGGTAATTGCGGTAGATAAACGTCCTATTCCGCTAAGCCGTGCCAGGGCGCTGGCAAAGCAAACTGGCTGCGAAGCAATGGTGAATTGCCGCCTGGGCAACGGCCTTGCCGCCTTGCAGCCGGGCGAAGCCACCGAAATTGTGATTGCCGGGATGAGCGGCGAAACCATGATAGAAATTTTAGCGGCAGCCCCGTGGGTGCAAAACCCGGGCATGCATTTTGTGTTTGTGCCGGCTACCCGTGCTGCCCAATTGCGCAGCTGGCTGTATAGCAACGGCTTTGCCCTGCTGGCAGAAGAACCAGTGGCAGAACGTGGCCGGGTATACACGGTGCTTTCGGCCAAGTACACCGGGCAAAAGCAGCAGCAAAGCCCCTTTTTTTGCGAGCTTGGCCTGCTTGCGCAAAACCCTTTGCCGCCGGCCAAAGCTTACATTGCACAGCGCTTGCGCCATTTGCAAAAACGGGCGCTGGCCCCGTTGCCGGCAGCCGAAAAACAAGCCCTGAACCAATTGATAAAAGAGGTGGAACAATGCCTGCCATAACCGATGTAGCTAATTTTATTGGTACCCTTGCCCCGTGGGAGCTTGCCGAAGACTGGGACAACGTGGGCACTTTGGTGCAGTGTGCCACTGCCACCGAAAAGATTTTGGTGAGCCTGGATATTACAACCGAGGTAGTGCAAGAGGCCGAGGCGCTTGGTTGCGGCCTTGTGGTGGCGCATCACCCGGTTATTTTTAAGCCCCTGCATAGCATTGGCGTGGGCAGCCCGGTGTTGGCGCTTACCAGCCGTAATATTTCGGCCATTTGTGCCCACACCAATTTAGATGCTGCCCAAGGCGGTGTAAGCGATGTGTTGGCCGGGGTGTTGGGGCTGCAAAATGTGCAGCCCTTAGGCGGCCCGCTGCGTGTAGGGCACTTGCCTGCGCCTATGCAGCCGGGGCAGCTGGCAAAGCTTTATGCCAGCGTGCTGGGCAGCTATGTGCAGCTTGCCAGCGCCCAAAAACCCATTACCACCGTAGCGGTGGTGGGGGGCAGCGGGGCCGATTATTGGCCCCAAGCACAGGCCGCCGGGGCCGATTGCCTGCTTACCGGCGAAGTAAGCCACCACGATGCGCTGGACGCTACCGCCGCTGGCTTTACCCTGCTTGCGGCCGGCCACCATGCCACCGAATGGCCGGTTACGGCCACCTTGGCAGGCCAGTTGCAAGCACACTTTGCCGATGCCGAGGTGTTTATAAGCCAGCGCAACCCAGCACCGTTTAAGCTATACCAAGCATAGCCATGTGCTACACCAAGCAAAACAATAGGGGAGGCCAACATGCCAAAGCTTGAGAAAAAATTTTTGCAAGCCATACAACAGGATATTCTATTGTTTGTTTTTGTTATGGCAGTGTCTATTTCGGTTATTATACGGGTGGTGTTTATTAATTTTTACACCCGCGATATGGCGGTGTTTTTGCTGCCGTGGGTAGAAGAATTAAAGGTGGGCGGGTTTGCCGCCCTTAAAAACGGGGTGGGCAATTACAATATCCCCTATTTGTTGCTGCTGCTTTTAGCGGCCAAACTTCCCATTCCGCCCATCATCACCATCAAGGTGTTTTCGATACTTTTTGACTATGTTTTGGCTGCCGGTGTGGGGCTTATTGTGTATACTTTACGGCAGGGCCTGCCCCTGGTAAAACGCCGCCGCTGGGGCTGGCTGGCTTTTGTGTTTACCGCACTTTTGCCGCTGGTAATGCTCAATTCCTCGCTTTGGGGCCAGTGCGATTCTGTTTACGGTGCTTTTGGCGTATGGGCGGTTTTGTTTTTGTTGCAAAAAAAATATGGCCGTGCCTTTATTATGCTTAGCATTGGGTTTTGTTTTAAGCTGCAAATTATTTTTTTGCTACCAGTGTTTGTAATTTTGTATTTTGTAAACAAAAAATATAGTGTTTTGTGGTTTTTAACCCTGCCGGTTATGTTGTTTGTGTCCACCTTGCCGTCGGTGTTGCAAGGGGGCAGCCCCCTTATTGGGTTTACCATTTACACCGGGCAAACCGGCACTTATTCCAACCCGTTTATCAATTACCCAAGTGTTGCAGCGCTGTTTCAAGACGAACGCTGGCAGTTTTTTTCGGTGCCGCTGGTGCTATTGGCGCTGCTGGCCTGCCTTGCGCTAATGGGCTGGATGCTATACAAAAAAGCCCAGATACAAGGGGAAAGCTTGCTGCTTTTAGCCGCCTGGAGCGTGCTTGCCTGTGTTTGCCTGCTGCCCAGCATGCACGAGCGCTATGCTTTTGTGGGCGAGGTGCTGCTGTGGGCTTGGTTTTTGGTAAAGCCTGCTAAAAATAGGTTGTGGCCGGCACTAATATTCACTTTTAGTGGATATTGTGCCTATGCCTCGTACTTGTTTGGTTTTTGGCTGGTAAAGCCAGAATGGCTGGCAGTATTAAACCTAGTTACACTAGGCTGGCTAACTTGGTACCTAATTAGTACCATGCCATTGGCGGGCCAAAAACCAAACAAGGCTGCAATACCACCTGTAGAAGCACGGATAAACCGAAAACCAGCGGCGCCAAAAACCCAGCCCGTGCCGCTTGCGGGCAAAGAAACCCCCGAGGGATAGCCCAGCCGCTTTTATAGATAAAAGGAGATTAGCACTATGGCATTAGATGCCGCAACGCTGGCGCTTTGCGCCGCCGAGTTAACAGAAATTTTGCTGGATGCCCGGGTGGACAAGGTTTTTCAGCCAACGCGCGACGAAGTAATTTTACAGCTGCGCACCCGTGCCGAAACTTTTCGGCTTTTGCTTTCGGCACGCAGTGGCTCGGCCAGGGCTTGCCTTACCCAAACAAGCTACGAAAACCCCGCTATACCGCCCTCTTTTTGCATGCTGCTGCGCAAGCATTTAACAGGGGGGCGGCTTTTTGCCGTGCGCACTATACCGGCCGAGCGCATTGTATTTTTTGATTTTACCTGCACCAACGAAATGGGCGACCTTGTGCAAAACACCATGGCGGCCGAGCTAATGGGCCGCTATTGCAACCTTGTGCTGGTGCAAAACGATAAAATTATTGATGCGCTGAAACGAGTGGACTTTGAGGCTTCGGAAGTACGGCAGCTTTTGCCGGGGCTGGCCTATACATTGCCCCCCCAACCAAAGCAGCTGCATTTTTTAACCGCCCCAGCCAGCCAAATAACGGCGGCCATTGCCCAAATGGATGTGCCAGTGGCCGAGGCACTGCGAAAAACCACCGGTGGCGTTGGCCCGGTGGTACTGCGCGAAGCGTGCTACAGGGCACTTGGCGGGCAAGACAAAGCGGCCAGTGCCCTTTTGCCGGCCGAGCTTGCGGCGCTGCAAACAGCCATAGAGCAGATACGAGATGACTTTGAAAAAGGTGGGCAGCCAAACCTTGTGCGCCGGGCAGATGGCATGCCCGCAGAATTTAGTTTCACCCGGCTTACCCAGTATCTGCCGCAGTTTACGCTGGAAGAATACCCCGGCTTTAGTGCCATGCTAGAGGGCTATTATGCTGAAAAAGACCGGGTAGAGCGCCTGCGCCAAAAAAGCAAACAGCTGCGCAAAACCCTGCAAAATATGCACGAGCGTGCCCTGCGTAAACAAGCCGCCCGTACCGAAGAACTGGCCGAAAGCGAGCAGAGCGATGGCCTGCGTATTTTTGGCGAGCTGCTAACAGCCAACCTGCATACCTTTGCCAAGGGCGATAAAATAGTGCGGGTGCAAAACTGGTACAATGGCGAGATGGTGGATATTGCGCTGGACGTGCGCCTTGGCCCCAGTGCCAACGCCCAAAAATATTTTAAAGAGTATAAAAAGAAGCAAACCGCCATTAAAATGCTGCGCCAGCTTTTAGAGGCTGGCGAAAAAGAAATTGAATACTTTGGCACGGTGTTGTACGAGGTAGACACCGCCGAGGGCGAAGCGGCGCTAAACGAAATACGTGCCGAACTAAAAGCCCAAGGTTATTTAAAGCACTATAAACCAAGGGATAAAAAACAAAAACCGGCCGATTTTTTACGCTACCACAGCAGCGATGGTTTTTTGATTTTGGTGGGGCGCAACAACCTGCAAAACGATAAACTGACCCTGAAAACGGCCCGTGGTAAAGACTTATGGTTCCATACCAAAAATGCGCCGGGCAGCCATGTGGTGGTGCTAAGCGAGGGGCAGGATATTCCACTTGCCACCCAAAACGAGGCAGCAATGCTGGCGGTGGTGCACTCCAGCCAAAAAAACTCGGCCAAGGTGCCGGTAGATTATACCGAGGTGCGCAACATACGCAAAACCGGAGATTTACCCCCCGGTATGGTGCTGTACGAGCATTACGAAACCGCCTATGTTACCCCCGAGGAAGAAGTGCTGAAACGTGTAGAACAAGTGCTTTAACCAAGCAAAAAACCAAAGCTTAAACAGCTAATTTTGGAGGGAACAATGCCCGAAAACACACTGCAAAAACCAACCTCTTTTTTTAAAAGAGCCAAAGTAGCCCTGCCAGATTTTGCCTTGGGGGCGCTGCTAGGCACGGTGGTATTTTTGCTTATTTATGGGGTGTCTACCCTAAATGTTACCTACGATAGCTGGATTTACTGCGGCTATATCGAAACAGATATTATTCAAAGCTATGGTGGGTGGATGTACCTGCGGCAGGCGCCTTGGGAATGGCCGCTTACGGTGGCAAACAACCTTGCGGCGCCGGTGGGCACCAGTATTTCTTTTACCGATAGCGTGCCGCTGGTGGGGATATTTTTTAAACTATTTGCCCCTGTATTGCCGCAAACGTTTCAGTATTTTGGTATTTACAACCTGTTTAATTTTGCTATGCAGGGCGGGTTTGCATTTTTGCTGTTGCGTGGCTTTAAATTTAGCCGGGTATACACCGGGCTTGCCGCGCTGCTATTTATTACAGCCCCAGTGTTTGTAGAGCGCGCCTTTCGCCACAGCGCGCTTGCCTCTCAGTGGCTTATTTTAGCGGCGCTTTGGCTGTACTTTGCAAGCCGGCGGCCGGGTGTATCGTTCCCTATTGTTGGGTTTACGGTAGTTTGCACCTTGGCGGTGGGCCTCCATTTTTATTTTTTGCCCATGCTGTACGCTATTTTTTTGGCGGCTATTTTATACCAGATATTTGCCCGCAAAAAGGTGCTGCGTTACCTGCTGTATTTAGGTGGCAGCTTTGTGCCGGTGCTGGGTATGTCTTATGTGCTGGGCATTTTAACCCGCGGGGGCGATGGCTCGGCCTCTGGCTTTGGCAGCTACAGCCTAAACCTAAATGCCCTGTTTAACCCCACCAGCTTTAACTGGTATGCGGCCGATAAACGGCTGGCGTGGTCTACCTTTTTGCCGGTGTTGCCCCAACATAAGCAACAATACGATGCCTTTAATTACCTTGGCGCGGGTGTGCTGTTGGTGCTGTGTGTTATGGCCGTTTATGGGCTTGTGCGGTTGGTGGCAGCAGTGGTAAAAAAGCAGGGCGCCCCGCTTAACAGGGCTTGGGCTTTTGTTAAAAGCCATGGGGGTTTGTTTTTTGTGTGCGGCTGCCTTACGGTGTACGCCATAAGCAATGTGGTTACGCTAAACGCCAGCACCCTATTTACCTACCCGTTGCCAGAGTTTGTGCTAATTTTATGCGGAATATTCCGCTCTTCGGGGCGTTTGTTTTGGGTGTGTAATTATTTGTTAATTTTGGCTGCGGTGGTATTTGTGGGCCGGGCGCCGGCTGGCAAATGGCGCACCGTTGTGCTGGCAGTTGTGGTTGCGGTGCAGCTGGCCGATATTTCGGGCACGCTGGCACAAAAGCACAATTATTTTGCCAATGGCCCCTTGGTAGAACAAACCGATTATGTAACCCCTGGTTGGCAATTTATGGCAGAGCATTACGACAATTTTTACTATTTGGAAAATTTATTTTATTACGATCTTACCTCGGGCATTATACGGTATAACCCCAAGGCGCAAACCAATGCCATTTTGGCTAACCGTGGCAGTTTCGATGGTGTGTTTGCCACCTACGATGAGTATGCCGGGCTGCTAAAAAGCGGCCAACCCTTGCCAGAAAATATGGTGTATGTATGCGAAAACCCAGAGATTTTTGCCGAGATTTTACAGTATTTACACCCAGATGCGCGTGGCTACCAAGTGGGGCGGTTTTACCTGTTTGCCAACCCTGTACCCGGCAACCCCTTGCCAGAGGTTTTGCCGCTGGCCGCAAAATAGGCCTGCGAACAAGAAAATAGTATCGAATTTGCGTAACAAAAAGCCGCCTAATCAGGCGGCTTTTTTGCTTACAAAGGGGTATCTATTTTGCCAATGGGTGGCTTTTAACCCAACTGAATAATGCCCGAAGAAATGGATGCTTTTGTCAAGCAGAAAATCCCCCACCCATGATAATTGAAAAATCCCCCACCTGAGGTGTTGTGGAAGACCCACTCAGGTGAAGGATGAGGCGTGCGGACTAAATCGTAATGAGGCCGTAGGCCGAGTGGAGATTTAGTCCGCGTCGTCGTTTTCGGATAGTTTCTTGTTGGACATCCAGGCGATGGTTTCCTCGAAGCGACCGCCTTGCTCACGGGAGATGTCGAGGACATGCGCCTTGTGAGCAAGGCGGTCGATGATTGCGCCGGTAAGCACGGGGTCTTTGAAGAGGTTTTCCCATTGTTCAAAGGCGAGGTTGGTGGTGATGACAATACTGCCCTTGCCATGGCGGTTGGAAAGCAGGTTGAAGAGCAGCTCGCAACCGGCCTTGTCGAAGGAGACGTAGCCCAATTCGTCCAGGATAACGAGGTTGTAGCGTTCAAATTTTCTGCTGTAGATGCCGAGTTGGTTCTGGCTCATGGCTTCCTTGAGTTCGACAATGAGGTTGGGAACGGAGGCAAACAGGACGCTTTTGCCCTTCATGCAGGCGGCGATGCCCAGTGCGGTGGCGTAGTGTGTTTTGCCCGCGCCGGGTGTGCCGATGAGGATGATGTTCTCCTTGTTATCGATGAACTCCAGGGTTTCGAGTTCCTTGAATTTGGGCGTAAAGGCCTTGTCGTACTTGGCCCTGTCGAAATCCACCAGATACTTTTTGATGGGGAATTTGGCATCCTTGATACGGCGGGTGATGGTGTTCTCGGTGCGGCGCTCGACCTCGCGCAAGAGCAGGTTTTGCAGGAAATCGGCGTAATCCTGTTGTGTTTGTCGCGCTTCGCCAATCAGGGTTTCGGCGTTGTCGCGGATGTAGGACAGCTTGAGCCGGGAGGAAAGTTCTTGTATGTTCGTCATTTTAGCCGACACCTCCGTTCACCAGGACAGAGTAGTTTGACACAGTGGCCCGCGCGGCCACATCCACGCTGGAGAGGGGTTTGACCACATCCAGCGCGATGATTTCGGCGCGGCGTTTAGTTTTTTGCTCGAACAGTTGGATGAGTTCGTCGATGGACAGGGATTTGTTCTGGAGCATGAGTTCAATGAAGCGCCTGGGACGCTTTGCGTAATGGGTGTCGAAGATGGCTTTCAGGCGTGGGATGCTTTTGAGCGCCACACTGTTTCTCACCGCGCCCGGCTTTTTGTACAGGGTGTTGAGGTAGTGGTAGATGTCCACCTGCATGTGCCCGTTTCCAAAGATGCGCTTGTGGGTGCATACGTGCTCACCTGCGGCATAGATGCGCACCTCATCGTGGTATTTCTTCACCACAACCTTGTGGCCCACCAAGTGCTCCGGCACCGAGTAGCGCGCCGTGTCCACATGGACCATGCTGTAGGTGTCTACGGTGTTTTCGCTGATGGCGGCCAGCTCCAGCGGCGGCTTGTACGGCAGCAGGCAGGCTTTCTCCCGCTCGATGGCACAGCCCTCGTTCAGCTTCAACAGGCGGCTGTGGGCGTAGGTTTGGGCCTCGGCCAGGCTGCCGAAGGTGTAGTGTCGGCTGAACAACTGGTTACGCAGCACCTTGACGCTGTTCTCCACATGGCCCTTCTCGTTGCCGCGAAAGCAGTTGGTCACGTTGATCTGGTACCCATAGTACATCGCCATTTTAATGAGGTCGGCATTGAGTTCCTTCTCGTTCTTACCGATGAATTTGCTCACCACATTCTTCATGTTGTCGTACACCACCTCCCGGTAGCAGCCGCCCACCATCTCGAAGAACTTTACATGACTGTCCAAAAATACATCCTTCTTCTGGTTGGTGTACAGGTACAGCCACCGGAAGTCTGAGCAGGGTGACGAAAGCACCGCCATGTGGTAGGTTCGCATTCCCTCGCCGCAGTTCAGTAGCACCTCTCCGAAGTCGTACTCCAGACGATCCCCATATTCGTACGTTTGCCGGATGTACACCTCTTTTTGCTTCTGCCGGATACGCGCAAGCTCAATGTTGATGGTCACAAGGCTGATGTCGTGCCCTTCCTCCACCAGGATCTCGTGAATCTGCTTGTTGGTGAGTTTCTGCTTGTGCCCGGCGCCCATGCGCCGGGTCTTCGTCTGCTCCTCGCCCACTATCTCACGCAGACGCGCGTCTATTTCCGGCGTATACTTGTGCCGCACACGCCCTGTGCTGTTGTACCGCGGCTCCTGGGTCATCTTTTCCTGAACCGCCTTTTTGTCCACCCCCGGCTGCCCGAGCTGCGACGACAGCAACTGGTACTCGTTCCATATCTTCGAGATGGTTTTCCGGTCGTGGCCTGTTACCCGTGCCACCTCTCGCGTCGACATCCCTGCCTCTTTCATCCCGATTACTTTGCCTCTGTCCATGTTTTCCAACATCCTTTCTTTGGCCTCCAATTTAAAATTCCCCCGCCCATGTGGACGAGGG
>JAJDJP010000043.1 GCA_030267215.1 Ruminococcaceae bacterium OttesenSCG-928-A16
GGCAGAAACCCCTGCCGACGAACAGAAATAGCTTTTGTAAAGCCCCACCTTTATCCCTATAAAGGTGGGGCTTTTATTGTCAAATCCTCTCCCTGCTTCTGCTTGCTTTTCGGCCTTATACCCTTTACAATAGAGTAGACCAAATTATCTTAAATGAATGATGTGTGATGTTTTTTGTTCCACCAAAGTAAACAATACCAAGGAGGCACCTTTATTTTGAAAATTGCCAAAAAGTTTAAAAGCAACCCCCTGCGGTGGCATTGGGTTGTTTTTGGGGCCGTGTGCCTGCTTGCCTACTTGTTCTTTGTGCATCCAGATGTTATCGAAACCTCGAACCACAGCTACCTTTTGTTGGATAGCATTTTTAAGGGCCGGTTTTTAGATTTTTATAATTATGTAATGGAGCACCCTTTTCAAAAAAATTTATACTATATTAATAACGCGCATTACAACATTGTAATTTACGCCATTTTTGCAATAGCCGAGCTACCTGTTTTTATTTTTAATGCTATTTTTGGCACCGCTATTAACGAGCCACTTTTGTATTACATTGGCAAATTGGTAAGCCTTGGTTTTTTTGTGACCTGCATTCCGCTGGTGCGGCGCATTGCCAGCCAGCTTGGGTTTTCAAACACCGATAGCCATTGGGCTTCGTTTTTTTTCGCCACCTTCCCCCCTGCGTTTTTTTCGGCTGTTGTAATGGGCCAGTACGATACCCTTTGCCTGTTTTTTTTGCTGCTTGGGTTTAGCCACTGGCTAAAAGGGAATTATTGGGCCTTTACGCTGTGGTTTGGGGTGGGGGCTGCCTGCAAATTTTTCCCTTTGCTGGTGTTTATCCCCTTATTGCTACTGGTAGAAAAACGCCCCCTGCACCTTTTAAAATATGGCGCCGCCAGCCTGTGGCTTGTGGCCCCTACCACCCTGCTGTATATGGGCCGCACCGGCGACATGAGCCTTTTTAACGATTTGATGATAAGCCGTCTGTTTGCAGCAAAAATACCCGCTGCTGTCAACATTTCTATTTTTCCACTGTTGCTATTTGTGCTTTTTATTGCCTGTTACCTGTATACCCCGGCCAAACAATTGTTGGCTAAAACCGGGCTTTGGGCTTGCCTTGCCTCCTTTGGGCTATTATTTATGTTTGTAAACTGGCACCCCCAGTGGTTTATTTTAATTGCCCCATTTTTGGTGCTTACTACCTTTGCCGAAAAAGAACGTGTGCCCTGGTTTTGGCTTAACATCGCACTTTCGGCTGGTTTTTTTATTCTATGTGCCACCGCCTACGCCTACCAGCTAGAGGCAAACCTGCTGGATTTTGGCTTGGTGGGAATAATTACAAACCTGCTTACCTCTAGCAGCCCCGGGTATAATTCCATCTCTTTTTACTACAACCTGTTGCCGGTTATTTTAGCGCTGCCCATGGTGCTGGTTGGCGGGGTATTAACTGCTAACGTGCTGCTAAAGGCGCCCGGCAAAAACGGCACCCTTGCCAGCCGTTTGGCCGCCGGCAATGCAGCGCTTACCACCAGCAAATACGGCTGGTTTGCCTGGGGTGTTTTTGCAGGTGGCACGGCCATTTGGTTGCTGCCTACCCTGTTTACCTGGCTTAAATGCTTTAACTTTTTATAAGGGGTATTCACCCCGGGGCAAGCCGCGCGGCATTTTTCCTTTATTGCCCGCCTTGCAAAGGGCTGCCACTAAGGCACAACACTCGATTTGTTGGGTAATAAAATTTGTAGCCATGCTATTCCCCTGCCTTTGGCGGGGGAATGTTTAAATACTATAGGGAGCATTGCTTTTGAAAGGACGCTTTGCATGATTTTAGAAACCCTGCGCCTTGTTTTGCGCAAGCTAACCCAAAGCGATTTTACCAACCTGTGCCGCACCCTGCAAGACCCCATTGCCATGGCCGCCTACGAGCACGCCTTTACCGATGCTGAAGTGCAGGATTGGCTAAACAAGCAGCTTACCCGTTATGCCCAAGATGGTTTTGGGCTGTGGGCTGTGGTGCTAAAAAGCACCGACGCTTTTATTGGGCAATGCGGCCTTACCCTGCAAGCTGTGGGCGGCCAACAAGTGTTAGAAGTTGGTTATTTGCTAGAGCGCCGGTACTGGCACCACGGCTACGCCACCGAAGCCGCCCTTGCCTGCCAAGCCTACGCCTTTAACACGCTGGGCGCTGCCGAAGTATATTCCATTATTCGGGATACCAACCTACCCTCGCAAGCGGTGGCGCTGCGGGGTGGCATGCAGCAGTGCGGCAGCCTTGTAAAGCATTATTATGGCGTGGATATGCCACACTATATCTATAAAATAGAACAAAGTTCTTTGTAAATTCAAACAGCCTTTGCTCCCTATAGGGAGCAAAGGCTGTTTGAATTAGTATAGGAGCAATCGGTTTAAACATCCATCAACGGATATTGTCCCGTATCTGCGCAAAACCGGGGTTTGAGCGGAACAAATACCCCGCAATAATTTCCATCAGGTCAAAATCTTCTTCCGAGTCTATGTCCAGCACGCCGGTATCCATCATCTCATACACATCCAGCTTGCCATCCCACAAAAAGCCGGTGGTATTGGTTTTTAAAAAATCTCGCTTAAAGGCATAGATAGAAGCATTCAAGTCGTAGCATTCGGGGGTTTGCTGGCGGGCGGTAAAGCTGGTTTTAATCACCTGCTCCACATGGTCCTCTACCCGTTTTGCCATGTTCATATAAGGGCTGCGGCGGCTTTTAGCCACCGTGGTAACCAGGTCCAAATCGTCTCGTGCCTCTTTGGCGGCAAAGCAGCCCAGTACATCGGCCAACGTGCGCAATGGGCTGGTAATATCCAAATCCATCAAATAATCGTACTGGCAGCCCCGCTTTTCTTCCATCACCTGCAAGCTGTGCTGAAATACCTCCATCTTGGCTACGGTATCGCCTGCCAGCGCTGCCGGCCGGTGAACAAAGATAACCTCGGGGTATACGTTACACACCACCTCACGCAGCAGGCCACTGTCGGTGTTTAAAACCACGTCCACTTCCACATCTGGCCGGGCTTTCACAAATAAATCGATAGCCGAAAGGGTGTAATGCGAAAGCGGCTTGCCACAAAAGGTTTTAAGGTTTTTATTTTTAAAACCCTTGCTGCCTGCCCGCCCACAAAGGGTAATTAACAGCTTTTTTGCCATGGTTATTCCATCTCTCCTAAGGTAATTTTAAGCACTTGCATAGCCTTTGCGGGGCTGTTTACACTTTCGCCCTGGCCTTGCATTGCGTAGTTCACAAAATACTCCATTTCACGCTCATAGCGCCGGTTTACCGGTTCTTCATAATCCTCTACCGTGCCATCTGGCAGGGTTAGGCTGCCGGTGCCAAAATTGGCAACCATGGTGCCCTCTTCGGTAAAAACTTCCAGTTCGCGGCGGTAGGTGCGGCCAAAGTAATCCAGATGCAACTCGCACAAAAAGGCCGGGTACCGGGCGATATATACCGATAAATCGTCCGAATCTATTTCAAGCGCCGAGAATTTCCCTTTTAGATTGTGGGTTTTTTCGGGTGTGCCAAACAAATCTACCAAATAATCCCACTCGTGTATCAAATCTAGCCCGGCGCCGCCGCCCATCTCGCGGTGGGCAGAGTAAACGGTGCGATAATCGGCCCCGGGGCGCCACCCCGGCAGATAGCTGGAGCAGATAGAACGCACCGAATACACCGGCAGGTTTTGCAGTTTTTGTTTAAGCGCAAGGTATACGCCGCACCAGCGCATGGGGGCGGCCACATAGGCTTTTTGCCCCTTGCCAAGGCCCAGCGCCACCAAATTGTGGCCGCTGCTTTCAAAAATTGGTTTTTCAATAAAAAAGGTGTTTACTTTGCCCATAAGCTGCCCTAGCGCTGCCGCATGCAAATGGGTGGGGTTGGTAATAAAGGCGGCATCAAAATAGTCCTGCGCGGCCAAGGCGGTAACTTCGCGGTGTACAAGGCCGGCCGCTTGTTTGGGCAGCGCCCGGCTGCCATGGCGCAGCGCCGTAACCTGCAACGCAATACCCTGCGCTTTGCAAACATTGCTTAGGTTTTGCAAATGGCGGGTGCCAATGCTGCCAAGGCCAACAAATAGCACATTCATTTTGTTTCCTCCGGCCCACGGCCCTCAATTTGCTCCATTAAATGAATCACCTCAAGGTCCTGCTCAAAGCTCCATTTGGGCACTGCCGCCCCCTGTACTACGGCGAAAAAGTTTAAAATTTCATCTACATACGCATTTTCTACAATATTGTCGCTGTAGCGGGGGTCGTGCTCAAATTCGCTGTAGGTATTTACCAACTCTTTTTCTTTGGTGGTGGCGTTGTAGGTATACAGGCTGCGGGGGTTCCCCTCCCAAAACAAATGCAGCCCTTCGCCAAAAGCTTCGAAATTGCGCACGGCTTTAGGCGATACCACATCTACCGCCAAAAAGCCCTTGTTGCCACTTGTGTGGCGCAGCGTAATAAAGTAGCTATCGGGGTAATCCACTTCTAAATTGCTAATTTTGTCTTTTTCTACATGGGCCGATTTTACCGGCCCAAATGCCGAGATAAGCCAGGGCAGGTCAATGCCCAAAATCTCACGCACACCGCCGGTGCGGGCGTCGCCCACAAAAAAGTTTTTGTAGTTTTCCCAGGGGTGCCAATCGGGCAGATACTGGCCCACATGGTAAATATAGTTTACTGGTTTTTTAAACGCCTGCACCTGCTGGGCAATATAATCGGTTTCGGCACGGTATAGCATGGTGCTGCTTAAAAACAGCGTAAGGCCTTTTTCTTTTGCCTTGGTAATCAGCCCTTCATAGCCATCTTCCACAAGGTTTAACTCGCTAAACACCGGCAGGCCTGCGTTTAGCAGTTCATCTATAATTATGGCATGGGTAAGCGGCGCCGTGCAAACAAAAGCGGCGTCAAATTTCTCGGCTTCCAATGCATCGGGCAGGCTGGTAAAAGCCTGTATGCCAAGGGCACGGGCTTCTTCGCAGCGGCCGGCGCTATTATCTACCCCGGCAATGGTGTGCCCGGCTTTTAAGCCCAAAATAAGCCTTGCCCGGCGCTTGCCCATACTGCCCAGCCCAACAATTAAAAGTTTCATTCTTCGCACTTCCCGTCGTAAAAAATTTTGGGGTGTTGTAAGGTGCCCTGTTGTAAAAATTCTTGCAAAATAGCCACAATTTTGCCGCTGGTATCTCCCCCGTTATAGGGGCTTTGCACCTGTTTTGCCTGCGCCGCAAATTCTGGCGTAATGGCCTGTTGTATCGCCGCTGTAATTTGGCTGTGCACCGCACCGCAGCACACCACATTGGCGCACATAATGCGGCCATCTTGCCGGTGGCCAATGTTTACGGCGGGGGTACCAAAAGAGGGGGTTTCTACCACGCCAGACGACGAATTGCCCAGCACCAGCCGGGCCGCCTGCATGGCCGAAAGATACCGCAGTACCCCAAGCGACTGCACCATGGTGCAGTTTGGCTTACTGCCACAAAAGGCCTGTATGGCACGGTTTATTTCGTCGCCCCCGGCATCGGCATTGGCACCGGTGAATAAATAGGTAAACTGAGGGAAATCTTCTACCGCGGCAAACAACGCCTGCAACTGTGCCATGGGCGGGGTGTCTGCCGCCGTTTCGGGGTGAAAGGTCACCAGTACATCTGGCACGCCGGGCAGCCCTTCTGCCTGCAAACTGGCCGCTAATTCTGCACGGGGTAACAGCTGCATGCTGCGGATATTTTCATCGCCAAGGCCACCCACATTAAACACGGTAGAAGGTTGCTCGCCCATGCGCAGCAACCGCTGGCGGTATGCTTCGCAACTGGGAAAATGCAACTTTGCCAGTTTGGTAATGCAATGGCGAAACCAGTCGTCATCAGCGCCGTGGGTAACATCGCCGCCGCTAATGTGCACCACCGGAATGTTTAATAAGGCCGCTGCCTGGCTGACGGCAAAAATTTCGTAGCGGTCTCCCAATACCAGCACGGCATTGGGCTTTTGCTTTGTAAAATAAGCAAGGGCACCCTGCAATGCAAGGCTGGTGCGCTGGGCTGTGCCAAGCCTGCCCTCGGGCACTTGCTCGGCCAAAATGTCCATTTCGGCATCTATAAAAATGCCATATTTTTCATCGGCAATAATTTCGTTAATAGTGCTGCCATGTTGGGCTGCAAGGTGGCTGCCAGTAACCAGCAGTTTTAACTGTAGCATGGGGCTGGCCGCTATTTTTTTTAGCACTGGGCGCAGCAGGCCATAATCGGCCCTTGTGCTGGTAACCGCCGTTATTGTGTACATTGCGCCCCTCCTGTTATTGAATGTTGAAACCTTTTTAAACTCCCCTCCATAGAGGGGAATTTACACTACGCAAAATCTTATAGTTCTATCTTCTCATCTTCCGCAAAATCTCTGCTTGCGGGCTGGCCCAGCACGCTGTACCAAAGCATGGGGCTCACACCATCTCCCGGGCGTTTGGTGGTTAGGTTTTCGGCGGTAAATGCTTCGCCTTTGGCAATGGGTTTTGCCGCCACAATGCTTTTGCGGGCAATCGCTGCATTTTTTGCCTCGCTGGGGGTAACAATTTTATGCCCTTCGCCCAGGGCTTTTTCGGTATTGCGCACCGCAGCCACCATTTGGGTTAGTTCCTCTACATTTAGGCTTGCTTTATGGTCGGGCCCGGGCAGGGTTTTATCCAGCGTAAAGTGTTTTTCTATTACCACTGCGCCCAATGCTGCCGCAGCTACATCGCACACAAGGCCGGGGGTATGGTCGCTTAAGCCAACCGGCATGCCAAAGGCCTTTACCAAATCCAGCATCGCCAGCAGGTTGGCATCTTCGTACGGGGTTGGGTATTCGGTGTTGCAGTGCAGCAGGGTAATATCTTCGGCCCCGTTTTTTTCCAGCACTTCCAGTGCATCGTCAATTTCGGGCAGGGTGCTCATCCCGGTAGACAGCAGCACCGGTTTTTGCAAACGCGCAACCGCCTCTAAATAAGGCAGGTTGGTTATTTCGCCCGAGGGGATTTTGCACAGCGGCAAATCCAGTTCACCCAAAAATTCTACGCTGGGCAAATCGAACGCCGCCGAAAGGTACTGGATACCGATAGAATCGCAGTATTCTTTCAGCTCCCGGTGGGCATCGAAGCCAAAATGCAGCTTGCGCACCATTTCCAGCTGGCTTTCACCATCGCCGGTTTGCTCTTTCTGGTACTCGGCCTTAGGGGCAAACTTGCTTACCACAAGCTCTGGCACAGCGGTTTGATACTTCACAATATCGGCCCCGGCATTTTTGGCGGCAAGCGCCATATCTTTAGCCATGGCAAGGCTGCCATTGTGGTTAACGCCTGCCTCAGCAATAATTGTTATTGGCATATCACTCCTGCTTTCGTTGCTATTTCTTTGTTTTATATACGCAGCGCCTAAGCCTGTTCCATTCGGCGGCGCATTTTTTCCAGTTCTTCCAGCTGGCCCATGTCCATCCAGCTGGCCTCGCTAATGGGGTACACCCCAATGCGGCCACCGGCGGCACGGGTTTGTTCAATAATGTCGGTAAAGCCTTGGCTTACACCATCTTCAATGGCTTCTACCACGCTGGGCTCTACCACATACATGCCGGTGTTGGTTAAATAGTCCATCTCGGGCTTTTCGGCTATACGGCCAAAGCAGCCATCTGCATCCATTTCTACCACACCATAAGGTATCACAAAATGTTTCATGGCGCATATCATGGTAACAGCGTTGCCACTTTTTTTGTGGAACCTTATAATATCGGCGTAATCGGCCTCAATTAGCACATCGCAGTTGGTTAAAAAAAAGGTTTCGGCCAATTTGCCCTTTAGCAGGCACAGCCCGCCGCCGGTGCCCAGTGGCTCGTCTTCATCAATGTATTCAATATCATATTCCCGCTCGGTTTCGTTAAAGTAGCTTTTAATCATGTTGCGGCGGTAGTTCACAATCACCCTAAAATCGGCACAGCCAAACCCGTTAAAGCGCTCCATAATCAGCTCTAATATTGGTACTTCGCCCACGGGGATAAGCGGCTTTGGCAGAATTTTGGTGTAGGGGTAAAGCCTTGTGCCAAGGCCGCCCGCCATAATTACCACCGGCAGGGTTAATTGTTTTTTTGTGTCGATGCCATCTAAATCGTTAGCAAACACAATATCCACCATCACACCTTGCTTGTCCAGCAGGGGCACGGCATCAATGCTATTTTGAAGCAAAAACTCTTTGGCTTTGGGGCGTTTTTCTACCGGCAGGCTTTTGGGGTTATAGTTGGCCGCCACCCGCAGGGGCTGCTTTACCTCGCCACCACGCAAAATAAATTTGCGCACATCGCTATCGGTAAGCACTGCTTTTAAAACACCGCCAGGCGCAACAAATACAATACGGCGGCCGGTTTTATCCAGCTGCTGCATTGCATTTAACACACTGCTATCTTCGTTTATTATCAGGTCTTCCAAGTTCATCATTGCGCCCCCTTGGTGGTTGGTGTTTTTATTTTGCCAGCGCAATAATTGCGTTAATTACACGCTGCGCTTGCAACAATGGCAGGTTGGTAGAGCACGGAATATTGACAATTTTAGCACGGTAATCTTCGGCTTTTTGCATGCCATAGGCCTCGCAATTGGCGTAAGGGGGCTGCTGGTTAATTAAAGCCCACACCGGGCGGGTTTGTATTTTTTGCGCCGCAAGTGCCGCAATTAGCTCGTCGCGCTCCAGGGGGTAATCCTCTAAATACAGGCTAAAAAACCAGTGGTTGGCACGGATATCTTTTTGAAACGGTAGAATACGCAGGCCATATTTGCCATTTAATGCCTCGTGGTAAAGGTTGTAAAGTTCCATTTTATGGGCGATAAAACCTTCTAATTGTTCTAGCTGGGCAAGGCCCAGGGCAGCTTGCAGGTTGGTTAAGCGGTAATTGTACCCCACTTCGTCGTGGCAAAACTGCAATTCATCGGTTTTGGCCTGGGTAGAAAGATGTTTTGCGTGCTCGGCCCATTCGGGGTGGCTAGTAACCAGCATACCGCCCGAGCCGGTGGTGATAATTTTATTGCCGTTAAAGCTGTACA
The DNA here is from genome assembly GCA_030267215.1 of Ruminococcaceae bacterium OttesenSCG-928-A16. Taxonomy (GTDB): domain Bacteria; phylum Bacillota; class Clostridia; order Oscillospirales; family Ruminococcaceae; genus JAAYCI01. The sequence goes on from JAJDJP010000043.1 coordinate 9,057, forward strand.
CCCCAACATCGCCTATGGTGCCCGCAAACTTGCCTTTATAGGGGCCTTCGGTGTAGTAGGTGCCCAGCGCTTCGGTGGCATCTTCTATTACCACAAGGTGGTATTGCTGCGCAATTTGCATTATGCGCGCCATGGCTGCCATGTTGCCAAACACATGCACCACCATAACCGCCGCCACCTGTTTGCCGGTGGCTTTGTTGTACAGCTTATTATCCCGTACTTCGCAATTGTTGCGGCAAAAAGCTTCCAGGGCGTCGGGGTCCATGCACAGGGTATCGTCGCAACCAATAAACACCGGCTGGGCAAACACATAACGAATGGGGTTAACCGCCGCAATAAAGGTAAGCGCCGGGGCTAAAACCTCTTGCCCGGGCTGCACCCCGGCACAAATTAGGGCCAAATGCAAGCCAGAGGTACCACTGTTGCAGGCCACCGCCCGCGGCATGTGAACATAAGCGGCCAGCTTTTCTTCAAAATCGGCCACTTTGCTGCCCCCGCTAGACACCCACTCGCTAACCACGGCATCGTTTACATATTCTTTTTCGTTGCCAGAAAAATTGGGAACTGAAAGTGGAATAAAGGTTTCATTCATTGTGTAAGCCCTCTTTGTTTATTCATTCGTTATTATGTATAAAAGCCCCAAGTTCATCTTTTATACTGAGGCCGTTTACCATTTACTTATTGCTGGGTGGCAAAGCACAAAACACTTAGCCTTTTAGGGGTTTTAGCCACAACAGGGCCGCAAAAAACTATAACGAAAATACACCCCTATTTTTTGGTGCGCATTCTTATCCATTGTACCACACCCAACACCCAACGCAACACGGCTGCCGCAAAAGCTGGCAGCACCAATAGCAACACCAGCCCCGCCCAACCCGGGTTAAAATAGCTGATGATGGTGCGTGGCTGGTTAAGCACAATCTTCTCCACTTCCATTTGCACGGCGGCACTGGCAGGGTCTAGCCGCAGCGCCTCGATATGGGTTTGCGGCAGGGTAAACAAATAGCTGCCGTCCCCCTGCAGCACTGGCCACACCCGCATATCTTTGCCAAATGGCTGCCCCGGTTTTGTGGTGTAGTACAGGTTTATTTCGTAAGGGTTGCTGCTGTGCTGCACATACAAACGAAAACTGCGGACAAGCGGCGGATTTTGCAATATCATTTGTGGGTCATCGTCGGTTGCTTGCAGGCGGCCATCAGGCAGGGGCACAAGGCTTTCTAATATAAAATCATCGCTGATAAGGGTGGTTTCTACCAGTGTGCCATTTGCAATTGACGCAGCGTTGGTAACCAAGCTGCCCAAGCACACCACCAACCAGCATACTACCATTATAACATAGCAGGCCGCCGGCAAAAACAAAGGATGTTTTACTTTTTTTGTAAAGGCGCCTTTTTGTTTTATTTTTTTCATCTTGTGGGCACCTCCATTGGCACCGGCACAAATTGCAGGCTGCTGCCCGCCCCCTGCACCTTATATAGCACCGTGTTGCCCTCTTCGGCTTGTTCTAAGCCATCGGTAAACAGGCTGCTATAAGAGGCTATAAACCTTTCGTCCAAATCTTCTATAAGCATATAGGTGCAATTATTTTGGGTAATATAGGCTTGCAGCTCTTGCTGCGAATAAGTATTGTACGCAAGGGGGTTCTCCCCGTTCAGCAGTTCTGGCGCGGTATAGGTGCCCCCACCGCCACCGGCGCCGCCCACCTTTTGGGGCACGCCAGAATAATCTATAACATGGGGCAACAGATAAAAATGATATTGGAACCACTTAAGGTCGGAACCTTCGCCCTGGCTTACAAAAAATATACGCTGGGGGTCTTCTTCCAGTGCATTTGCCACGCTGGCGGCAAACGCCGCTTGGGTATGCTGCTTGCTGTAGGCCGCTACCGGGTAGCCAATGTCGGAGTTTTGCAGCGGTAACATCATGTTGCTGCGCAGCATTAGCAGGGCGGCCAAGGCCAGCACTGCCCCGCCGGCAAGGCCAGGCGCAAGCTTTTTTTGCCCTGCCTGCGCAGTGCTGCTGCGCCCCTGTGCCGCCTGCGCCAAAAACCACACCGCCAGCAAAAACCAGGCAATGTAATACCCGTACATATAGCGGTTATAGCTGGGGGTTAACCCCTGCCCTTCGCCCAAAATAAACACAAAGCTAATCAACAGCTCAAAACTATAGCCCAAAAAGCAAAGCCAGCTACACACATAAGCAGCGGCAATGCGCAGCCGCATTTTGTTGTTTTGGGCCAGCACCACAGCTGTCAAAAACAGCAACGTAATAACCACCACAATGGCAAGCCCGCCACCCAGCATACCAATGGCGGCACCACCCGGCACTTTGCTGGTTGCCCATTCGCCGGTGGCTGGGTTTGTGCTGTATTTAAACGCCCAAAAAAACTGTTGCTGCATGGCGCTTAGGGTTTCGCTAAACCATTCGGTGCGTTCCTCTAGCCCAAACAGCATTTTTGCCCCCACAAGCAGCGAGGCAAAGGGGCTTTCGCTGGCGGGGTCTACCATGCCGGCGGCTTGCCGGGCACTTACCACTTTGCCAATATAGCGGCCCCAAAGCATATAGGGGGCGGCGGCAACCCCCAAAAACAGCGCCGCATGGCCCAGCCAGCCGGTTATGGTATAGCTGCCGGGCTGGCGCAGGGGGTTAGTGTTTTTGCCAAACAGCCCACGCAGGCGGGCAGCAAAAGGCTGCTTTGGCGCTTCTTTGGGGCTTTTTTGCACGGCAAATAATAAATCTACCACCATAATGCCGGCCGCGGCCAGCGCAAACACAAAGGTGTTGTCTTTAACCAGCGCCAAGGCAGCCAGCGCAACGGTTACCGGCCAAAGGGGTGCCTTTTGCTGCCGCAAGCCAAAGTACAACAGCAATGCGCCACCAAACAGCATGCCGGCCGGCATATCGCCATAAGCCGAAAGCCAGATGAATTTTGCCTCGTACTGGCGAGCATATACGGTAAAAACCCATGGCGTTAGCAGGCCCACAATGGCCAGTGGCACCGCAAGCTGGTACTGCCGCAGCGGCACCGCACCCACCAGGGCGCTTACCACCGATAACAGCAGCAGCGCATAGGCCACGTAAATTTTCCACACAGCAAAGGTGCCAAAAAACTGCACAAAATAAGCAAGTGCTGGCAGGGTTGGTGTTTGGGTGGTGGCCCAGGCAAAGCCATTGGGGGCGGTGGTATAAAGCTCGTTATTCAGCTTCATCAGCTTAACAATGGTACCCCAAAGCGAGTATTCATCCCACTCGTGCAGCATTGGCTGCCGGATGCCCAAATAGAAAATGACCGCAAAACCCACCAGCACAAACAACAAAAAAGCCGGGCTTAGCAGCTGTTTTAAATTATTTTGCCGCC
>JAJDJP010000044.1 GCA_030267215.1 Ruminococcaceae bacterium OttesenSCG-928-A16
CGTGGCCACGAATATTACGGTGTACGCCCAGTGGGTAAAAGACCCCGCAGCATGGGTTACCGTTACCTTTATGCCCGGCCATGGCCTACCCGAAATAGAACCGGTAGAAACTATAAAGGATACCCCGCTTGGCACCGATATGCCGGATGACCCCACGCAAGATTACTACCTGTTTACCGGGTGGAACACCGAACTAGACGGCAGCGGCACCAGCTTTGATGCCACTACCACCGTGGCCACGGATATTACGGTGTACGCCCAATGGGTAAAAGACCCCGAAGCATGGGTTACCGTAACCTTTATGCCCGGCGATGGCCTGCCCGAAATAGGACCGGTAGAAACTATAAAGGATACCCCGCTTGGCACCAACATGCCGGCAAACCCTGTGCAGGATTATTACCTGTTTACCGGCTGGGCCATTGTAAGCGGCGGTACCGCCGGCGAAGAATTTACAAGCCAAACCCCCGTAAGCCAAAACATGGTGGTAAAGGCCCAATGGCAGCACACCCCAAGCGATGTACTGGTGCTTACCTTTGGCGATAAAGCCACCACCTACAACGGCACTGCACAAACCCTACCCGCCGCTACGGCCACCGGGGCCGGCGACATAACCATACTGTACGGCCTTGCCGAAAACGGCCCCTTTAATTTAGAGGCCCCACCCAGTTACACCAATGCGGGCAGCTACCCCGTTTGGGCACAGGTTGCCCTGCCAGACTATGTGCCAAAAACCGCAAAGGCAACCCTTACCATAAACCCTGCTGCTGCCCACATTACCGTAAACAGCACCAGCAAGGTTGTAAACACGGCAGACCCCACCTTTACCGGCAGCGTAACCGGCCTTGTTAAAGCTACCGATCTTGGCGAAATTACCTTCCACCGCCAGCAACAGCAAACCGGGCCAGAATATGCCGGTGCCACTGTAACGCTTACCGCCAGTTACACCCAAAACCCCAACTACACGGTAACGCTTACAAATGGCACACTTACCATTCTGCCTATTCCTATAAATCCACGTGGGTTCCCCATTCCATCACAGGTATCTTCTGCCTCTTCTGGCAAAGAAGCCCAAGGCAGCACCGAAGCACCGGCCGAACAAACACAACAACCCCCGGCATCTAGTTCTGCAGCATCCAGCTCCGCAGCGTCTCGTTCTGCGGCGTCCAGCTCCACATCCGCTGCTTCCAGCCAAAGCGCTTCGGCTTCTTCCTCGCTGCCAAACACCCCTGCACCTGCCCCCACCAACGCACCTAACCAGCCCTTCTCCCCTGCCACACAAACACCCACCGCTAGCTGGAGTATCCTAAACCTATTGTTTACCATTGTCAGCACCTTTTTCTCGCTTGTATTTATTGCCCATCTTTTTATCTCGCGTAAAAAAGCACAAGAGAACACCAAAACAGAGTACCGTGCCAGCCGCTTAGTTTTACAGGTGTTTGCCATTATTATTGGTGTTATAGCCATTTTAGCCTTTATACGCACCCAAAACCTTGCCGCATTAATGGTTATTACCGACAAATGGACCTTACTATTTGCCCTTTTACCAATTGTCCAGCTTCTTTTGTCGGTATTTATACGCGAGCGTGCTAACACCAACAATAATTTGCACAACAACCCCGAAGGATAAAATAAGCGTACAAACATGGTTGCGTGCAATAAAAAAGCCCCGCCTTTTGGAGCGTTCACTTAGGGATTATTGAAAACAACAGTAATTTTTGAGTGACGTCCTCAAGCGGCGCCAACAGAAAGACCACACAACAGGCCTTTGATAGTCTGCTGTGTGGTCTTTTCCTATATCACCACCTTCCCAGCGATACCCTCACTGATTATTCAGCCTTTCCGACATTGTTGCGGAAATAGGACTCCTCGGCTGTGGCCATATCGTAGTACATCACACGATTTTCGGCATCGTACTCGCCGGTCACCTTGTAACGCTTCTTTGCATCGAAACCGGGAATCATCGCAACGATGACATCACGCAGATTCTTGTTTCCGCAGCTCAGCGTGGTGGTCTGCTCGGCCTTCGGCTTGGAGAACGGAGTGGCTTTCGCCTCGTTGCCCTTACACACACGGATAGCAAATACCTTGTTGGCAGCATCCACGCAATACTGGACATTCTGTGGATAGTTCAAGTCCTCAAGCACACGCTTGCTGAAAGTGATGCCGTTCTGGTTGATGAAAATGTCAGGAGCGGCGTTGGTGTTGATGTCGATAACCTCAAGGTTGATAGTAGAAAAATTGATAGCCATAATTATTCGTTCCTTTCTTCTTGACCCTCGTCAAGCTCGTTTATACTGTTGATAATTTGTATGAACTGGTCTCGTTCTTCTTTTGACCACATCATATCCAAGAGAAAATACCCTCGCAGAACGCCAGATTTGACTTTTGCCACCGTGAACTTTTTCTTCATAGCCTCCAGTGGCTTGCTGCTTTTACGCCAGTTTCCGGCATCAAGCAGTTCCTGCGCTCTGTTCCATTGCTCACGTTTGATGATGGCGGGGTGGTCATTCTCCCAATACCACTGTGGCAGCACATCTCGGTTTTTTACCGATTTATGCGTTAGGTAGTCCTTGGAATAGGATTTTTGGTATAGCACATCGCCACAGTATTTCTCGTTCCGTAAAATATTACGAATGGTAGCCTGCCGCCAATAGTCCATACCTTTCGGAGAGCGTATCCCTTGCTCCGTAAGAGAGTCTGCAATTTCTCTTGGAGAAGCACCCTCTGTAAAACTATCGAAAATATACCGCACAATTTCAGCCTCTGCAGGCTCGATTTTGACCCTGCCGGAATAATCTCGGTAATAGCCGATAGTATTCTTTACAGAGAATTTGTACAGACCCTCCTGCATTCGGTAGCGTATGCCTTCCTTGATTGCAATGCTTTTTTGCTGACTCTCCAATTCAGCCAAAGCCGACAAAATGGAAAGGACCAGTTTGTTTTTGCCATCACTGGTGTTAATGCCCTCGGATTCAAAGTTTACCGCCACCGGGGGATTTAGGTCACTCAGTGTACGCAGCGTGGTCAGAATATCTACAATGTTACGACCAAAACGGCTGATACTCTTTGTGAGAATGAGGTCGATTTTACCGGCACAGGCATCCTCGATCATCTCTTGAAAGCCTTTCCGCTTACCGACAGAAGTGCCACTTATGCCTTCGTCCGTATAGATTTTGACCAGTTCATAGTTCGGATTATTATCTATAACAGACTGAAAATGCTGCACTTGCATTTCAAAACTGCCCACCTGTGCCTCTTCAGCAGTGCTGACACGGCAGTATGCCGCCACACGCACTTTGGGGGCATCTTGATATGCGTATATTTTCTTTTCCGGCATAATGACACGGCCCTTGCGTTGACCGCTGCGATTTTTCGCTATGGTGTTTTGAATTTCTCGTTTCTGCTCCTCACGGCGGCTATTTGTTTTTTCGCCTTTTTGCCGGGCCTGTTCGATACGCTCTGCATCTAATTTCTTCGCCATCTACGATTTTTCCACACCTCCTTCCGCTTAAATTTGAAAACATCGGGCATCACCTCCTTTCCGGTTTCCGGGCAAAAAAATAGACCACACCGAGGGGAATCCCCAGTGTGGTCTTGTGCGCTGATAGAAATTAGAATACTGTGGCTATATCCTGCCAATGCTCGTCTGCCATATCGATAGCAAATTCGGTATTGTTAATGTACAGGCTGTTATCCTTATCTCGCACAAATCCCCAATGCAAGCCGTGCTGCGCTGCGTAGGCTTTGAATGCATTGAATTTGTTTTCTATCTGGCGGTCTATATTTTTGTCTTGGCCCTTGCTTTCGCCACCTTTGGTTTCGATGACCCAAACAGTGCCATCCTTCTTCATTACGATGTAGTCGGCATAGAACAGCCACTGTTTTTGGATGCCATCTACATATACAATGGAGAAGTACTGCTGACCCGTATCACCATTCTTGTATACCCACTCAATATCATCACGCTTTTCGCAATACTGCTCAAACAGCATTTCACAGGTACTACGGACAAGACTGGTAGCAAAGCCGGAAGTATATTCGTGATAGGCGTTGGAGAGGTATTCCACCTCACTTTTAACGCCCGGATCGTATTTGAAAAAATCCTGCTCTGGAATGTGGAATGTACTGGTTTTCGGATGAAGCATCAAACTCATCTGCTGCGCCATCTGTGCCGTAACATCCCGGAATTCCTCTTTCAGCTTGTGCTGATTGTTGATGACAAAGGCATAGAATTCTGCTGTTTCCAATGCAATCAATTTTTTGGTCGGATTTCCACCCTTGCGGAAAAGACGTTCCAAAATGGTCTTAACCTTATTCTGTGCCATGCCGATGGAGGATTTTATCGCATCTACACTGTGCATGAGGTAAATGCCGTGCTTGTGGGTATCCACACGCTTGTGCGTGGTAATGTAATTTTCACTGTTTGCGATAGAAGAGGTGCGGACAAACTGACCTTGCAGAGCCTGTCCGTGGATGCTGTCACCAAAAACATACCCTGCATCGGCAAGAAGCATCTTGTTCATTTTCTTATCGCTGCTGAGACCATACTTCTTGACCATAGCCTCATGAATTTTAACCAGTACCTCACGCTCTCCCAGACCATCAAAGTCCATATCACGGATTTGCTTTTCCAGAGTGAAGGTCTTACATTTATCCTTGAGGAAGAGTCTGCGGGTCTCATATGCCTTGTCTACTTCGGAAAGCAGACCGGCTTTATATTTTTCATCGAATGTGTAAACATAGCAGAAATCCAAAAGGTCATCCTCATAGTGTTTAGCCTCCGGCATACGGCGAATACGGCCTATGGTCTGGATTTCAAAACTTTCACTCATGCCTTCACGCAGCTTAACGAGAATTTTTGCACGAGGACAGTCCCAGCCGGTGCTGATAGCCTGTTTCATAAGCAAGAATACCGGTGTAGCCTCGTTTTCGGTAAGGTTATCCGGGATGTCACGCTTGTCCTCGCTCATCCAAATACTGACCATACCATTATCATAGGTATAGCCCATGCTTTCCAGTTTGCGCTCAACAGCACGGATGGTTTCCGGCTGCCCATTTGGGAACTGAATGAGAGCGAGAGGACGGATACCTTTGCCGAGTTCACGATACCGAGCAGCAATATCCTTACGCTTATTATCTGCCAGTGTGAGCAATGAATCGTAGTCATCGGCAATCTCCATGCCGTCCACAACACCCTCATTGACATAGAGTGCCTTGGTAATAAGACCGGCACCAATAACATCTACTTCATCAATTTCATAATACTCATACCGCTTATTTTCAACGGCGGTGGCACTGACACGGATGATATTACGAGCAAAAAACGCATCAATGATGGTTTTAGCCTTTGCCGTATTATTGGAATGCTCCTCATCGATGATTACAATAAATTCGATACCGGCACGATGGGCATCGGCAATGCGGTCGAATAGATTTTTACGCTCATTGTCACGAATAGCGGTGTTGCCTTTCTTGGTCACCAACTCCCAATTGATAAAAGTGGTGCTTTCGGCATTAAATCCGGCTGTGAGGGCATCAAACAAATTCTGCGTACGGCGGTGTGGTGCAAATTTGCGCATCTTCTGGCGACTCTGTTCTTCCAGATCACCTTTGCCGGGGCATAGCCAGATAAACACAGTACGGCTGTTGATTTTGGTGAGGTATTCCTCGATAAAATCAATTAGCATGATTGTCTTGCCGGAGCCAGTGGGTGATTTCACCGTCACAGTTTGTTTGCTACGGCTGTCGGAAACGATGTCGAGCAACTTGAGAACAGCCTTTTCTTGGAATTCAAAAAGATTAATAGCAATTCCGTTTACCATGTTTCACCCACCTCCTTCAGTTCAAAATTAAAGTAGTAGTCCGGGATAATGTGGATTTCCGTATCCGCCAGCAGAGCATTTTGCTCCGTTGTGAACAGCACATTTCGGGACACATACAATGCTCGGACATCTGCGTAATCCTGCCAATGCGACAAAATCTCATCTGCTTGGTCATCATCCAAAATCATAAGATATTTGCTGCCATCAATTTTCACACCGTGTTCCAACTGCACCATCTCCGCAATATGCTTCAAAAGGGCATCGGAGAGATATTCCTCGTCCTTGGAAACAAAATCTGTCCGGTAGTATTTGAGGTTAGCAGGAATGCCCGTATATTTTTCATATACAGTCACACCATAAACATATAAATATGTGTCTTTAATTTCTGTGGCAAATTTAGGGTATTGTCCTCTATACTCCAACTTCACCGCAGCAATTTCTTCGGGGATTGTGGAGTCTTTAAAATCGGAAATTTTTATTTTTCGCTCCAACAAAGTGGTTTTGCTGCTGTTTTCACATTCATAAGTGGTTAAAGTATCGTGGCAGCGCTTGTATGTAACCTCTTCACAAAAGCAGCTCTACTGCATGGAACTGGCTGACTTCATGTACACCTTTGCCCTTGAGATAAGGGATGAGGATAAGCGTAAATCCTATATGAAATACGCCAGCCGTTGGCAGAACCACTCCAATCGTGTCAACATTCTCAAGGATGCACAGGTGTATCACCCGATTCCGTATGGCAGTTTTGATGCGGATATCTACATCTTTACTCTGGACAGCCACAAGCTGGCAGTGTTCTTCAAACTGGAGGATGCTCTCATATGTGACCCTTACTTCAAGGTAGAGGACTATCTGGTGAAGCGCCTTGCCAAGAACTTTGGCAGAGCCGAGGACAACGGTTTCATCAACGGCACCGGCGAGGATATGCCCACCGGTATTTTGGCGGAGACCGGCGGTGCAGAGATCGGTGTGGCTACAAAGGAACTGACCTACGATGATGTGGTCAAGCTGTTCTTCTCCGTCAAGCCTGAGTACCGCAAGCACGGCACTTGGCTCATGAACGATGAGACCGCACTGGCACTGCGTTCTCTCAAGGACGATGCCGGACAGCCTATCTGGAATCAGTCCAACGATACCATTCTGGGTCACAAGGTCTGCATCTCCGAATTTATGCCTAACGCAGAATCCGGCAGCAAGCCTATCGCATTCGGAGACTTCAGCTACTACTGGATCGTATCCCGCCGTCCTGTCAGCGTCCGTACCCTTACCGAGCAGTTTGCAATGGTGGACTGCGTAGGCTATCTGGCATACGAGTTCCTGGACGGCAAACTCATCCGCCCCGAAGCTATCAAGGTCATGCAGATGACCGAATAATTTCCGGGAGACCCCTGTGGGCAATATCCTGCAGGGGCATAATTCGAGTGTAAAATTCATCATACTCAAATCAGGGTTCTGTCAAGGCTTCAAGAGTGGAGATTTGCGTAGCAAATACTACTCGTGCCTTGACAGGTTCCTATTCCCCCTAAAACTTATTCGAATTTTTACACGAAGCCCCACGCCGTTTTCCGCTTTGGAAAGCCGTAGAGATCAGACCCGCCATACCGGGTCGGAAAGGATACCGATATGGATGTGAATACCATAACCAAAAAGAAGCCGAGCCGAGTCACTGAAATGCAGGTCGGTGATACGCTTTTCACCGTAGTCTCCGTTGAAAGTGACCGCGCCAGAGAACGCCTTTACGATAAGGTAAAAAGGATGATACTGAACGATGAAAATACGGAGACACCCACCACGGCTACGGCTGCATAAGCGCCTGTGCGGTAGGCCGTGCCGTTATCATAAAATTCACACGATAGACCGCAAATAAACCTTGACTTCTCCGCAATAGTACGGGAATATATAGTACCCACTTGAGGACTGTCGGAAAGGAGCATATCATGAAACAATTGAATAGACAGTCCTCCACTATTGCGATGGATAAAATCACGGCCCTGTATTGCCGCCTCTCCCGTGACGATGAACTGCAAGGCGATAGCAATTCCATTCTGAATCAAAAGGCTATCCTCCAGAAGTATGCCGATGACAATCATTTCGGGAACACCATGTTCTTCGTGGACGATGGGTACTCCGGCACCAACTTTGACCGCCCGGACTGGCAGCGCCTTATTGCTCTGGTGGACGAGGGCAAGGTCGGAACTGTCATCGTCAAGGACATGAGCAGACTGGGCAGAGACTACCTCAAGGTAGGTTACTACACCGAGGTGGTTTTGCCCGGCGCAGATGTTCGCTTCATTGCCATCAACAACGGTGTGGACAGTGCCAATCAGCAGGACAGCGATTTTACTCCATTTCTTAATATCATCAACGAATGGTACGCCAAAGACACCAGTAAGAAAATTCGTGCGGTGTTCAAAGCAAAAGGTGAATCCGGCAAACCGCTGTGTACCAACCCGCCATACGGCTACCTCAAAGACCCGGAGGACAAGCATCACTGGATCGTGGATGAGGTCGCAGCCGATGTGGTCAGGGACATCTTCAAAATGTGCGTAGCTGGAAAGGGTCCTTCTCAGATAGCCAAGGCACTATCACAGCGGCAGATACCCGTTCCCACAGTCCATCTTCACCGCATGGGCATCAACACCCCTGCCAGAGAGCCGGAGGATATTTATGCTTGGCAACAGCGCACCGTGGCAGATATTCTTGTAAAGATGGAATACTTGGGTCACACGGTCAACTTCAAGACCCAGAAGAAATCCTACAAATCAAAGAAAAAGGTCAACAATGACCCGTCCGAATGGGTTATCTTTGAGAATACCCACGAAGCCATTATTGACCAAGAAACCTTTGAAATTGTCCAGAATATCCGTAACGGCAGACGCAGGCTCACGCCGATGGGCGAAATGCCGGTCTTGTCCGGTATGCTGTTCTGTGCTGACTGCGGTGCGAAACTGTACCAAGTCCGAGCCAGAGGATGGACGCATGAACAGGAGCATTTTGTGTGTGCCACCTACCGAAAGCAGAAAGGAAAATGCACCTCCCACCAGATACGCAATGTACAGGTGGAGCAGATCCTGCTGACGGAGATAAATCGGATGCTTGCCTTTGTGCGTGAACGGGAGGGTGAATTTGTGGAATTGCTCACCAAGAAGAATGAGCGTGATCTCAATCGGCAGTTCCGTGAATGCAGCCGGGAATTGGAACAAGCCACACAGCGCATCACAAAATTGGACAGCATCATCCAACGGCTCTACGAGGATAACCTCGATGGCAAAATCTCCGATGAGCGTTTTGCCAAGATGACCGCTACCTATGAGCAGGAGCAGAAAGACCTTCAAGCACGGGTGGTCGTGCTGCGTGAGACCCTCTCCAAAGCCAAGGCACAGCGTCTCAACATCGATTCCTTCCTCGCACAGGTCAAAAAGTACACCGAGGTCAAGGAACTGGATGCCGAGATCATCCGAGCCTTGGTAGAGCGCATCGATGTGTTCAAACCGGAGAAGGTGTCGGGTACCAGAACGAAAAAGCAGACCATCCTCATTCATTGGAACTTCATCGGAGCAGTCGAACTGTCCCAAGAACAGAAAAAATCGGCATAGCCGGATTTCTCCAAACTATGCCGATATTTTCCAAGGAATAAAATCCCTTAGTGAGCCACCCTTTGCGGGGCTTTTTGTTGTGTGTAGCGAATGCGCCGATTTTGTCGTTGCCCTTTTTTGTAAATTTTTTGTGTTAATTAGCCGTTCATCATCAAAAATAATGCAGGTGTGATATACTAAAAATGTACAGTTGCTATTATTAAAATACTACATACGGCTACTGGAGGTATATTATGCAACAACCCCAGCCAAAACAAAAAAAGAGCAAAAAAGGCCTGGTTGTTTTTTTGCTAATAATATTGCTGCTATTGGCGGGCGCTGCCGGCTTTTTTATGCTAAACAGCATGGATGCCCTGCCGCTATTTGGCCCGGCCCCACAAATAACCCAGGCACCCGGCCCGGCCCAGGCGCTAACCCTTGCCGCCACCTCACCCGTTACCACCAAAGACGGTTACCGTGCCTATTTTAAAGAGGCGCTGGCTTTTGCCGCCGAAAATGAAATAAACACCCTTGTTTTTAATGGCAAAACCGGCCTTGCTGCCTACTGGCGCGATAATATCTTCCCTGCCGCACCCGAAATTGTGGCGCAGGATGGGTTTATGGATAAGCTGGACCCTTTGGCCCTTTTGTGCGAAGAAGCCCAAGGTACCGGCATACAAATATGGCTGCGCATAAACCCCTATAGCGCCACTGGCTACACCAGCGAAATGAAGGGCAGCGTGGCAAACCTTGCCGGGCAACTTGGCGGGGCAAGCGCCACCGCCTTTGCCATTAACGACGAAGAATATAACCAGCTTTTGGTAAAAAGCCTTACCCGCCTGCCCCATAAATACCCCATTGCCGGCCTGGTATTCGATGAGCTGGACACCGTGCCCGCAGGCAACCTTATTGATAATACCACCTTTAACACCACGCTGGCCGCTACCCTGCGGCAGCTTGCCGCAAACTGGAGCAAACAAGAATACCAAACCTCTATTTTGCTGGGGGTTGGCAGCAAAAACGGCGCTGCGGTTTCTGTTTTGCCGGCAACCGCCCAAAGCCTTGTAACCGAAGGCGTGCTGCACACGGTTTTGCCCAGCTTTACCGCTGGCAGCGGGCTTTCGGCTAATGTGCAGCAATGGGCAAATACCGGCGCCAAGCTGGTGGCTGTTTTGCCCGAAGAGCAGGCCGAAACTGTTTTGTTTACAGCAGCGCTTGCCAAGCAGTACGCCGGCGCCTTATTTGGCAGCTACCCTGCCATGGCCGGCAAGCAAAACCAGCTTGCCCTATTAAAAAGCACCACCTTAAACGGCGGCACCCTGCCCGCCGGCTTTGCAGTGCCCACTACCCTGGGTGTGCAATACCCCACCGAAGGGCAAAAAATTAGCTGGAACCAAGTATATATTACCGGCAGCAGCAACCCCGATGTGCCCTTGTTTGTAAACGGGGCCAAGATAGAAACCCGCAGCAGCAAAGGTACCTTTGGGGTGCTGGTACCGCTTACCACCGGCAATAACGTGTTTACTTTTACCCAGCAAGGGCAGCCAGATGTGGTGCGCACCATTGTTAAGCCACAACCCACCGGGGGCGGCACCGCAAAGCCTATTACCGACGATGCTACCAGAGAAGCCCAGCCCGGCCAGGCCGTGCGGCTTACCCCGCTTATAACCAGCGCGCTAACCAACCCCGGCGATGATGCCTCGATTAACGAAACCTTTTACCGTGGCGGTGTGGCTATTGTGCAGCAAAGTGTGCAAACCCGCCGTTATAACAGCCAAAAAGGCGCGCAAGAAAACACCTGGGCCTACCTGCTTACCAGCGGAGACTATGTGCTGGCACGCAACTGCGCCTGGGTAAATGGTGGCAACGCCAACTTTACCGGGCTTGCGGTGGCACCCCCAGCCGCCGAAGAGGCTGCCCGCAGCGAAACCCTTGCCTTTACCGGCAGCGGCACACCAGCGGCCTACCTTGCCTATAATAGCGACACCAGCGAGCTAACCATTACCATGTACAACACCAGTTTTACCCTGCCCGATGGCTTTAGCAGCACCTATGTAAAAGCCGCCCGGGTTGCCCCTATAGAAAACGGTGTGCAGCTAATACTAACCACCCAAAATATGTGGGGATACCAATTGCAATATAACGAGGGCACCACCAGCCTATACCTAAAGGGCGCCCCCACCCTTGCCAACAACCCCACGCAGCCACTTACCGGCATTACCGTAATGCTAGACGCCGGACACGGCGGCACCGATATTGGTGCTTATGGCTTGCTTAACACCGAAGGCTTTTTTGAAAAAGACGTAAACCTGCAGCTGGCACAAGCCACCGCTTACCGCCTGCGGCAGCTGGGCGCTACGGTGCTGTTTACCCGCGAAGACGACAGCTTCCCCTCGCTGGATGACCGCCTTGCCGCACAAATAACCCAAAAGCCCGATTTCTATATCTCCATTCATCACGATGCAGTGGACCCAAACCAAGATTTAGCCACCGTGCAGGGCATACGCTGCTTTTATTACCACCCTTATAACCAGCCGCCCGCCAAGCAGTATGCCGAAAATTTAATCGCCTCTATTTCAGATGCTACCGGGCGCACCGGCAAAGCCGGGTGGGGCTACTATTATGTTACCCGCACCACCGTTTGCCCCTCGGTTTTGTTTGAGTATGGCTTTTTAAACAACCCTGTTGATTTTGCCGCCGTAACCGACATTGACCAAATTTATGCCGCTGCGGGCGCTACCGCAAACGCCATTATGGCAACGGTGCCAACTGGCAACTAAATTTTTTACAGCCTACGAAAAAGCCCATGCGGAAAAATTTGGCGAAGAGTGGGAACTTAGCAAAGCAAACCCTGTTTGGTAATAAGCAAAAAAGGTGCGACACGA
>JAJDJP010000045.1 GCA_030267215.1 Ruminococcaceae bacterium OttesenSCG-928-A16
TTTTGTGGCGGGCAGCCTGCAACCAGTGCCCGATGGCACCTGCACCGCAGAAGACTATATTATGCTGCAGTTGCGGCTGCAAACCGGCCTAAACACCGCTGCTTTAAAACAGCGTTTTGGGGTAGAGCTAACCCAAAAGCAGCAAAAAAGTTTTGCAAAATTTTGCCAAGGGGGCCTTGCTTTGCAAACCCCGCAAGGCTATACCCTAACCACCCGTGGCTTGCTGGTGCAAAACGCCCTGCTGGCCGAATTACTGGGCTAGAAAACCGAAGTGCTTGGTAAGTTGCGAAAATTAAATTTTCAAAAATCATCAGTCATTCTGAGCCAAGTGAAGAATCGATCTTTTGAAATTGAAAATTACATAGATTCTTCGGGCAAAAAGCGCCCTCAGAATGACGCCATTGGTAAGATAAAGATTCTTCGGGTAAAAACGCTCTTAGAATGATATCATTTAAAAATAAATGCTTAATTTTAGCAAAATTAATTTCCATATTTCGTGGGTGTGGCACAGTTGAAGAAAAGCTGGTTTTATGCTATTCTTGTTTAAACACTTTTATGTGTGTTTGGTTTTGTTTTTTTAATTTTTGCCTTGTTTTGGAGGGCGCAATTTTGGGAAAGTTCAAATTCATTCAAACAGAGGTCCCCGGTATCGTAATTGTAGAGCCAACCGTGTTTGGCGACGACCGGGGCTATTTTATGGAAACCTACCACCAGCAAGAATTTGCTGCTGCTGGCATAACCGATGCTTTTGTGCAGGATAACCAATCCATGAGCCGTAAAGGGGTGCTGCGTGGGTTGCATTTTCAAAAAAGCAACACGCAGGGCAAGCTGGTGCGGGTTATTAGCGGCCGTGTGTTTGATGTTGGGGTGGACCTGCGCCCCGGCAGCCCCTTTTTTGGGCGCTGGGCCGCAGCCGAGCTTACCAGCGAAAACAAACGCCAATTGTATGTGCCACAAGGGTTTGCCCATGGCTTTTTGGTGTTATCGGATATCGCCGAGTTTACCTATAAATGCACCGATTTATACACCCCCACAGCCGAGGGTGGCGTGCGCTGGAACGACCCCGATATCGATATTCGGTGGCCTATGGACATTGTGCCCCAGCTAAGCGAAAAAGATGAGCAGCTACCATTTTTAAAGAACCAAGAGTTTAGCTTTTTTGAAAGATGGGGGTTTTAGGCCATGGCATATTTAAAAGGCATTTGGGCCGGGTTTAACCGGTACCGATACCTGCTGTTAAATTTGGTATCGCGCGATATTAAGGTGAAATACCGCCGCAGCGCCCTGGGCGTTGTGTGGAGCGTTTTGAACCCGCTGCTAATGATGTTGGTGCAATATTTGGTGTTTAACAATTTGTTTGGCATGGGCAATGCCGAAAACATGCAAATTAACGCCATTAGCGGGCAGCCCCCCAACTTTGCTATTTATCTGCTTTCGGGCCAGTTAATTTTTAGCTTTTTTAGCGAGGCCACCAACCTTGCTATGGATTCTGTGCTGGGCAGCGCCTCGCTTATTAAAAAGGTGTATATTCCCAAATATATTTTTCCGCTAGAAAAAGTTATTTTTAGTTTTGTGAATGCCTTGTTTTCGCTTATTGCGCTTATCATCGTATTTATTTTTACCAAATCCACGGTATCTGCTTGGCTGGCTTTGTTTTGGGTGCCCATGGTGCTGTTGTTTATCTTTAACCTTGGCGCGGGGCTTATTTTGTCGGCTTTAACGGTGTTTTTCCGCGATATCAAACACTTTTACGGTGTTGTGCTAACCGCCCTTAACTTTTTAACCCCCATTTTTTACACCGAAAGCATCTTTATGGGCAAAAGCGGGTTTATCGAGCAATATATGCCACTTGTGCTACGCATGAACCCGGTGTATTGGTATGTATCTATGTTTAGGCGGCTGGTGGTTTACAGCATGCCGCCCACCCTTTCGCAATGGATTGGTTGCATTGGCTGGGCTTTTGTGGCCCTTGTTTTGGGGCTGGCTATTTTTAAAAAAGCGCAAGACCGTTTTATTTTGTACGTATAGCTTGGGTGGCATTAACCGTTTAGCCTGTGGTGTGCCGCAAGCAAACAAAGGAGAACCGTAACTATGGCGCAACCTATTGTTCAAATCGATGGTGTATCGATGCGTTTTAATATTGCCAAAGAAAAAGTAGATAGTTTTAAAGAATGGTTTATCCGCAAAGCAAAGGGGCAGCTGCGCTTCGAAGAGTTTTTTGCGGTAAAAGATGTTAGCTTAACCATTGAAGCCGGCGATGTGTATGGCCTTGTGGGGCTTAACGGCAGCGGCAAAAGCACCCTGCTTAAAATTGTGGCTGGGGTGTTAAAACCCACCACCGGCAAGTGCACGGTGCGGGGCACTGTGGCGCCGTTAATAGAGCTTGGCGCCGGGTTTGACGCAGAGCTTACCGGCCGCGAAAATGTGTATTTAAACGGCACCGTGCTGGGCATGAACCCCAAATATATCGATCAGCATTATCAAGACATTGTAGAGTTTGCCGAGCTTGGCGAATTTATGGACGTTGCGGTAAAAAACTATTCTTCGGGCATGGTGGCACGCCTTGCGTTTGCGGTGGCCACCATTACCAAACCCGATGTTTTAATTTGCGATGAAATCCTCTCGGTGGGCGATTTTTTGTTCCAGCAAAAGTGCGAGGTGCGCATGCGGGAGTTGATGAGCGGTGGCACCACCGTGCTAATTGTAAGCCACGATATAGAGCAGATAGAGCGCCTTTGCAACAAAGCCGCCTGGATGCGCCGTGGCAAAATTGTAATTGATGGCAGCTGCGAAGAGGTTTGCGAAGCCTACAAAACCGGCGCGCAAGAAATGCGCGAGCGTGAATAAGCCGGCTTTGCCTAAAAAGAATTTATTGGTTAAATTTATTTTATAAATAATATAAAAGCAAAAAGCCAAAACGAAAGGAGCTGCGCAGTTTGCCGCAAACAAATGGAAACGACCCCACCAGCGGGGTAGACTCTTTGGGAAAAGCGGTGCGCCGCAATCTTTCGCCAAAGCGGGTGGCTGGCCTTGTAAAGCGTGGGTTTGGCACCCTGCAACAAAAAGGGCCCGAAGCCGCCCTGCGGGAGTTTACCTTCCGCTACCGTTTGGCTACCCATGGGCAGGTGTGGCAGTACCGTGCCGATATCCCCCTAAAAAAAGAGCTGCGTGCCCAGCGCAAGGCCCAATTTCCACAAATGCCGCTTATTTCGGTGGTGGTGCCGCTGTACAACACACCGCTAAATTATTTAACCCAAATGATAAACAGTGTGCGGCGGCAAAGCTACCAAAACTGGCAGCTGATATTGGTGGACGGCAGCGACAAAGACCACGCCGAGGTGGGCAGCACCATTGCGGGCTATGCCTTAAAGGAGCCCCGCATAGATTGCACCCGCCTATACCGCAACAGCGGCATTGCCGATAATACCAACATTGGCCTGGCCGAGGCCAGCGGCGAGTGGATTATTTTGCTGGACCATGATGACATTTTGCAGCCCAATGCCCTGTACGAGGTGGTGCGTGCCATTAACGATACCGGTGCCGACCTTGTATATTCAGATGAAATTGTGCTGGACAGTACCCTTAAAAATTTGGGCGAATACCACTTTAAGCCAGATTATGGCCCCGATACCCTGCGTGGGTGCAACTATATTACCCACCTGTGTGCCTTTAGTTGTGCCTTGCTAAAAAAAGCAGGCGGCGGCGAAAGCAACGCCTATAACGGCGCGCAGGATTATGACCTGTTTTTGCGCATGACCGAACAGGCAGAGAATGTTTGCCATATTCCCAAAGTGCTGTATTTTTGGCGCCGGCACGAAAATTCTACCGCTAAGGATATTTTTCAAAAACCGTATGCGATAGAGGCCGGGGCCCAGGCGCTGCGTGCCCATTTGCTGCGGCAGGGGCTTGTGGGCGAGGTTACCAGCCAAACCCAGCACCCCGGTGCCTATAAAATACAATATGAAGTTACTGGTAGCCCCTTGGTAAGCGTGCTAATACCCAGCAAAGACCATGTAGAGGATTTGCAGCGGTGCCTGGCTTCGCTATATACCAAGGGTGGCTGGCAAAATATAGAGGTGCTGGTGGTGGATAATAACTCTACCGAGGAGGCCACCCAGCAATATTATGCCAAAGCCGAAAGCATGTACCCCAACCTGCGGGTGTTGCATTACCCCGGCGCGTTTAATTTTGCGGCTATTTGCAATTTTGGGGCACAACATGCCAAGGGGCAGCACCTGCTGCTGCTTAACAACGATATTGAAATACTGAGCGATGGTTTTATTACCGAAATGCTAAGCTATAGCCAACGTGCCGATGTGGGTGCAGTGGGGGCAAAGCTGTATTATCCCGACGATACCATTCAGCATGCGGGGCTGTTTATTGGCATTGGCGGCACGGCAGGGGTAAACCACAAAGGGCACAAACGGGGCGATGGCGGCGACATGTTTAGGCTGTGCACCACCCAAAACATAAGTGCCGTTACCGGCGCTGTCCTAATGGTTAAAACCGAGCTGTATAACGCCGTGCAGGGCATGGACGAAATAAACTTTGCCGTTGCTTTTAACGATGTAGATTTTTGCCTGCGCCTGCAAGAGCGAGGCCTGTGGAATGTGTTTACCCCCTTTGCCGAAGCCACCCACTTTGAAAGCAAAAGCCGTGGTTACGATATTGAGGGCCCTGCCAAGGAACGGTTTGACCGTGAGAAGGCGGCTTTTCAGCTGCGGTATGCCACCCTGCTGCAACAAGGCGACCCCTTTTACAACCCGCACTTTACCCTGAAGCACGAGAACTATGGGTATCGGTGATGAAGCCCCTTGCTTAAAGGGGCGGTGCTTGCCCGAAATGAATAACGACTAAAGAGTATTAGGAGCCCAAACTATGCCACAGCCCAAAGAGCAGCAAAAAGAATTAAAAAAGAAGCGCAATAAAGAGTTGGTTGCCTACTTTGGCCAGTTGGTGGGCAAAGAGGGCCTTGGGGCTACCTTGGGGCGCACCTGGCGCTATGTTAAACGGCGGTACGGCAGTAAAAAGGGCCGTTTTTTGCCCAAAAAGGCAACCCTTGCCGCCCAACGCACGGCCAATACCACCGGCTGGCCGGTGGTTAGTATTTGTGTGCCGGTGTATAATGTTAACCCGCATTTTTGGCAGCAGTTGCTGCAATCGGTTTTGGCACAAAGCTATGCCGGTTGGCAGCTTTGCATTGCCGACGCAAGCGATGACGGCACCGCGGTGCGCCAAAGTGTAAAGGCGCTGGCAGACCCCCGCATTGCCTATACAAAGGTAGAAAACCTGGGTATTGCCCAAAACACCAATGCGGCCGCAAAGCTTGCCACCGGCAGCTATATTGCATTGTTAGACCACGACGATTTACTGGCCCCCAACGCCATGTTTGAGGTGGCCCAAGCCGCTTTTACCACCAAGGCGGGCTTTATTTACAGCGATGAAGCCTTGTTTGTTAAGGATATGCAGCACCCGGTGGTGGGGCATTTTAAGCCAGATTATTCGCCCCAATACCTGCTAAACTGCAACTATATTGCCCATTTAACCGCTATCGAAACAGGGCTTTTTAACAAAGTGGGCGGGCTGCACCCGGCTTTTAATGGCAGCCAAGACCATGACCTGTACCTGCGTGTGCTGGAAGAAACCAGCAATGCGGTGCACATTGCAAAGGTTTTATACTATTGGCGGCAGCATGCCGGCAGCACCAGCACCGGCACCGAGGCAAAACCCTATGTGCGGCAGGCGGCGCTAGATGCCATAACCCAGCATTTGCAGCGCATAGGGCAGCCCGGCACTGTGGTAGATGGCAAATTTGCCAGCACGTATAAGGTAAACTACAAAATACAGGGCCAGCCACTGGTGTCCATCATCATCCCAAGTTTTGAGCATGTGGAGGATTTGCGCACCTGCCTTACCTCTATTTACCAAAAAACCACCTATCCCAATTTCGAGGTGGTGGTGGTGGAAAATAACTCTAAAAAAGAAGAAACGTTTGCCTATTACAAGCAAGCACAGGCAGAATATCCAAACTGCCGGGTGGTAACCTATGTGCCACCTGCCGGGTTTAATTTTTCGGCCATCTGCAATTTTGGCCGGGCACAGGCAAAAGGGCAGTACCTGCTGTTTTTAAACAACGATGTAGAAGTGATTACCCCCGATTGGATAGAGCAGATGCTACAATTGTGCCAACTGCCCGGGGTGGGCATAACCGGGGCCATGCTGTATTACCCCGATGATACCGTGCAGCATGCCGGGGTAATTGTGGGGCTTGGCGGGTACGCCGGGCACAGCCATAAATACGCCGTGCGGGGGCGGTCGGGGTATATGTTCCGCCAGGCATGTGTGCAAGAGCTTAGCGCCGTTACCGGGGCCTGCCTAATGGCAAAGGCCACCTTGTTTGATGAAATTGATGGCTTTGATGAAGCCTTTACCGTTGCGTATAACGATGTGGATTTTTGCCTGCGTGCACGGGCTACCGGCCTAAGCGTGGTGTTTACCCCCTATGCCGAGCTATACCACCACGAAAGCAAAAGCCGTGGCAGCGACGAAGGCGGCGAGGCCCTACAGCGCTTTAAAACCGAGCAACAACGCATGCGGCAGCGCTATGGCCAAAGCTTGATGCAAGACCCCTATTACAACGCCAACTTAACGTACGACCGCGAGGATTTTACCGAAAGCGATAGCATAACGGTTACTTAGCGTGTGCTTTAAGGCGATATTTCAAAAACACGGATGAATAATATTTCCCTGCCGAAGGGGTAGTTTTCCAATGTTACTGATTTGTGTTTTGACCTGTGGGAGTTTTAAGAGGGCGGAGTCGTCTTATCCCCCGGAGGGATCCACTGTATTGGTGCGAAGTGCCTGGAAATCAATTTTGCTAAAAATCAAGCATTTATTTTCAAACGATGTCATTCTGAGGGTGTTTTTTTGCCCGAAGAATCTTTATCTTGCTGGTTTTGAAAGATAGATTCTTCACTGCGTTCAGAATGACAAGTAATTTTTTTGAAAATTGATTTCCGTGCGTGAAGCGCCCCTTTGCTTGATCTTTAATACGAAAGCTGTAATACAACCTAAACTGGAGGTACGAATATGTTATGTAGAGTGGAAATGCCCACCAACGAGCAAACATTTGGCCGGTTTTACCGCTACCAAATGTTGCACGGCCAAGGTGGCGAAGGTGGTGGCCGCGGCAACCTGTATATGCCGTTATTGCTGGCGCTAGTAGGTGTGTTTAGCCTGGTTATGGGCTTGCCGGTTTGGGTGGGCGGGGGCATTATTGTGCTAGCACTGGCGTTTGTTGTGTATATGTTTTATGTGCGCCCGGGCACAATTTTCCGCAAAAAGGGCGGCATTGCACTGCAAACCGAGGTATATATTTTTACCGAAACAGGCCTTACCCGCAGCCTGCGCAGCGAAGAAGGCGGCCTGCCCGATAATTCTTCGATGCGGTACGACGGGCTTACCCGTGCGGTAGAAACTAGCCGCGATTTTTACCTGTATACCTCGCGCAGCCAGGCGTATTTGGTGGATAAAGAATACTTTACCAATGGCACCCCCGACGATTTACGGGACTGCTTGAAAAAAACGATGGGCGATAAATTTAAACAGAAAAAATAAACCCCTACCAGTTTTATGGAGTATCCGGCAGAAAAATGGACAGAGAAAAGCCCCGAAATTGTAGAATAACGTGTATTTTTTTGGCCAGGCGCAGAAATGTGCCTGGCTATTTGTAAAAATATGGTAAATGTTACCATGTTTACAGTGGGCTGGTGTGTAACTATTTGCCCGCGAATGTTTATTTTTTCATATTTATAGATTATACTTAAACTACTTGCCGCAAAGTTTGCCATACACTGGCGGCGATAGACTGAGTAAGGGGTGTTGGCTTTGGCGGCGATGTTAGAAAATGACCTGTTGCAGATAACGGTGGAGGACAAAGGGGCCGAACTTGCCCATATAACCTATATAAAAACCGGGCAAGAGCTATTGTGGAGCGCCGACCCAGCGGTGTGGAACAGGCATGCGCCGCTATTGTTTCCGTATTGTGGCGGGCTGTACAACAACCAGCTGGTGGTAAATGGCGTTGCCTACCCCGCGGCTAAGCATGGCTTTGCGCGCGACACGGTTTTTAATTGCGTGCGGGCCGATGCCAAAACCTTGGTATATCGTTTAGAGGCAAACGACGAAACACGCAGGCTGTATCCGTTTAGTTTTGTGCTGGAGGTAGCTTACACCCTGCAAAACAACAGCGTGGTGCAAACCGTAACGGTGCACAATACAGCCGGCCCAAATGGGCAAATGCTGCCGTTTAATGTGGGATTTCACCCCGGGTTTGTGCTGCCGTTAACCCCGGGCCAAAAAACCGAGGATTACGAGGTGTTTTTTGAGGAGCCGGAAAGCCCCATTGTAATAGAAACCCCCGATGGATACGTGAGTGGCAGCACCCGCAAATTGTTTGCGGGCAAACAAACCATATCGCTTACAGGCAGCATTTTTGCAAACGATAGCATCTGCCTTTCGGGCTTGCGGTCGGGGCATATCTTTTTGCGAGAAAAACAAAACCCGCAGCGAAACATCAGGCTAAAAACAGGGGCGTTCCCCTATGTTTTGTTGTGGGGGCCACCCAGTGGGCCGTTGCCGTTTATGTGCATAGAGCCATGGCATGGCCTACCCGATGGCCCCGATGCCCATGCTGAATTTGCCGACAAGCCGGGCATTACGCTGCTTGCCCCAGACGAACACTTTGTTACCACGCTGGAAATGGAATTTAACTTGTAGCATAAATGGCTGCAAATTGCTGGCTAAGAGTATAAAAGAGACTGCTAAACGGAGGGATACCATGGCATTAAACCGCAATAGCAAATTAAAAGAAGTTTGGTTGCACCCTATTGGGCGCGATGCTTTGCAGAGTTTGATGCGTCAGTTTGGCAAACCGGCCAACTGGCCCTTTAAAAAGTTTGGCAAAAATACCCCGCTTATTAAATTAGATGCCCTTGTGGGTGCCGGCTATGCCGATGCCCTGGTAGCACTAATGGAGGCAGAGCAGGATTTTGCCCCCCTGCAAGAGGCCGACACCGGGGCAAACTGGTGGAAAGAAGCGGTTATTTACCAAATATACTTGCCCAGTTTTATGGACGCCGACCACGATGGGTTTGGAGATTTTGCCGGGGTGATGCAACGGCTGCCCTACCTTGAAAAGCTTGGCGCAGACGTGCTGTGGCTTTCGCCAGTGTTAAATACCGGCAAAGTGGGCGCGCGCGGCGTGCTGGATTTTGAAGCCCCCCTGCCAGATTTTGGCGATTTAGATGATTTTGTAGCGCTAACCAGTGCCGCCCATGCGCGGGGTATGCGCATTATTATGGGGGTGGATATTGGGGCAACTTCGGACAA
Source organism: Ruminococcaceae bacterium OttesenSCG-928-A16 (assembly GCA_030267215.1). Taxonomy (GTDB): domain Bacteria; phylum Bacillota; class Clostridia; order Oscillospirales; family Ruminococcaceae; genus JAAYCI01. The sequence goes on from JAJDJP010000045.1 coordinate 9,391, forward strand.
GCACCCCTGGTTTACGGCGGCGCTTGGCAAAGAGGATAGCGAGTATAACAGCTACTACTACTTTAGCAAAGGCAGCGCCCAAACCCCGCCCAATAACTGGGGGCGGGGTGGCACAGGCTGGCAGTGGTACCCCCAGTTAAACGCCTGGGGCCTGCGCCTGCTTGGGCGTGGCCGTATGGATTTAAACTGGGACAACCCCGAAGTACCCCGCCAAATTGGCAAAGCCCTTACCTTTTGGATGAGTAAAGGGGTAGATGGCTTTTGTTTTGGTGCCGCTAATTTGGTGGCTAAAAGTGGGTTTGGTAATGGGCAGCCTGCCATGGTAGGCCCACTTGGCACGGTTGGGTACGAGTGGTGTGCCTATGCCCCACAGCTGCACACCCATTTAAAAGATATACGCAAAAAAATACAAAGCGAAACCCCGCCCCTGCTGCTGGGCGAGGTAAGCGGCACCGGCACCCTGTTGGCCAAGCTGCTTACCCGTGCCGATGGCACCGAACTAGACATGATTTTTGACGCCAGCCATTTGGCCAGCCGCCTAAAACCCAAAGACCAAACCGAGGGCGCCGATATTTCGCTTGCTGGGCTAAAGCAATATTACTTGGAGTGGATGGAAGAATACGGTGCCCAGCGTTGGATGACCCTTGTGCTGGAAAACCCCGAATTGCCCCGCATGGTAAGCCGGGTAGGGGCCAGCCCGGTGTACCGCAGTATTTTGGCAAAAATGTTGGGTACGCTGCTTTTTACCCTGCGTGGCACCCCCATTTTGTACCAAGGCGAAGAGCTGGGCCTGCCCAATATTCGTTTTACCTGTAAAGAAGAATTGCGCAGTGCCGCAGCCTTGCGTGCCTACAAAGAAGCCCGTGAATACAGCAGCGAAAAAGCGGCCCTGCAAGCTGCCGTGCGCACCGCGTGCGACCACGCCCGTGCGCCTATCCCCTGGAACAGTGGCCCCAAAGGCGGCTTTACCGGTGCCGAGCCCTGGATGCGCATGACCGACGGCATTGATTATTTAAGTGTGGCCGCTCAAATGGAAGATTCAAAATCGGTTTTAAATTTTTACCGCAAGTTAATTGCGTTGCGCAAAAAGCACAGTGCGTTGGTGCATGGCGGTTTTAAACCGGTTTTTGCAGGCAATAAAAATGTGTTTTGCTATTTCCGTGTGCTAGAAAACGAAAAATGGTACATAGAAATGAACCTAACCGAAAAAGAGATGCGCCGCCCCGGCCGCATTTTGCCCAGCCAACATTTGGCGCTTTCTAACTACGAGGGTGCGAGCAAGGCGTTGCGGCCGTATGAAGCGAATATCTACCGCTGCGAGTAAGGCTCGGAAAAAGGGCGCATTGCGTCGTTGGCTGCAAACCCGCGCAGCAGTTGCGTACCAACTGTACGCGCTTTCGCGCAGGTTCTTGCCGTTTAGCACTGCATCCCTTTTTCTGGCCTTATAGCAACGAAGCAACTGATTGGCCCTCTTTTTTAAAGAGGGTGGCCCGCGAGGGCCGGGTGTTTGTCCTTGTACTGCATCCCTTTTATGTGGTTTTGGCAAGGTGGGCGCGTAGTTGGTGGCTAGCCAATGTTGCAAAGTTTCCATCCCCCAGCCAAGTGTCAAGCGCTGGGGGCCTTTATTTTTGCCCTTAGCAACATAAAAACAACAAATTACCGGAGGGTTTTAATGTCTGAATTGTTTGCGCGCACCGAGATGCTGGTGGGCGAAGATGCGGTTGCCCTTTTGGCGGCAAAGCGTGTGGCGGTGTTTGGCGTGGGCGGTGTGGGCGGCTTTGTGTGCGAGGCGCTGGCCCGTGCCGGCATTGGCCAGCTGGATATTTTTGATGATGATGTTGTGAGCATAAGCAACCTAAACCGCCAAATTGTTGCGCTGCAAAGCACAGTGGGCCGGCGCAAAACCAGCGTGATGGCACAGCGAATTGCCGACATTAACCCCGCCTGTGTTGTAACCGAACACGCCGTATTTTACACCCCGCAAAATGCCGACGATTACCCGCTGGGCGTGTACGATTATATTGTGGATGCGGTGGATACAGTGTCGGCAAAGTTAGAAATTATTACCCGTGCGGTAGCGGCCGGCGTGCCGGTTATTAGCGCCATGGGGGCGGGCAACAAGCTGCACCCAGAGCTTTTTGAGGTGGCCGACATAGAAAAAACCAGCGTTTGCCCGCTGGCCCGTGTTATACGCAAAGAGCTTAAAAAGCGAAATATCCATGGGGTAAAGGTGGTATACTCTAAAGAAGAACCACTAACGCCGCTACCCTTGCC
>JAJDJP010000046.1 GCA_030267215.1 Ruminococcaceae bacterium OttesenSCG-928-A16
AAAGCTTACACCGCTATAGGGGGCAGCATGCAGTATACATCGCTGGTGCGCAACAACGATTTTGTGCGTGCCTATAAAAGAGGAAAAAGCTGGGTGCACCCACAGGTAGTTTTGTATGTAAACAAAAATAGGGCAGGCGGTACACGGGTGGGCATAACCGCCAGCAAAAAAATTGGCAATGCGGTGCAGCGCAACCGTGCCCGCCGTGTTATACGCAACGCCCTGTATAAAGTGTTGCCGCAAAACGCCGGCCCGGTAGATTTGGTTTTTGTTGCCCGTGGGCAAACCCTGCGGGTTAAAAGTACCCAGCTAGAGCCCGTGCTGCGCAAACTGTTAAAACAGGCAAATATACCAGTGATAGAAGATATTGAGAACCCCACACCATGAAAAGATTTTTAATTTTTATTATAAAAGGGTATAAAAAGCGTATATCCCCGCATTTGGGCAACAATTGCAGGTTTAAGCCCAGTTGCTCGGAATATGCGATGGAAGCACTGGAAATACACGGCAGCGCCAAAGGCCTTTTGTTGGCAAGTTGGCGCATTTTGCGTTGTAACCCTTTTGGCAAGGTAGGGTTTGACCCTGTACCCCCAAAAGGCAGCTGGAAAAACCCACAACGCCATGTTTGGAAAGAAAAGCAATAAAAAGAAACCCCTTAACTTGGGAATAAACCAATTTTATTGCTTTTTTAATATATATTGTTTTATCATTTCTGCCCTGCCAAATTGCGCTTGGCTGGGCCTAGTATAAAAAAAGCCGCATTGCGCAAACGGCAGAATGGATGATGAAATGAGCTTTATGTCTATTTTTGGTATTTTAGCAGGGCCCCTTGGTTGGATTATGCAACTAATCTACAACCTTATTCAAAGCTATGGGTGGACCATTATCATCTTTACCTTTTTGGTAAGAATCTTAATGTTTCCGCTTACCCTAAAGCAACAAAAAAGCCAGGCGCGCATGTCTGCTTTTCAACCCATGATCCAAGAGATTCAGGAAAAATGGAAGAACGACCGCAACCGCCAACAGCAAGAAATTATGAAGTTTCAGGAAGAAAACGGCGTTAAAATGAGCGCCGGCTGCCTTCCCATGGTGGTAAACATGGTGGTGCTGTTTGGTATTATTGCGGTTATTCAGGCCCCGCTGCAATACATGATTAACATGCCGGCAGACCAAATAGCCAATGCGGTTTCGGTGGTAGAACATTACGACCCCGGAAGTGAAATTAGCAAAAATACCTACACCAAAGAATCTATTTTAATTGGCGAAGTGCTAGACAACCGCGACAATACCGCCATGTTTACCGATGGCGTTGAGGTAAAAGATGCCGATGGGAATGTAAGCATTGCCAAGGTAGATAAAGAGTGGATTGATAAAGTTTTAAACTTTAAGTTTGAATTTATGGGCATGAACCTTGCCAAAACCCCACAGCTTGCGTTAGATGTATACCTGATTTTGCCCATTCTTTCTATTTTAACCATGTTTGGCAGCCAGCTGCTTACGATGAAAACTAGCGGCCAAACCCAGGGCAAGGGCAGCATGTGGATGATGACCATTGTAATGGGCGCCTTTTTTGGCTGGTATGCCTTTACGGTGCCGGTGGGCTTTTCGCTGTACTACACGGCGTCTAACATTGTTATGGCGTTGCAGCAGCTGCTGGTAAAAAAGATACACGACCCCGAAAAGGTAAAGCAAGAAATAGCGCAGGAAATTGAGGAGCGTAAAAAAGCCAAAAAGGCTAAAAAGCAGGTAGTGTTAAAAGACAGCAGCGGCAAAGAAATTGTAAAAGAAATGAGCGAGGCAGAGCTGGCCCGCCTGCGCATTGCCAAAGCCCGCGAGCTGGACGAACAGCGTTATGGTGATGATAAAGATGCCGATGCCAAGGGCGAATTAAAAGGCGAAGAGTTTGAAGAACTGGCCGAGCTGGAAGAGGCCGGAGACCAAGAAGTTTTGAAGATGGAAGCCGATAGCCCCGAACAGCTAATTTTGGGCGAGGTAGACGAAGATGCGCAACAAGCCCAAATAGAAGCGGTGAAAGCAAAACCGGGCCGCCGCAAACGTGCCCGCCAAAACAAAGAGAATAAGGCAGAATCTTTTGTGGAAAAAGAAAAAGCCACCGAAGATGCTGAAAAGGAACAAGGGGAGGGATAAGCGTGAGAGAGGTAATTGCAACAGGCAAAACTGTAGAAGAAGCAACCGAAAAAGGCTGCGCAGAACTAGGCCACAGCCGCGACGATGTAAGCGTTGAAATTTTAGAAATGCCGGTTAAAAAGCTATTTAAAACATTGCCGGCTAAAGTGCGCGTAACCGTAGACGAAGAAGAGGAAATGGATCTTTCTACCATAGAAAAACCTGCCCCAGCAACCCAACAAGAAAGTAAAAAAGAAGTCCCAAAAGCAAAAAAGATAGAGGAAGCCCCCAAAAAACAGCCTGCAGCCAAAGGCCGGGTATTGCCAAGCGAGCCCGAAGTGGAAATTGACCTTGCTGCCACCCCCCATGTAAATGCCGCAGTGGATTATTTACTGGAAATTTTTAGGGCTATGGGCGCCCAGCAAGTACAGGTGAAAGCCTTTAAACAAGGCGAAGCAACCCTTTTTAGGGTAGAGGGCATTAACTTTGCCGAAATATTTGAGGTGCGTGGCGATAGTATACAGGCACTAAGCTATTTGGTAGACCGTGCAGTGAACAAAAATGTAGACAAACATGCCAACGAATACCTGCATGTAAGGCTGGATATTGCCGGATACCGTAACCGCCGCGAAACCGAACTGATTGCGCTGGCCAAACGTGCCGGCGAAGAAGTAAGCCGCACCCACCGCAGCCGCACCCTTGCCCCCATGAATTCCTACGAAAGGCTAATTATCCATACCGCTATTGGCGAGATGGAAGGCCTGATAAGTGAATCGATTGGCAGCGATGTAGAGCGCCGTGTGGTTATAAAATCTACCGCCGATGACGCAACTGCCGGCGATGATTGGAAACCAGCCCGTGGCGGCAACGGCCGCCCACCCCGCCGCGATAACCGTGGCGGCCGTGGCAATGGCAGGCGTAACCGCAACGATGGCGACAGGCGTGGCGGTGGCCGTAAAGATTTCCGTGGCGGAGAGAAAGCTTCTTCTACGCCAGAGCGGGAATATGCCGACCAACCCCGAGATACCAGCACCGGCCCAGTGGTGCCAAAACAGCGCGATGCCATTGATGATGGTGGCGAACTGCCGCTATACGGCAAAATAGAGTTATAAAAAATGGTTATAATAATAGCCGGCCCTTTTGGGGCCGGCTATTATACGTAGTAAGTGCAAAACAGCTTAGTTTTAAAGTTACAGGCCAGTGTGCCTATTTGCCCAAAAAATTGGGTGTGCACACCACTTATACCAAAAGGTGGTGCCAATACAGGTGCCAAAGCAGGCAAAGTTTGCCTATTAAAAACCAAATTGCTTTTTAATTGAATGAGTAGTGCTTGAGAAATAGGCTGCGTTTTAAGGAAAACACGTATGGAAAGATAAGAAGAAGCATGAAAAAACAAGCTTTATTTGTTGGAAAACATAGAACTATCCATGAAAGAAAAAATAAACGCAGCACAAGGCAAAGAATACTGGCTATTTTTGGGGTTTTTCGGGGGCTTTTCAGGGCAAGCGTTTGTATGGTACAATTAGTACCACTTTGTATGCGTATTTTGGTTACTCCAAACAGGTTTTAGCACAGAGAGGAGAGGCATGGTGTGCCTTTAATAAATACAGTTGCCGCAGTGGCAACCCCGCCGGGCAAGGGGGGTATTGCGGCCATTCGCATTTCTGGCCCGCAAAGTATTTCCATAGCCGCAAAGGTGTTTACCTCGGCCAACAAAAACAAAGCCCTGCAAAATATGCAGGGCTATACGGCGGCGTTTGGCAGCTACTTATACCGTGGCAAACAAGTAGATGAAGGTGTGGCGCTTTGTTATCGCGCACCACACAGCTATACCGGCGAAGATGTAGTAGAACTTTTTTGCCATGGTGGCGAAGAGGTGAGCCGTGAGGTGTTGCTTGCCTGCATTGAGGCGGGCGCTGCCCCCGCAGGCCCGGGCGAATTTACCAAACGTGCCCTTTTAAATGGAAAAATGAGCCTTACCCAGGCCGAGGCCGTGATGGAATTGATTTCGGCTACCTCCAGCCAGGGGGTGCAGGTGGCCAGGGCGGCGCTTGGTGGTGCGCTGGCCACGCAAATTCAAACCCAAAAACAGCAGCTAACCAACTTGGCAGGGCATTTGGCCGCTTACACAGATTACCCTGAAGAAGATGTGGAAACCCTTACCAAGGATGAGTTTATTACCACCCTGCAACAGGTGGGCGCAGTGCTGGATGATTTAATTGCCAATTACCACAAGGGCAGCATTGTGCGCAGCGGGGTACCGGCCGCCATTGTTGGTAGCCCCAATGTGGGTAAATCCACCCTGTTTAACCTTCTTTCGGGGTATCAGCGCGCCATAGTAACCGAGGTAGCGGGCACCACCCGCGACGTGCTGCGTGAACAGATACAAATTGGCGGCATAGCGTTGCATTTGGCCGATACCGCTGGCTTGCACGATACCAAAGATGTGGTGGAAGCGGAAGGAATTAAAAGAAGCTACGATGAAATAGAGAATGCCAACCTGATAATTGCGGTGTTTGATGGTTCGCAGCGATTGCAGCAAGAGGAACTGGAGCTGGCAGAGATGTGTGCCGGCCGCCCGGCGCTAGGCATTATTAATAAAAGCGACCTTGGCACCCAAATGCAGCCCGAACAATTGCAAAAATATTTTAGAAAAGTGTTGGTGGTAAGCGCAAAAAGCCCCCAAACCCGGCCAATGTTAGAGCAAGCCGTGCTAGAAATATTAGAACTGGACAAAATGGACCCAAGCCAGGCATTGCTTGCCAACCAGCGCCAATTGGCGGCAGTGGTAGAGGCACGCAAGGCTTTGCAACAAGCTGAGGATACCCTGCTATCTGGTTTTACCTTCGACGCCGCCGGCGTATTTTTAGAGGATGGAATTTCTGCTTTGGCGGTATTAACAGGCGAAAATGCTACAGAAAGTATTATAGATGATGTATTTTCTCGGTTTTGTGTTGGTAAATAGCTTGTTTTAAGTGTTGTTTTCCTGCTATGTTGAAAAACCTGGAAAGATGGAGAAAAACAAAGCTTTAAAACAACCAAAACAAGGAAACATAGGCTGTTTTGTTTTAAAATGATTACAAGGCAGATATTTTGGAATTAAACTGTATTTCTATCAATTTGTTTTTGTTTATTCCCCCGCTGCCAGTGGGGGAACACATGGAGAGGGAGAGTTTATTTTGCCAAAGCTCGGCAATTACGATGTAATAGTGGTGGGTGGCGGGCACGCCGGCATAGAAGCCGCCGTGGCCGCCGCGCGCTTGGGCGCTAAAACTGCCCTGTTTACCCTAAGTTTAGATGCCATTGGCAACCTGCCCTGCAACCCCAGCATAGGCGGCACGGCCAAGGGCCACTTGGTGCGTGAAATTGACGCTTTGGGTGGGTGCATGGGCCTGGCGGCAGACGATACCTTTTTGCAAAGCCGCATGCTAAACCGTGGCAAAGGCCCGGCGGTGCACAGCCTGCGGGTGCAAACCGACCGCACGGCCTACCATTTATACACCAAAAGATTATTGGAAATGACCCCGAACCTTGAAATTAAACAGGCGGAAGTAACCGAGGTAACGGTGGAGAATGGCGCTGTAACGGGCGTTGTTACCAAGCTGAATGCCGTGTACACCGCCAAAAGTGTAATACTGGCAACCGGCACTTATTTAGGGGGTAAAATATCGGTGGGGGATGCCAGCTATGCCGCTGGCCCGGATGGCATTAGTGCTGCCGAGCCCCTAACGGCCTGCCTAAAAGCGCTGGGCCTGCCCATGCTGCGCTTTAAAACCGGCACCCCGGCACGGGTGCACCGCCGCTCTATTAATTTTAATTTGCTGGAGCGCCAGCCGGGCGATGATGAAATTGTGCCCTTTAGTTTTATGACCCATGCAAAAATGAAAAACAAGGTAGATTGCTACATTGCTTATACCAACGAAAAAACCCATGCGGTTATTCAAAAAAACCTGCATCGCTCGCCCATGTACAGCGGCATGATAGAGGGCATTGGCCCCCGTTACTGCCCCAGTATAGAAGACAAAGTGGTGCGCTTTGCCGACAAAAACCGCCACCAAATTTTTGTGGAGCCTTGCGGAGAAGACACCAACGAAATGTATTTGCAGGGCATGTCTTCCTCGTTGCCAGAAGAGGTGCAAAACGAGATGTACCGCACCATAATAGGCTTCGAAAACTTGGAAATTATGCGCCCGGCTTATGCCATCGAGTACGATTGCATAGACCCGCTGGCCTTAAAAGCAACGCTGGAATGTATGGAAATTGAGGGTTTATATGGTGCCGGGCAGTTCAATGGTACCTCTGGCTACGAAGAAGCAGCCGGGCAGGGGTTGCTGGCCGGGGTAAACGCCACCCGCCGCAACCAGGGCAAGCCACAAATTATTATGCCCCGCCAACAAAGCTATCTTGGCACCTTAATAGATGACCTGGTGACCAAAGGCGTTAGCGACCCCTACCGAATGATGACCAGCCGCAGCGAGTACCGCCTGTATTTGCGGCAAGATAACGCTGATGAGCGCCTAACCCCGCTGGGCCGCGAGCTTGGCCTGGTGCAAGACGACCGCTGGGAAGCCTTTAATGCCACCATGCATGCCAAAAAGCAAGAAATTGCCCGTCTAACCGCTGCTCGCCTAACACCGGCACAGGCCAACCCCATTTTAGAGAAAAAGGGAGGTTCGCCCTTAAAAACCGGCATTTTAGCGGTAGACCTGCTAAAGCGGCCCGAAATTACCTATAGCGACATTGAGGAAATGATAGGAAAAAGCGCCGAGGTAGACCCAAGCCTTGCGGCCCGTATAGAAACCGAAGTAAAATACGATGGTTATATAAAAAGGCAGTTAGAGCAAATAGAATCGGTTAAAAAGCAAGAAAATGTGTTGATACCTGAACAATTTGATTATTCAACTTTGGGTGGCCTGCGGTTAGAGGCAAGGGAAAAATTGGCCAAAATACGCCCACATTCTTTGGGGCAAGCTGGCCGTATACCTGGGGTTTCGCCCAATGATATCTCTCAGCTGGCTTTGGCGCTGGCTTTATACCGCCAGCAACAGGCTGCAAAAGAGTAATATTGGAGCGGTTTTCCGGTATTGCTCCTTCATCGACAGAGTTTTTGCCTAATTAGCTGTAAATAAGCAGGCAATTTAGTTAAAAAGATTAAAATGTTGAAAACTTTTGAAAAATGATTTAATTTGTGTTTAATATTGGGGCGAATAAAGGAATCCTTATGTAAAAAAACTTAATTGCAGCACAAGCCCTGCCTTGCAGGCACATCTTGTGGTTGCATAATTGCCAAAAAGGCAGCAAAAAAAGAAAGGTGCCAAACATGCTGGAAATTACCCGCCTGGAACAAAACGCCGCAGAATATGGGATACAACTGGATTCGGCAACACTTGCCAAGCTAGATTTATATACCCAAACCCTGGTGGAGTGGAACCAAAAGATTAACCTAACCGCAATAACCGAACCACAAGATATGGAGAATAAACATTTTATCGATAGCCTGCTGCTGGCAAACCAACCGGAAATTGCTGGAAAATTGGTAGATGTGGGCAGTGGGGCGGGTTTTCCGGGTATGGTAGCCAAGGTGTACAAGCCACAGCTGCAGGTTACCTTAATAGAGCCAACCGGCAAGCGTGTGCGCTTTTTAGAAGAGCTGGCCAGCCAACTGGGCCTTACGGTAGAGGTGTTAAAGGAGCGCGCAGAGGAAGCTGCTCGCAAACAATGGCGAGAAAAGTTTGATGTGGCAACCGCCCGGGCGGTTGCGGCGCTACCTGTTTTATGCGAGTATTGCCTGCCGCTGGTAAAAGTGGGTGGCTGGTTTGTAGCAATGAAAGGCGAGGCAGCCGAAGAATTGGCGGCCGCTACCGCTGCCATAGAAAAGTTGGGCGGCAAGTTTGAACAACAGCGAACCTTCACTCTGCCCGATGGCTCGGCACGCAGCTTGGTGTTAATACGCAAAACCAAAGCTACCCCGCCGTTGTACCCCCGCAATGGCGGTACAATTGCAAAAAGGCCCTTGTAAAGCAGCAATGAAAAACTAGGAATATTACGGCTATATCCAAAATCGAAAAATGATGAAATATTTCTAATAAAAGCCAATATTTAACGAAGTATAATGATTTTTGTGAAGTATCAGCGTTAAAAAGAAACGAAACAACCCCGGAAGGACCTTTGAGAAAAGCAAGAGATAAAGGCCTCTTTTATATGTTCCACGTGGAACATATTTTCGTGTATTTTCATACGCTTGCCTAGGTGCGGCTTGTTTGTAAATAAAAACAAATGGCAGAGGTGGGGTTAAAAAATCTTTGTTGTGGCAAGCCAAAGAGGTATTTACCCCCACCAAACAAGAACAAAGCACGGGTGCCGCAGTGCTGTTGCGAGCACAACCACCACAGCAATGCCCTTGGTGTAAGACGGGGAGAGGGTGCATACCCCACCGCTTGCGGCAGAACCATGCGCTTGCGGGTGCCGGGGCGGGGCTTGCCCGCTGCATAACCTCTCTTGTTGTTGAAAGAATTTTAATATGGTTGAAACATTGGAAGAATTGGCCGAGCTTAAAAACCGCGCAGAACCAGGAAAAATAGGGCAAAGCCTTAGTTTCTTTAAAGGTTGGGCAATTTCTTTCAACCAAAAACAGAATGTTCCACATGGAACATTCTGTTTTAATTTGGTTTTTACACCTTTTTTTACCGGTATAGGTGTGCTATAATGGCAGCACGGCCAAAAAACCAATAATCTGCTTTGGTGCGGTATCAATATAAGGAGGACGTGCGTTGGCAAAGGTAATTGCAATAACCAACCAAAAGGGTGGGGTTGGCAAAACCACCACAGCTGTTAACCTGGCATCTTGCGTTGCGGCTAAAAATAAAAAAGTTTTGCTGGTAGATTTAGACCCCCAGGGGAACTCTACCAGTAGTTTTGGGCTTTCGAAACGGCAGATAAGCCAAAGCGTTTACGATGTAATGATAGGGGAGTGCACGGGTGCCGAAGTTATTCAAAAAACCAATTATCGGTGTGATATTATCCCCTCCAACATACAACTTTCGGGTGCGGGTATCGAGCTTGTTACCCTGCCCAAACGCGAGGCAAGGCTGCGAGAGGGCCTTACCCCCATACTATCGAACTACGATTTTGTGTTTATCGATTGCCCCCCCTCGCTAGATTTGCTAACCCTAAACGGCCTGTGCGCCTGCGATACCGTGCTGGTACCCATTCAGTGCGAATATTTTGCGCTAGAGGGATTGTCGGAACTAATGAACACCATTCGCTCGGTAAAAAAAATGTACAACCCGTACATTGATATTGAGGGCGTGCTGCTTACCATGTTTGATGGACGGCTGAACCTAACCCTGCAAGTGGTGCAAGAGGTAAAAAAATTCTTCCCAGACAAGGTATATCAAACAGCTATTCCACGCAATGTGCGGCTTTCGGAGGCACCCAGCTTTGGCGCGCCGGTGAATTATTACGACCCCGCCTCTAAAGGGGCCGAAGCCTATAACCAACTGGCGGCAGAATTTTTAAAAAGCAATAAGGGTTAATGCTTACACAAATAGGCAGTTTGCTTGCGAAAGGAGCTTATAATGGCGGTAAAAAAAGGCGGCCTTGGCCGTGGTTTAGATAGCCTGTTTGCCGATACTGGCAGCGGCATTGCAACACAAGAAAAGGCGGGCGTGGTTACACTGCCCATGCGGGAGATAGAGCCGGATAAAGACCAGCCCCGCAAAAATTTTGAAGATACAGCGTTGCGAGAGCTTTCGAAAAGTATTGAAGAGCATGGCATTTTGCAGCCCATTGTGGTGCGCCCAGTGCCGGCTGGTGGCTATAAAATTATAGCGGGCGAGCGGCGCTGGCGGGCAGCCAGGCTGGCCGGCCTAACCGAGGTACCGGTGGTAATTAAAGAGGTAACCGATGCGCAGGCGATGGAGCTGGCGCTGATTGAAAACCTGCAGCGGGAAGATTTGGACCCGGTGGAAGAGGCACTGGGCTACAAAAACTTAATGGAACGCTGTAACCTAACCCAAGAGCAAGCGGCCGAAAAATTGGCCCGCAGCCGCAGCGCGGTAGCCAATAGTTTGCGCCTGCTAAACCTGCCTAAAGATGTTTTAAAGCTGCTAAAAGAGGGAGCACTTAGCACTGGGCACGCAAAGGTTATTCTTTCGTTGCCGGGGGCGGCGCTGCAATCTCAGGCGGCGGCGCAAATTATAGAAGAAAAACTGAATGTGCGCCAGGCAGAAAGCCTATGCAAAAAAATGCAGCAACAGCCCAAAACAAAAGCGCCGCCAGTACAGCGCCCCAGTTTTGCGGCAGAGGTTGAAATTAGCCTGCGAGAGAAACTGGGCAGCGAAGTAAAGGTGAATTACAAAGGGGGAAAAGGTTCTTTAAGTATCGGGTTTTACTCCGATGAGCAGCTAAAAGAATTTGCCAACCTTTTGGGAAAATACAATACCGAAAAATAATAAATAAAGCCCGGGGCTATTTTGGGGCAGATATGTGAGGAGATAAAGCCATGCTGGATATTAAATTGATACGCACCGAACCGGAAGCAGTGAAAGCAGCTTTGCAAAAAAGAGAGAAGAACTTCGATTCGATTATAGATGAAATTTTAGAGCTGGACGTAAAGCGGCGCGAGCTAACGGCGCTTTCAGATTCGATGAAGGCCGAGCAAAATGCCGTAAGCAAAAAAATACCAGCCATGAAAAAGGCAGGGGAAGACACCACCGAAGTGATGGCCGAGATGAAAAAATTGGCCGACGCCATTAAGGAAGAAGAAGCCAAGCTGGCAGGCATAGAAGAAGCGCAAAAAGACCGAATGCTGCAATTGCCCAACCTGCCAGACCCCGATGTGGTGGCCGGCGGTAAAGAGCAAAACCAGGTGGTG
>JAJDJP010000047.1 GCA_030267215.1 Ruminococcaceae bacterium OttesenSCG-928-A16
AGATTCTTCACTTCGTTCAGAATGACAAACAATTATTTTTGAAAATTGATTTCCGTGGAATAGGAATGGTGCAGTTCCCGCAACAATGGGCAATAGAAAAAGCTTATACACCACAATGCTGCCCTTGAACGAATAGGAATGGTGCAGTACAAGGAAGCAAAAATGAACACAAAGGCGCATACTTGATGTATGTAACTGAAGTGCAAATTTGCCGCTGACGAGCAATGTGCCGTTTCTATTCGTTCAACGTTATAGTTCTACAGTATCGGGTTTCAACACCAACGGCTCAAACTGGGCGCCATCGGCCTCGTAAAACCGGCTAAACAGCTCGTAGTAATTCAGGCGCAGTGCCTGTATGCCAACAATTAGGCCTTCTAGGCAAATAACAAAAATGTTGCCCACCAGCATTACCACCGGCGAAGCGCCGCCTGCCATGCCTGCCAGGGTGGTTACCACGCTCATCATACCGGCGTGGGCCAAAACAAAACCGCCCACGCGCAAAAAACTTACGGTATTGCTCACGTACTCCAGCAGGGTAACAAACAGTTCAAAAAAGCCGCCTACCAGCAAATCCGATATACTGGTGATGTGGGGTTTTTGCCCGTCGATAAGCTCGGCCAGTGGCTCTTGCATGTACATAACCAGCAGGGGTAGTACAATGCCGCCAATAATGTATGCTGGGTTTGAGGAATACCCTTTGTTTAGCACTACCAAATCTAGCGCAAAGCCAATGGCGGCAAGGTAAAACACAAGGCCCGCAAGGCCGTTGGGGCTGGTAATTGCCTGCCCGCGCAAACCGCGCCGCAGTTTAGAAAAAATGCCCAGCGCAATGGCCATGGTAACAATTAGCACCCCAATACCAACCGACACAATAAGAATGGTGTTGATGCTGGCCGACGCCAGCACCTCAAACGGTTTTTCTTCAAAACCAAGGGCGTGCCACAGGGGGTCCAGCAAATGCTCGTAGCCAAACACGCTACCAAAAAACAGGCCAAACAAAGCGCTAAAAAAGCCAGCCCTTGCCAAAATGGGGCCAATGGCAAGCCCCCGGCGTTTGTACATGTAAAAATAGCCAAACAGCCCTAATACAATGCCCTGCCCTAAATCTGCAAACATCAGCCCATATAGCACCGAGTAAATGACCGAAACAATAAAGGTAGGGTCAATATCGTGGTAGGTGGGCAGGCCATACATGGTGGTAAACATCTCGTACGGGCGGGCAAACCAGTTGTTTTTTAGCTTTACGGGCGGGTCGGCCGGTATTTCTTTTTCGTGGCCCGCTTGTTTTATGCTAACATCGCCCACCTGTTTTATGGCGGCGGCAAAAGCATCGTAATCATCTTCGGCCACAAAACCGTTAATGTAAAAGGTGCGGTTAAACACCAGTGCAAAGCGCTCCATTTCGTACAGTTGGTTGGTGTAAGCCAGCCAGCTGGCCATGCGCTTAATTATGTTTAATTCTTGCTCGGCCGCAATATCGGGCGGGTCAATCAAATCGTTAAGGCTTTGCTGTAGCTCTTTAATATGCTGCTTTATGCCCACCAGCGCCTCGGCAGGCTCGCCGTGCACAAACTCTGGTATGCGGGTGCGCTCGAAATACAGTGAGCTGAAAATTTCATCAATTTCTTTGGCTCTGTCTGCCGGGGCAAAGTACAGGCCCCAGTAGTATTCGCCGTCAAAATCGTACACCGAAAAATTGAAATAGTTGGTAAAGTTAAACTGCTTTTTGGCATAGTACGAAAGCCGCACAAAACTATTTTTGGGCAGCCGCCCAATACGAATTTTTAAATAATCTACCTTAAACAGTTCATCAAAGTTAATGTCCAAATCTCCCATGTGCTGTACAAGGTCTTCGGTTTTGGTGTACAGCGCCAGCTCGTTTTCTAGCTGGGTACGGCGTTTGCTAATGCTGGCCACCTCGCCGGCATATTTTTCCAGGTAATCGGCCACGGTTTCAAGGTCAAAATCTTCTACATTGCCATCAAAATCCTCCACAATGGTACCTTCGTCCAAATCTGCCAGCAGGCCTTTTGCCTTGGTAAGCAGTGGCTCGTACCGGTTGGTGCCAAACCGCACTGCCGCGCGCAGGGTTTCCTCTTCTTCGGGGGCAAAGCTGCCACAGGCGGCAATGGCACCAAGGGCAGGCAGCAGCTTGTGTTCTGGCCCATATACGTTCAGGTATTTCATTTTGGCAACACCCATATTTCACACCTCTTTCTTCTGCCTTTAGTTTTATAATTTCACTCCCCGCCTGCAGCGGGGATACGTTTTTTCCTTCTGCCCTTAGTTTTATGGCTCCATTCCCTACTTGCAGCGGGGATACGGTTTTTTCTTTTTCCTTTAATTGGTTATGCTTGGGCTTTCCCCGCGTGCAGTGCCAATGCAAAGGCCTCACCCTTTAACGCTGTTTTTGGGGCATCTGCCTGCGGCTTAATATCTTAGCAGCACCCGTATTTTTTCGGGTGGCAGGCCATAGCGCACACCCTCTACCACGTTAATTACGTTGTCACGCTCCATCTTAACCAAAAAGATAAACGCCGCCACCGCAGCAGAGGGCGATGTGGTTAAATGCAGCAGCCGTTCGGCGTGGTGGTACAGCCGCCGCCCGCTTATTACGTCGTATTCGTCCATGCTGCCGGGGGCCCAATTTTTATTGTGCATGCCTTCTCTAAACAGCGCCAGTATGCCATCGGTGCCGGTTTGTTCCAGCAGTTCGTTTAATTTTTGTTTGGATATACGATAGGTGTACGGCAGCAGCATGGGGCGTATTTGGGCCGCTGTGTATACCTTGCCAAAATAGGTTTTAGCGCGCAAAATTACGTTGATGTTGTAATTTTCGGCTTCTTGGCTAAACAAATTGGTTACCTGCTTTGCCTCTTGCCCCGTAAGATGTTTTTTTGCCAGCGCAAAAACGGCACTGTAGTAGTAGGCAATTACGGCAGATTCAGTGGCCGGGTAATCCTTCAAAAAGGGGTCTTGCAAAAAGCGGGGATATAGCACCCGGTAGTACGGGGTGCGCCGCAGTACCTCCAGCACGCTGTTAAAGCTGCGGGCCTCGGCCAGGGCAAATAAATCGAACTGGATTTTACCAGCTAAAAACGGGGGCAAATGTTTTAAATAACGCCCCGCCACTCCGGCACTTAGCATGCGCAGCACCCGCAGTATCTCGTGCACTTCGCATTCTATAATAAAATAATCGGTAAAGCTTTCGGGGGTATAGTCGTACCGGGCCAGGGTTTCGTATTTATAAAAAATATCGCTGTTCAGCAGTTCTTCAATCTGCTCTCGGTGTGGGTCGGTAGGCGAAAGTGTGGCAAAGCTATCTTTATAATAGGGGTGCTTTTTTAAAAAAGCCGCTACCTCGGGCACGGTGCGCCGTCGCATCAACTCTTCGTACTGCGCCGGTTGCAAACGCTTGGCATACATGCCACGCGCCTTTGGCAAAATAGCATTGGCCTGCGCCATATTGTGCACCTCCCCCTTGTTTTGTGCCCACCTTGTGGGCCAAAATGCAGCGTTTATTCTTTGGTGATATTGGCCACTATTTGGGCCACCCACTGCGCCTTGTTTTGCTCTACCCTTTGCTGTAGTTTTTGCTTTTGCTCTTCAAAATCTTGTTCGTTTTTTCGCTGGCGGGCTGTCAAAATTTCGGCTTGTTCGTGCTCAATTTGGCTTTTTACGGCCGCCAGCTGCTGCTCGGCATCCTGCAAAATTTCATTCTTTTCCTGTTCGGTTTCCCGCTCTATAATCGCTTTTTTTTCTTTGGCTTTTTCTAAAATATCGTTCGCGGCTTGGTCCATGGCAATAATCTGCCGCAGTTCCATCCCCAACGCTTTTTTCTTATCGTCCATGCGGGCAAAGCCTCCTTTTGGCAAAAAAATAAAACGTGCCGGCACCTGCCGTTGCACGCTTTATCATACTCTTGTTTTTTTGGTTTTTCAAGACAAATGGCAGCTTACGCCAAAATACTACAACAAGTTCGGCATTCCCACCAAATTTAGGGTGCTTTGGTCAACAACCTTTCGCTATGTAAGCGCTTTTACACCCCTTGGCAGCATTGCCTGTTGCTTGTTTTTACGGGCAAATAAAAATAAAACCCGCCTTGCCGTCTGCAGCCTAGTTATGACCCACTCTTTCAAGCAGGTGGGTACCTTGTCTCTGGCTTCGCGCTCCCTGCGTCCGGCAAAGCCGGGAGGTCTGCAATCCGCCAAAGAACTGTCAGGTTCCCAATTAATAACCAGTAGGATAAATATGGCTGCAACCATTCGCACAAGGCAGGCCGCTGTATTTACTCTAGGTCCTTCAACTCTTTTTCCAGCTCTTCCATGTCTATGTTATAAACCTCAGACAAACGAGTGTAAAAAGCCTGGCTTACCTGGTATAACTCCTCGTCATCGTCAACCAAATCCAGCACTTCTTCGCCGTCCAGCTCGCTCACCTTCATAATTAGCATTTCGGCGTCCTGCTCTAGCCGGGCGGCGGCATCTTCTACATACTGCACCATGGCAAGGTAACGGCTGCCATTTATATCAGCGGCATCAATCACTTCAAAGGTGTGTTCTTGCCCATTCTCATCTTCTAGGGTTAAAATGTCGGGTTCGTAATCCTCTTCCATCTCCAGTGGCAATTGTTCGTCGCTCATCGGGCTGCTCCTTTTAAGGCCAATATGGCAATTTTATTTTTATTAAATAAGTGCATACTTCAGGCAAAAACCGCACTGTTTGTGCCGAATACTGCCTGTTTGCTCTGCTTTAATCATACTCCAAACCATCTGTTTCGTCAAGCAAGGTGGCCACCGTTAAGTGGCGCAAAAAATTATTATATTGTTATTTTTAGCATGCTAAATATGATATACTATATAGGAATATGCGTTGCTGGGAACTAAGGCTTTTAATGTTATTTCAATTTTTAAATCACCATTTGCAATGCGAATTACCCGTTGAAAAGTTCAACTTCAAGCATCCGGCGCTCGTGCGCCACCCTCTTTGCGAAAGAGGGCGTGGAGCAAACCATAGTAAAAAGCTTTACCTTACCGCCTCCAATATATAGGCCAAAAGCGAAGCAACTGATTATCCCTCTTTTTTAAAGAGGGTGGCCGGCGGAGCCTGATGGGTGTTTTTCCCTTAACTAACCACTAGCGACTATTAGGAGGTGCTGCCATGCGGCAAATTACAATACTTTGCTTTACCGCCGTGCTGCTTTGTTTTGCCGGCAGCGCTTGCGGCAATGCCCCTGCGCAAAGTGGGGCGGGCGGCAGCAAAACCCGGGCAGCTGTGGCAAGCAACCAGCTACAATTCACCGTGCCTGCCGCCGGCAGCACCATTGCCACTTTGGCCACCAGCAAGGGCGATATCACCGTAGTGCTATACCCCGAGCACGCTGGCCGTGCGGTGGATAATTTTGTTAAATTGGCAGAGCAAGGCACCTACAACAACACTGTTTTTCACCGGGTGGTAAACAATTTTATTATACAAGGGGGAGACCCCACCGGCACCGGAGAAGGCGGCGAAAGCTGCTGGGGTACCGGTTTTGGCACCGAGGTAAGCACCAGCTTGCGTCATTATTCTGGCGCATTGTGCATGGCGGCCAAAGGCGGCCTAAACGGCAGCCAGTTTTACATTGTGGCTACCCCGCCCGGCGGCTTTACCGATAGCGACATTGCCCAGTTGCAGCAACAGGGCATGCCGGCCGAGGCCGCCGAAACCTACTGCCAGGCGGGCGGCGCCCCCTATTTAGATAATACCGACACTGTGTTTGGCCAGGTAATTGCCGGCATGGATGTTGTGGACGAGATAGCCAGCACCCAAACCAACACAGATGAACGCCCCAAAACCGAGATTAAACTGCTTTCGGTTACTTTTTCAAGCTATGTGCCACCGCCGGTGGTTTCTACCGCACCGGCCGCCTCTGCGGCTGGCAGCCCTTCGCAGGCAGATGGCCTGCCCCAGGTTACGGTGCCGGGTTAAACTGCGCCAGCAGCACCGGCGCCATGCCCTTACAAAGCACCGCAAATACTTGTTGGTAAAGGAAGCTGTATGCTAGCAAAAATTAAAAAACTGGTTTTATCTAAAACATTTGCGTTTGCCCTGTTGGCTTTGCTGCAAATAGGTTTTTTTGTGGCGCTTGTGTACTTTTTTGCCAACAGCGGGGCGCTGGCATACACCATTTTAACCATTATAACGGTGCTGGTGCTGGTAATTATTTTTGAGCAAGACGAGCTAAACCCCGCCTACAAGGTAATGTGGATATTAATTATAGTTGTTATGCCCATTACCGGCGCCCTTTTTTATTTGCTGTGGGGCCACCGGCACGTGCCGCGCCGTAAAAGAAAGCAGCTAATTGAAATTGAAGAACAAACCGATAAAATGATGCAGCAGGACGAAACCCTGCTACCCCTGTTGCAGCAGTACGATAAAGACATGTACCATTCGGCCCAGTATTTGTGGCGGCAGGCGGCAGCACCGCTGTATGCCGGGGCCAAGGTAGAATATTACCCCATTGGCGATGATTTTTTTCCCCGGTTTTTAGAGGCCATACGCGGGGCCAAAAAATTTATTTATATGGAATATTTTATTTACCGCGAAGGCGTTATGTGGGATACCACGTTGGAAATTTTGCGCCAAAAAGCGGCCGAAGGCGTGGACGTGCGGGTTTTGTACGATGGATTTGGCAGCCTGTTTACCCTGCCGAACGACTATTATAAAACCCTGCGCAGCTATGGCATACAATGCTACCCCTTTGCCCCGCTGCAGTTTACGCTGCATTTGTCCGACTATGCGATGCTAAACCACCGCGACCACCGCAAAATAACCGTGGTGGACGGCGAGATTGGGTTTTCGGGCGGGCTTAATTTTGCCGATGAATACATCAATCAGTTGGAGCGCTTTGGCGAGTGGAAAGACACCGCTTTTCGCATTGAGGGCGAGGCGGTGTACAGCTTAACCATCACCTTTTTAAAAGCGTGGGACTATGCCGCCAACACCACCAGCGATTACGAAAGCTACCGCCCCGCAAAAAGCCCGGCCCCCGCAAACTACTTGCAAATAGCGCAAAACGGGCTGGTGCAACCCTATTGCGATAGCCCGCTGGATGCTGAGAATGTTTCGGAAAATGCTTATTTAAACGTCATTTCGCGCGCCAACCATTATGTGTATATCTCCACCCCTTACCTTGTGCTGGATTATGAAATGATTAACAGCCTAAGCCTTGCCGCCAAAAGCGGGGTGGATGTGCGCATTTTAACCCCCGGTATTCCCGATAAGTCCATGGTGTTTTTGCTAACCCAAAGCTATTACCCCACGCTGTTGCGCAGCGGCGTGCGCATTTACGAGTACACCCCCGGCTTTAACCATGCTAAAATGTATGTTAGCGACGACAAGCAGGCCATTATTGGCAGCGCGAATATGGACTACCGCAGCCTGTACCTGCATTTTGAAAACTGCGTAAGTTTTTATGGCGGCACTATTGTACACCAGGCAAAGCAAGATATGGTGGATAGTTTTGCCAAAGCGCACGAGATAACCCTGGACGAAACCAAGCAAACACCCTTTTTGCGCAGAATTATGCAAATTATTGTCCGCTTTTTTGCGCCTATGTTATAAAGGGCATTCACTCTTGTTGCCCTGTTATTTATCTGCCAAAAGCCTTGCTTCGCCCAGCAGTAAACCAGGCAGAAAGGACGTTGCCCATTATGAAAACCTTGCTGGTAATAGACGGCCAGGGCGGTGGCTGTGGCCGTAGTTTAATAGAAAAACTGGCCGCACAAAACCTGCCGTTGCACATTGTGGCAGCCGGCACCAACCCCACCGCCGCAGCGGCCATGCTAAAAGCCGGTGCCGCCACCAGCCTTACCGGCCAGGCCGCCATTGTGGCAAACTGCCCCAAGGCAGACATGATTGCCGGGCCCATTGGCATTGTTTTGGCAGGCGCTATAAAAGGCGAGTGTACGGCCGCCATGGCTACCGCCGTGGGCAGTGCCGCAGCGCCAAAGGTGCTTATTCCGCTAAACCGGTGCGGGGTTGTGGTGGCCGGGCTGCCAGCAAAACCCATGGCCGAAAGCATTGAGGACGCCGCCCAGGCAATTACCCAGTGGGTAGGCACACCATAACAGGCGGCGCAGGCACAGGCAAACACCACCCCTTTACCTTACACTACTTTAAACACAAATAATCCCAAATACTAAAAAGGATGTTGTATTAATGGAATACCGGGACCCGATTCAGGGCAAATCGCTGTTTCAGTATGCGGCCGAAAAAATGGGGGTAGACCCCTTACAAATAGAACAATTGCTTGCCGATTATATGGATATGCAGGTGTTATACCGCAGCGCCATACGCGAGGTAAGCAGCCGGCTGGAAGTATTGGACGATGAATTTCAGTTTAGGCATAAGCGCAACCCCATACACACCATACAAACCCGGCTTAAAACCCCGCAAAGCATGATGGAAAAGCTGGGCCGCCGTGGCCTTACCCCCAGCGCCGACATAATGCGCAAGGAGCTTACCGACATCGCCGGTATCCGGGTAATTTGCTCTTACGTAAACGATATTTACCACTTGGCCGATTTGCTTTGTGCGCAAGAAGGCGTGGAACTGGTGCGAACCCGCGATTATATTAAGCAGCCCAAAGCCAACGGTTACCGCAGCTTACACATTGTTATCAAGGTTCCGGTTTATTTTTCTACCGGCAACCACATGGTACCAGTAGAAATACAGATCCGCACCATCGCCATGGATTTTTGGGCCAGTCTGGAGCACGAGCTCCATTATAAATCGGCCGCGCATGCCACCGAAGACATTGTGAACGAATTGCTGGAATGCGCCGAAAGCATTGCCGAATTAGACTGCCGCATGCAGGCAATTTACCAGCGGCTGGAGCAAATGGAAAGTAAATAGCTTTTTGTAATTAAGTAAAAAAGAGCCCCTACCATAACAACACTGCTAAGGTATTTTTAAAAATATATTTGGTTAAAGGATGTGCACAAATTGGCTACACAAACAGATTATGGCCGCACCCAAAATGGGGAACAAGTGTATCAATTTACACTTACCAACAAAAACGGCGTAGAGGTGCGCTGCATAAACTATGGCTGCCGCCTTACGCATTTTTTTGCGCCGGCTCCCGGCGGCGAAATTGCCGACATTTTGCTGGGATATGACAACCTTGCCGGGTACGAAGCCGACACTGCCTCGCACGGGGCTTTTATAGGGCGCTATGCCAACCGCATTAAGGGGGCCGCCTTTACCATAGAGGGCAAAACCTACAACCTGCTTAAAAACAACGGCGGCAACTACCTGCACGGTAGCCTGCGAAACCGTGTTTTTTCCGCCGAAATTATAGGCGAAAACAGTGTTTCTTTCACCTACCTTTCGCCCGATGGTGAGGACGGTTTTCCCGGTGAGTTGCGGGTAACCGTAATTTACACCCTTACCGACCAAAACGAGCTGATGATGGATTACCGGGCTTTTTCTTCAGCGGCCACCCATGTTAACTTTACCAACCACAGCTATTTTAACCTTGCGGGCGAAGGCACCCCCAGCATGGAAAACCAGCTGCTTTGGCTAAACAGCAAAACTTTTTTAGAAGAAGACAGTGAACTTTGCCCCACCGGCAATATTATAGAGGTGGCCGGCGGCGCGCTGGATTTTACCCAAGAAAAACCCATTGGCCGTGACATTGAAGCCGACGACCCCCAAATTAAAGGTGCCGGCGGGTACGACCATGCCTTTATTTTAAACAAAGACACCCCACGAGAGCTGGTGCTGGCAGCCATTGCCCGCCACCCCGAAACCGGCCGCAGCCTGCGGGTATACACCACCCAGCCCTCGATGCAGTTTTATACCGGCAACTTTTTAACCGGCCAACCAGGTAAAAACGGCCACACCTACCCTCGCCGCAGCGCTTTTTGCTTAGAAACCCAACACTATCCCAGCAGCCCGGGGCATCCACATTTCCCCAGCACACTGCTGTTGAAGGGCGAAAAAATACACGAGATTACCGTGTACCAAATTGGCGGGTAGCCGTTTAAAAGGCTTTAGCCCAACATATATAGCTAACCACAACAAACCCTTTGCCAAAACTGGTTGGCAAAGGGCTTGTTTTATTCTTCGGTTATATCGGTGCCGCCCACGGCCTGCCGTAGGTGCTGCACGGTTACGGTGGTTACCTCCCGCTGTTCTTCTTCTACTTCTTTTGTAAGGCGGGCCAGGCGCTGTTCCAGTTCGGTAATGCGTTGCTCGTACACGTTGGGGTAATCTCGCTGGTCCAAATCTTCGCTGGCAACACACTTTACGGTGCCACGGCGCACCACCACAGCAGGCGAGCCTACGGCGGTAGAATCTGGCGGAAGGCAGCTAAGCACGGTGCTGTTAGCACCCACACGGCTGCCCTTGCCCACCACAATGGGCCCCAATACTTTTACACCCGCGCCCAGCAGCACGTCGTCTTCTATAGTGGGGTGGCGCTTGCCGGTATCTTTGCCGGTGCCGCCCAGTGTAACACCGTGGTAAATGGTTACGTTGTCGCCAATTTCGGCGGTTTCACCAATTACCACACCGGCGCCATGGTCTATAAACAGGTGCTTGCCTATGGTGGCGCCAGGGTGTATTTCTATATTGGTAAAACCCCTGCCCCACTGGCTAACCATGCGCGCCAAAAAAAAGCGTTTGTGTTTGTATAGCCAATGGCTTACTTTGTAAAAAATTAATGCGTGAAACCCCGGGTACAAAAACAATACCTGCGGCAAGCTATTGCTGGCAGGGTCTTTATCCCGTATATTTTTCGCATCGCTTAAAAGGCCCATCTAAAATCTCCTTGCAATTGAGTATAAGTCTACCATTTCAGTATACCATATTTGACAATAACATAGTATGGTGCTAAATATAAAACGCGGAAATCAATTTTCATAAAAATCACT
>JAJDJP010000048.1 GCA_030267215.1 Ruminococcaceae bacterium OttesenSCG-928-A16
TACCACGCCAAAGGGGCGGGCACGTTTTTCCAGCACTGTAACATCTACACCGTTGCGCCGCAAAAATAAAGCGGCCGAAATACCGGCAGGGCCAGCGCCTACCACAACTGCTTTTTTATCGGTTTTAAGGGCAGCAGGTTTAATGTTTTTAATGTACTCGGTTTGGGCAGCGTTCGCTGCCAGCAGTTTGGCGTTTCGTATTTCTAGTGGGGAATCATAATCTAACCGTGTGCACTTGCCTTGGCAGGCATGGTTGCACAGGGTGCCGGTAACGCTGGGGTTGGCGTTGTCTATCGCAATTACTTCAAAGGCCTCGGTATATTTGCCTTCGGCCACAAGGCGCAGATATTCTGGAATTTGCTGCTCGATAGGGCAGCCGCCATTTTTGCAGGGTGCCTGGAAGCAATCGAATAATTCCAGTGGCACCTGGGTTTTGCGCGAGGCCACCGGGCGGCTTTCTTTGCGGTAAACTTCTTGGTTGGGTACATTGGCAGCAAGGGCGGCAAGGCCAACTTTATTAATGCCAAGCCACTCGGGGCGCATCATGGGCTGCAGCATGCTTGCCAGCTGGTGCAGGCGCTCGTACCCGCCGGGTTTTAAAATGGTGGTGGCTACGGTAATGGGCTGTATGCCGGTGGCAAAAATTTCTTTACTATTGAAGGCGTCGGCCCCGCCAGAGTAGGAGATGGGCAGCTTGCCGTCAAAATCTTGCGCCAGTTTATTGGCAACATTAATGCTAAGGGGGAAGAGCGAGCGCCCACTCATGTACATCTCTTGGCCGGGCAGCTCTTTGCGTTTAATTTGCACCGGGAAGGTGTTGGTAATTTTTACGCCAAACGAGAGATTTCGCTCCTCGGCATACGCCATCAGGCGTTTTAGCATGGCAACGGCATCGGGGTACTGCAAATCGTTCTGGAAGTGGTGCTCATCGAACGAAATGTAATCATACCCCATGTCGTCCAATGCTTTGCGCGCAAATTCATACCCTAGCAGGGTGGGGTTGCATTTGATAAAAGTGTGCACCTTTTTTTCGTTTAGCAGATATTTGGCAATGCGCTCAATTTCATCGGGCGGGCAGCCGTGCAGGGTAGAAAGTGTGATGGAATTGCTAACCTGCGGCGAAATAGCGGCAATATCGGCCGCGGTAACAGCGGTAAAGCGGCCAAGGTTTGCGTTTAGCCAGGCAATGCCATGCTGCCAAACATCGGTGCCGGTGGCGTTTTTCATGCCCTCGATGTAGTTGTTTATTTTTTTGGTTTTAATGCCGTCCAAATCGTAGCCAACGCTCATGTTAAAAACAAAATCTCGCCCTGTGGCAATGCCAAACTCTTTGGCAAGCACATGGATGGCAAGCCAGGCCTTCACATATTCTTCCAGCGCCTGGGGCACCGTAAGCTCGGTGCTCCATTCTACGTTATAGCCCTCATCTTCGGCGTTAATGCAGGGGCGGGGCACGCAGGCACGCAGCTCTTCGCCGTCCATTTTTTGCACGGTTTTAAGCTCCATAAAGCGGCTGCCGGCTAAATAGGCTGCCACAATATTTTGCGCAAGCTGAGAGTTTGGCCCGGCAGCCGGGCCAATGGGGGAAGCCAGTTTTTCGCCAAAAATGGTGATGTGTGCACCAGAATTGTTTTTGTAAAACTTCTCTTTTTGAATACCGAATACCCGGCCTTGCTGGTGGTATTCTTGCAGGGCCCAATCCATCAAATGGGTAAAGGGCATAGGGCGCATAATTTCGCTCATTGGCAGCCTCCAGTTACATAAAAAGTATATTTTAATAAATTATAGCAAACAAGCACCTATTTTGATAAGGTGTTTTGGGCTAAACTTGCTTTGTGGCATTTTTATCTGCCCGGCGGGCTTCGTCTTCTTTGCGGCCGGGGAAAATAAGGTTGGCAATAACCGAAACCACGCAAACGGCGGTAACGGGGTCGCCAAAAATAAACTGCACAAAGGCGGGCATTTTAGCGGTAACCTCGGGCACAAGGCCCAGGGCATACCCCAGCCCAAAGGTAACGCAAAGCATTAGCACGTTGCGGTCGGTAAGCCCATCCCGAGAAATCATTTTAAAGCCATTTAAAAATATCATGGCAAAAACAGTAATAACGGCACCGCCCAGCACGCTTTGCGGCATAGACGAAAACAGCGCCCCAATTTTGGGCATAAACGAGGTGCACACCATAATTATGCCTGCCAGCGCAAAGCAAAACCGGTTGATAACCCGTGTC
Source organism: Ruminococcaceae bacterium OttesenSCG-928-A16 (assembly GCA_030267215.1). GTDB lineage: Bacteria > Bacillota > Clostridia > Oscillospirales > Ruminococcaceae > JAAYCI01. Next base: position 2,229 of record JAJDJP010000048.1, read on the forward strand.
ATAAGTACAATGCCGGTGTTTTGCCCAAAGGCCGAAGAGGGGAAGGCGCCAAACAACGCACCCAGCTGTGAGGTTAGGCCGTTTGCAATAATGCCGCCCGAAGATTCTTGCGTGGTGGGGTCGCGGTCAAAAATTCCGTTGGTAATGCCAGACATATTGCCCATGGTTTCTAGCCCTAGCACCAAAAAAATAGCGGCAAAGCTAAGGATAGATTCGGCATGAAAGGTGGGGGTAAAGGGTAAAAATGTTGGCAGGCCAAACCAGGCAGCTTCACGCACAGGGGCAAAGTTTACCAGCCCCATGCAGGCGGCCATGCCGTAGCCGGCCACAATGCCAACCAAAAGGCCCACATTTTTAAGCATGTCTTTGCCAAACCGGTTAATAATTGTAATAATAACAAACACGGTAAAACCAATTAACAGGTTTTGCCAGCTGCCAAAATTGGGGTTGGTTTGGGGGTTGCCGCCGCCCGCAAAATAACGCGCGCCGGTGGGCAAAAGGTTCATGCCAATGGCAAGCAAAACCGAGCCAACCACAATAGGGGGAAACAAGGGTTTTAGGTATTTAATAAAAACCCCCATAAGTACCATGGCAATGCCACCTGCCAGTGTGGCACCCAATATAGCGGGTATGCCAAATGCGGCTGCGGTGGTGCTCATAACCGGCACAAAGGCAAAGGCAGTGCCCATAACAAGCGGCAGGCCACTGCCTATTTGCAGCTTGCCAATTTTAATGGGGTATACCTGCAGCAGGGTAGCAAGGCCGCTCATTAGCATGGCGGCTTGCACCATCAGCAGTTCGTCGGCGCTGCTAAGGTTGCCCACTATTTCTGCAATAATTAAAATGGGGGCAATGTTGCCGGTAAACATGGCAAAAATATGCTGGAAGCTCATGGGTAGGGCCTGATGAATAGGCGGCCTGCCCTCTAACTGGTATAAAACGCTTTGGCCCTGTTGCGTGCTTTGTTTTTCACTCATTTTTTTAATGCCTCATTTTGTTTAATGGGTACTGCATAGTTGTGCCCCGGCTAAAAATATGCTTTTTGTAATAAGGGCTTTATTGCGTTACACATTTCCAAAAATCGGTGCTTTGTTCGCGTGCTTTGGCCAAAACAGCTTGTTCATCTACCGTTTGCATTACGCGGTTTTTCATTACGTACTTTCCGTTTATCATGGTAGAATCCACGGCACGGCCCATCATGCCAAACATAATGTGGCCGGCAATGGTGTTTTGGTTTAAGGGCGTGTGAGGGGTGTAATCTACCACAATCAAGTCGGCCAGGGCGCCTTGCTGCACAATGCCCAGTGGTTTTTCAAAATAGCGGGCGCAAATGGCCGCATTGCCCGTAAACAGCATTTGCATGCTCTCCATAAAACCAATGCTGGGGTTGCACAGGTGGTGCTTGTGAATAAGATTGGCAACCTTCAAACTCTCGAACATATCCTGAGTATAGGCATCGGTGCCAAGGCCCAATAGCAGGCCTTTTTCCATCATTTGCATGGCGGGGGTGGTGCCAACGGCATTGCCCATGTTGCTTTCGGGGTTGTGCACAGCCATGGTACCCGTGGCTTTTAAAATATCCATTTCGGCGGCATTAATGTGGATATTATGTATGGATAGAGTTTTTTCTCCTAAAATGCCGGCGTCGTGCAGGCGCTGTACCACACGTTTGCCGTATTTGGCAAGCGAATCATACAAATCGGCAATGCCTTCGGCGGTGTGCACATGGTACCCGGCGGTGCGGCTGCCCATGGCGGCCACGCATTTTTGCAGGGTTTCTTCGCTAAGGGTAAAGCTGGCGTGCAGGCCCAGCATACCCTTTTTCATGCCGGTGGTGTCTTTGGCAGCATGGTCTATATACGCAATATTTTCGGCAATGGCCTCTTCGGCAATGGCGGTGCCGTCGCGGTCGCTCACCTCGTAGCAAAGCGAGTGCCGCAGCCCAATATCGTCCAGTGCTTCATCAATGGCAAACAGGCTGCCAGTAACGTGGTGTTGGCTTGCGTGATGATCGAAAATAGTGGTAACGCCATAGCGGGCGCTTTCTAAACCGGTGGAATAAGCGCTATAGCGGCTGTCTTCAATGTTCAAAACTTTATCAATTTTCCACCACTGGTTTTCTAAAATATCAATAAAATCCTTATCGGGGCGTTGGCGTGGCAACGAAAGCCCCCGCGCAAACGAAGAGTAAATATGGGTGTGGGTGTTGATGAGCCCCGGCATAAGCACCCGGTGGGCCAGGTCTTCAAAATCGGCCTCGGGGTATTTTGCCCGTAGCTCAGCGGTGGGGCCAAAGTCGGCAATTTCGTTGCCGTTTACCAGCACAGCGCCATCCTCTAAATAAGGATGTTGTGGGTTTTGGGTAATCAGTCGTGCGTTTCCAAGTAGTAGCATGTTGCACTTCCTTTCATGGTTGTTAGTATGATAGTTTGTAAATGGCAGGTAAGGGCAAGGTGGGCAAGTTATTTGCGCTTTGTGTTAGCTTTTTAACAACCCTTGCCAATAAAAAAATGCGGCAGAAATATGATCATACAAAGGGAATAATGGGGAAGGAAAATTTGCCGTATAAACCAAAGGCACAGAATAACCGTGAAAACCTAAATTGTAATAAAAATACAAAAAAACCCGCTACAGGCCAGCTCCTGTAGCAGGTTTTGTATGTAATTGTTGCAATACTTATTTAACCGTTAAATACTTTATGGGCACACTCATTTTCGCAAAAAGATATGTCTTGTCAATTGCAATTTAACAAATTGCCGCTTATTTGTCAAGCTTCATTTACTTTATGTGGTTGCTTATAAGGGAAATTTAGCTGTAAACTGCGGCCACAGGTTCAATTTCTTTGGCTAGATGTTGCCCCTTAACCATTTACCACTAAATGCCCTTAAGAAAACGCCCTTGACCTTGCTTTTCTGCTTACAAGTTTAATAAAGCTGGTTTAAAATACGCTGCGGGCTCGTATCCCTTTCACCTAGCCTTTTATTGCATAATGGTGGTGCCGGTTTTGCTGGTGATGCTTTCTTCGGCCTTTTCCGGCAAAAGCTATCCATGTTATCCCCGCCAAGGCGGGGATAACAAACCAAACGTTGGTAATTTACTGCATAATGATGGTGCCGGTTTTTCCGGCAATGCCTTCTTCGGCCTTTTCCAGCAAAGTAATTAAGGATTTACGGCCAGGTTTGCTGGCCGTAAATTGCATGGCGGCCTCTACCTTGGGCAGCATGCTACCGGGGGCAAATTGCCCCTGGTTTATGTAGTGCTGGGCCTCTTTTAGGGTAAGGGTGTCTAGCCATTGCTCGTTTTCTTTACGAAAGTTAACGGCTACTTTTTCTACCGCGGTTAAAATAATCAAAAAATCGGCGTCTACAATTTCGGCAAGTTTGGCCGAGGCAAAATCTTTATCTACCACGGCGCTAATGCCCTTTAACTGGCCGCCTTCTTCAACAACAGGTATACCGCCGCCACCCACGGCAATAACCACCTGCCCGGCATTTAATATGGCGCTAATGGTTTCCTTTTCCACAATATCAGTAGGTTTTGGGCTGGCAACCACCCTGCGCCAACCACGCCCGGCGTCTTCCATCATGGCTAGGCCCTGCTGCTGCATTTTCTTGGCTTCTTCGGCGCTGTAAAAAGTGCCAATGGGCTTGGTTGGGTTTTTAAAAGCGGGGTCGGCGGCGTCTACCACGGTTTGGGTAATAAGGCAGGCTACCGAAATATTATGCCCACGGCGGTGCAGCTCTTCCCGCAGGGCGTTTTGCAAATCGTACCCAATGTAGCCTTGGCTCATGGCAACACAAACCGAAAGCGGAACCCCCGGGCTGTTTGCGTTGGCGTTTGCGGCGGCTTCCATGGCAAGGTTAATCATGCCAACCTGGGGGCCGTTGCCGTGGGCAATTACTACCTCGTTGCCGGCCTCTATTAAACCGGCAATGGCCTTGGCGGTGGTTTTTGCCGCCTGCATTTGCTCTTGCAGGGTGTTGCCAAGGGCGTTGCCGCCCAGGGCCACTACAATCCGTTTTTTCATAAGGGGAGAAACCTCTCTATTTAAATTTCTTGGCTATAGCTTTTTTGCCCAAAGGGTTGGCAGATAGGACAACTGGCTAAAACTGAGTTATTTCACGGTGCCTTTTTTTAACCGGTGTGGCTGCCTTAAAGGCTGCCACAGCCCGCCAATTCTTCTAGCCGGGCCAGTTCTTCTGGGGTGTCGGCATCGGCCAAAGGCAGGGGGCTTGGCAGGTTTATGGTAAGCAGGTGGGTTTGGTGTTGCTGCTTAATGGCCCGGCCGGTTTGGCCGGGGGGCAGGGTAAGCAAGCTTTGCCTAAAAGCTTTGGCAAATAAACTGGGGCCGGCTGCCTGCCCGTTGTAGGCTGGCTGCACAATATGGCCGGCCTTGCGTGCTGCCAGCACAGCCTGCACCGTGGCGGCGTTAAGCAGGGGTTGGTCGCACGCAAAAAACAGGTAATAATCGGCTACAGATGGTAAAACCCCAAGCCGGATACTTTCTCGCTGGCCCCGGCCGGGGTTTTGGTTGTGGATAATTTGCACAGGATAGCTTGCCCCCATAGCTGCCACTTTAGGATTGGCACACACAAAATAAATATTGCTAAAAACCGGCAAACCACACACAAGGTTTAATGTGTGCTGCACAAGGGGTACACCGCAAAAAGGGGCGGCAAGCTTGTTTGTGCCACCAAACCGCGCAGAAAACCCCGATGCCATTAAAATAGCATCGACGGTACCAGCTTTGCTGTTTGGCATGATGCTTCCTCCCTAAATAAATATGGAGCCAAAAAACTTTTTAGGTACAATCAAAAGTTTTTGTATTACCTATAATATAGCTGGCCTTGCGGGGGTTTGTCAATGCTGGCAAGGATGAAATTTTACCCGGTGGCGGGCGCAATTTATGCTATAATAGCTACAAGCAATTGTGTAGTAGCCACAACAAGAAAGAGGGAATGAATATGTTTGCTGTAAACACCCTGCGGCTTGCCAATACAAACGTGTTTTTTGGGCCGGGGCCGCAGCTGTTGCTAGCCCAAATAGAGGCCACGGCCTCGCTGCGCAAAGCCACAATAGAAACCGGTATTTCTTACACCAAGGCGCTGCGCATGCTGCGCAAAATGGAGCAAGAACTGGGGTTTGCGGTGGTGGCGTCTGCCAAAGGGGGCAGCACCCGGGGCGGCACAACGCTAACACCAAAAGGCAAACAACTGCTGCAAACTTACACCGAAGTACAGCACCAGCTGCAAGCAGAAGCACAAAGGCTGGTGGAAGAACGGTTTGCCGTTTTAAAAGAATAGGCTGTAAAAACAGGCAAACACAAAAAGTTGCCGCTTAAACCAAAACCCCCACTATTCTGTTTTGAATGGCGGGGGTTGCTTTTATTTTAGGGCAGCAGTTTTTTGTGCTTTGGGCTGCCGCCGTTTTTTACCAGTAAAATTTCTGACATAATAGAAATGGCAATTTCAGCCGGTGCACTGCTTGCAATGTCCAGCCCAATGGGGGCGTAAATGTTGGCAAGGGTTTCTTCGGGCATGCCCTGCGCACGCAGGCCGTTAAAAAGGGTATTTACCTTGTTTTTAGAGCCTATCATGCCAAGATACGCCGGCCGTGCCGGCAGGCAAAATTGCAGGGCGTCATCGTCGCACTTATGGCCACGGGTGCAAATTACCACATAGGTGCCCGGGGTTAGGGCTACTTTGTGCGGATATTCTTTAGGGGTAGCCAGCACAAACTGCTGGCCGGTAAAATACTCGGCTAGCTCGGGGCGGTCTTCTACCACGGTAACGGCAAAGCCGGTGCGGCTGGCAAGCGGTGCCAGCTGCTGGGCAATGTGCCCGCCGCCAAAAATTACAAGGCGGGGGCCGGCACCCACCACGGTGCCAAACCCGGCCATGCTGCCACCACAAACCATGTCGTCATCGCTGTGGTTAAAGGTAAAGTTAAAGCTGGCCTGCCCGTTTTGTATGGCGGCTTGGGCTTGCAACACCACCCGATGCTCGGACGCGCCGCCACCCACCGTACCACAGCTGGTTCCATCGGCCAAAACGGCTATCATTTGCCCCGGGCTTGCGGGCGAGCTACCGCTGGTTTGGGTAACCGTAACCAGCGCAACGGCGTTGCCCTGGGCGGTGTTTTGCGCGGCAAACTGCAAAGTATCGTGTATCATGGCTGGCCCTCCAGCATGCTAGAGGGTGGCAGGGGGCTTTCTTTGCTAAAAACCCAGCGCGTAAAATACGCATTGCCCGATACCACTACCCGCAACCGGTTGTCGTCTTTGGCAAAAATGCGGGCACCACCCAGGCTTTGAATAGCCTCGTACTCGTAGCCTTCGGCCTCCAGCATGGCAATTAGATATTGCTCTGAATTTTCGGCCGTGGCAACAAAGGCTTTGTAGGGAATATCTGCCACCTGCTGGTAAGGTTTTGCGCCGGTTACCACACTTATAATGCCCACCCCGGTGCGTATGGGATTAAGCGAGTTGAATTTGAGGGCGCACAGGGCCGTGGTAAATAGGTATAGCGCTACCAAAATAGCCAGCACCGTAAGCAAAACCTTGGGGCCTTTTTTTCGCCTGCGTTTGGGGGCGGGGGCAGGCGGTTTTGCTGGCACTTTGGTGGTTTGCCTTGGCGGTGCAGATGAAGTTTTGCGGTACACGTGTTGTTTCATAAACAAAATACCCCTATTTTACAAATGTTTTACAGATGAAAAAGGACACTGGCAAAATAAAATAACGCATTTGCTTTATTGCGAATGGCGGCGCAACAAAAAATAATAGGCCTCTAGCGCGGCGCCACCCAAGCAGCGGGCTTTGTCAGATATCGTGTTCACATCAATGTTGGTGCGGGGGTCAATATCGGCGGCTTTGGTGCCGGCGGGCAGCGTTAACCCCTGCTGAATAAGCCCCCGCACAAGGCCGGTAAAAGGGGCGGTTACTACGTTGCCGTTTACCGAAAATACAGGCGTGCCCTCGGTTACAATATCGCCAATTTGGCACAGCTGTTGCAGCACACCCTGCACGGGGGTATGCAGCACCCGCTGGCGGCTTTGGCCGCCAATTTCGCCGGGTATGCCGGTGTTGGGCAGTGCGCTGCCCCGCAAAATAAGGCGGCCCAGGTTATGGCCCCGCATGGTTTCAATTACGGCATCAACATCTTGCCCAGCGGTAAAACCGGGGCCAAGCCCCACCGTAATGGGGGCCATGTGGCGGCCGGTGCCAACGTTATATTTTGCTAAAATAGCATCGATAACCGCAGTGGGCCGCAGGTTTTGAATGCAGTTGCCGTCGGGGTCTACCAGCAGGGGCACCGCCCCGGCGGCATGGCAGGCATCCATGCCGCTTACGCTGGCAATGTGGCGGCAGGGGATATCTTCTACTTGGGTGTGGCCGTTATAAACAGCCTGGCTTAGGGCAACCGTGCGGCGTATGGCGGTGGGCCTTGGGCTTTCTAAAACAAGCACCCGCAGGCCGGCACGGTAAAATTTTTGGGCAACGCCGGTGGCTAAATCTCCGCCGCCGCGTATAAGTACCAAATTTTGTTGTGGCAAGTGGGTACCTCATTTTCTGGCAAGCTGCCAGCGGTTTTGCTGGGCGCTGCCAATAATATACCGGCCAATTAAGCCGGGGTTTTGCTGTTTAATATGTTGCACAAGCTGGTTTGCAAGCTCTATTTGGGGCGGGGTTTCTGCCTGGTTTATAACAAGGGCTAGCGTCCCTTTGGCATTTTTAAACATGCCCGCCGGGCTGCTTGCCATGGCCGCCAGCGCAGCCAGTGTGATAGGCTGGCCTTTTTGCAGGCCGGTAAGCGCCAAAAACTGTGGCAGCCGAAGGACGATACCCTTGGTAGCAGGTTTATGCAGCCCGCCCAGCGTAAGCACGCCAACGGTGGTGGTGGTAAAGGCGGGCACCACGGGCTCGTTTGCTGCCCAGCCTTTGCAGGGTAAACCGCGCGAGCCATCGGCCTCTATAAGCACCAAGGGGTAGGGTTTGCACAGGGTGGCAAGTTCGCCCTCGGCAAAAGCCTCTAGCTTGCCGGTGGCTGGGTTTAACTGCCCGGCGCAAACCGTGCCGGGGGCAGGCGTGTGGGCAAGGCAGCTTTGCAGGTTGTTACATAGTGTAACATTATTTTGCCGCAGGGGCAAAATTTTTGTTGTGGTGGTAACCAGCACCGGTAGGTGGCTATTTTGCGCCGCCAATAAATGGATGATACTGGTTTTGCCGCCCGCCCCTACAAAGGCGGCCCGGGTGCCATTTGCCAGCTGCAACAGCTGGGTTAACGTGTTGCCCATTATAGTGTAATAAGGTGGGCGGCGTTGGCAAGCAGGGTGGTAATGCCCATCATGTCAATAATTTCGCCCACGGCAAGGTTTTGGGTTATGTTGTAATAGTTGGCGCAGGTGCCACAGGTAAAAATTTGGGTACCCTTGGCGGCAAGGGCCTGTAAATCGGGCACAGTGGTGGCCTTTTTGGTGGTAAGCAGGGCACCGCTGTTTACAAAAATAACCGCCTTTGGTGGGGTGGGTAACTCCCCCAAAGAAAACACAAACCCTTTCA
>JAJDJP010000049.1 GCA_030267215.1 Ruminococcaceae bacterium OttesenSCG-928-A16
GAAAACCGCCCACCCAGCATGGTAAAAAGCCGAATTGTCTCCAGGTTTGCAGAGCTAAGCTGCATATCATCGGTAAGCAAGGTTCCGTCCATATCCGAAAAAACCAAAATGTCGGCCAAGCTCTTAATCATATATTTATTCCGGTTCCCTTCTTTGGTTTTAACATTTGCAAACTAGAACATCGCACGCTTTTTACAGCTTTTCTATTTTTTCTAAAAAAGCCGTGAAGTAAGGCGGTAACTTGCTGTTAAACAGGCAGTGTTCGCCCGTGGCCGGGTGCACAAACCCCAGTGTTTTGGCATGCAAACATTGCCCGTGCAGCTGGGTTATCACCTTTTTAGGGCCGTATACAGCATCGCCCGCTACCGGGTGCCCAATGCTTGCCATGTGCACCCGTATTTGGTGGGTGCGCCCGGTTTGCAGCTGCAGGGCAAGGTGCGCAAACCCATTATACTGCTGCAAAACCTGATAGTGCGTTACCGCCTGTTTTGCATTTTGCTGGGTAACGGCCATCTTCTTTCGGTCCCGTTTATCCCGCCCAATAGGCGCATCCACTTCGCCATCGGGTTGCTTTATTGTGCCGTACACCACCGCATGGTATACCCGGGTAATGCTGTGTTGTGCAAACTGCTGGGCAAGGTGCTGGTGGGTATCATCATCCTTTGCTGCCACCAGCAGGCCGCTGGTGGCCTTATCAATGCGGTGCACAATGCCGGGGCGTGTTTCGCCCCCCATGCCCGAAAGCTGCCCCCCGCAATGGTGCAGTAACGCATTTACCAGCGTGCCATTTGGGTTGCCGGGCGCGGGGTGCACCACCATGCCTTTGGGCTTGTTTACCACCAGCAAATATTCATCTTCATACACAATATCCAGCGGGATATCCTGTGGCTGAACTCCATCATCCGGTGGCGGCAGTTCTATTTGCAATGTGTCGCCCGCCGCCACTTGGTAGCTTTTGGGGGCGGCTTTGCCGTTTACGGTAACATGCTGCCCTGCAATTAACTGCTGTGCCACCGCGCGCGAAACCCCAAGCAAAGCCGAAAGATAACGATCCAGCCTTGCTCCAGCTTCTTGGGATTGCACTACCGCATCAATGGTTTCCATCCACTTGCTCCGGTTTTGCGTCCTTGCTTACCTCGGTGTTTACCTCTGCTTTTTTGCGCCCTTTTAACTCTGAGCGCACCACCCCTATAATAAGCACCGCAAAACCCACACACACAAACGTATCGGCCAGGTTAAACACGGCAAATTGCATAAATAAAACATCTAAATAATCTACCACAAAGCCATTGGCAACACGGTCTATCAAGTTGCCAACACCACCGGCCAAAACCATTACCATGCCGGCAACTTCCATTTTGCTTTGGGGGCGTTTAAAAAACAAAAAATAGGCCCAAACCAGCAGCGCTATGCTGGTAACTATAATTAAAAAAGTTTGCTGCCCTGCCAATATGCTAAAGGCCGCGCCGTCGTTTTCTACATAGCGCAGCCCCAATATACCCGGAATGAAGGGCGCGGTGCCAATGGGCTTTAGGTTTACCACCACCAAATATTTCAGCAATTGGTCCAGCCCAACCATCAACGCTGCCACTACCAACAATATAATCGATACCACGGGCATTCTCCTTTGTAAACAAGTGTTTATATGCACAGCTTACACACTTAAATGTAAGCTAGGTTATTGGGCAATAAAAATTACAGCAAAATGGCCAAATGCGCAAAGCTTTTTTTGCTTTGCGCACCAGGCACCTAATTACTCTAAAATAGCAGCACAACGCGCGCACAAAGTTGGGTGTTTATGGTTGTGGCCTACGGTTTCTTTATACTGCCAGCAACGCTCGCATTTTTCGCCCGGGGCACGGTGGGTAGATACCTGCAACCCTTCTACTTCGCCCGGGGTGCCTTCACCGCCTTGTTGCACCTCTACCGCAGACACAATAAAGATATCCGCAAGCTCGGCTTCTAGGGGTTTGGCAAATGCATATAAATCATCGCTGCAATGCAGCACAACGGCGGCCTCTAACGAAGAACCAATCTCTTTTTCGGCACGCGCGGTTTCTAAAACTTTTTTCACATCGCTGGTAATGGCAATAATTTTTTCCCACTTCTGCTGCTCTTGGGCCGAAAGTGTATACTGCCCTGCCGCCGGAATTTCGTGCAGAACCACGTACTTTTGCTTGCCCGCAAACTCCGGGATATAGTCCCAAATTTCTTGTGAGGTAAACGCCAAAATGGGGGCCAGCAATTGGGTAATGCCCACCAAAATTTTAAACATAGCGGTTTGTGCCGCACGGCGGGCACGCCCCTCTTTTTGGGTAATGTATAGCCGGTCTTTCAAAATATCCAGGTAGAAGTTAGACATGTTTACCACGCAAAAACGGTGCAGGTTGTGGTATACCTTGTGGAAATCGAAAGAATCGTACCCGTTGCGGGCAAGGGCCACAAGGCTATCCAACTCGGCCAGCGCCCAGCGGTCCAGTTCGGTCATTTCGTTTTCGGGCACGCTGTCGGTATCGGGGTTAAAATCGCTGATATTGCCCAAAATAAAGCGGGCAGTATTGCGTATTTTCCGGTATCCTTCCGATAGCTGCTTTAGAATATCCTTACTAATACGCACATCTACCTGATAATCGGCCGCCGCAACCCAAAGCCGAATAATATCGGCACCATATTCTTTGGCAATATCGTTCGGGTCTACGCCATTGCCTAGGGATTTACTCATTTTGCGGCCATTGCCATCTACCACCCAGCCACAACTAACCACATTTTTATACGGAGATTTGCCGGTGGTAGCAACCGAGGTGAGCAGCGAAGACTGGAACCACCCACGAAACTGGTCGGAGCCTTCCAGATACAAATCGGCCGGACGATGGTGGTCTTTACGTTCGGTTAACACGGCAGCATGGCTGGTGCCAGAATCGAACCAAACGTCCATGGTATCGGTTTCTTTACGGAAATGCGTGCCTCCACAATGGGGGCATTTGGTGCCCTCTGGTAAAATTTCTTCTGCAGTGTACTTATACCACGCGTCCGAGCCTTCTTTGGCAAATAGGGCTTGTACAGCCCCAATGGTTTCGTTGTTAATTAGGTACTCATCACAATCTGTGCAATAAAAAGCCGGGATAGGTACCCCCCACAAGCGCTGGCGGGAAATACACCAATCGGCACGGTCTCGCACCATGCCCATCATGCGCTCGCGGCCCCACTCTGGGTGCCACTGCACCGAGTTAATGGCCTTGTAGGTATCCTCTTTAAAATCATCTACCGAGCAAAACCATTGTTCGGTAGCACGGAAAATAATAGGGTTGTGGCAGCGCCAGCAATGGGGATACTGGTGCTCTAAATGTGTAACACCAATTACATGCCCGGTTTCTTGCAAATATTGGGTGATAACCGGGCTTGCCTTAAATACATTCATGCCGGCAAAACGGCCTGCTTCCTCGGTAAGGTTGCCAGCGTCGTCCACCGGTACAATCATGGGTAACTCGGGGTAATGGCGGGTAACCACCTCATAGTCGTCCACACCATGGCCAGGCGCCGTATGCACGCAGCCGGTGCCACTTTCCAGGGTTACATGGTCGCCCAAAATCACCAACGAGTGGCGATCCAAGTAGCAATGCTGTGTTTCAATTCGCTCCAAGTCTTTACCTGTAAAGGTGGCAACCTTTTCATAGTCGGTAATGCCGCATTCCTGCATAGCATTCTCCACTAGGTCTTCGGCCACAATATAGTAACGGTCCTTTACCTTAACCGCCGCATAGGTGTACTTGGGGCCAAGGCAAATGGCAACGTTGGCGGGCAGTGTCCATGCGGTGGTGGTCCAAATTACAAACCATGTTTTATCGGCCGGTATGCCGGCTTTTGCCAGCGCGCCATTATCTTTAACAACATTAAAAGCCACATAGATAGAATCCACATGGTCGTTTTCATATTCAATTTCGGCTTCGGCCAGCGCGGTATGGTCGGTAGCACACCAGTATACAGGCTTTAAGCCCTTGTAAATGTAGCCTTTGTGCGCCATCTGGCCAAATACTTCAATTTGGTGGGCCTCAAATTCTGGCGCCATGGTTAGGTAGGGGTGGTCGTAATCTCCCAAAGAGCCAAGGCGCATAAACTGGTTTTTTTGTGCCTCTACAAAATGGTGGGCATAGTCTTTACACAGCTGGCGCAGGTCATAATCGCTAATTTCTTTGCGTTTTTCGCCCAGTTTTTCCAGTGCTTTACGCTCAATCGGCAGGCCGTGGGTGTCCCACCCGGGAATAAAAGGAGCTTTATAGCCGGCCATATTTTTGTAGCGCACAATAATATCCTTTAGCACCTTGTTCATGCCCGTTCCCATATGAATATCTGCGTTGGCGTACGGAGGGCCATCGTGTAAAATATACAGCGGTTTGCCCTCGTTATGCTCCATCATTTTTTCATACAGGTTGTTTTTCTCCCAATCTGCCAGCATCTCGGGCTCTTTAGTTGGCAGGCCGGCGCGCATGCTAAACTCTGTTTTTGGCAGGTTTAGCGTATCGTTATAATTATCGGGCATGTTTCATCTCTCCTTAAAAAAGGGTGGCCTTTTAGCTATGCTAAAGGGACGGCCCTGGCCTGCTGGTAAATTTAGCCGGGCGGCTTATGCAGTAAGTAACTACACAAGCATACCCAAACCAATTTCCCAAAAGCCGGGCTGTCCCTTTTTACAATGGGCTACTCCCCCATTATTCCATTTTTACTATTTATTGTTTTATAATACCTTATTCTTCGGTTTCGTCTTCCATCTGGTAGCCATCAAACAAATTTACCGAGGCCGGGGCGTCTACCGGGTACACATCGGCACCGGCATCTTCGTCCATAATCTGCTCGGCTTCGCTTAAAGGTTCTTCTTCGGCGCTAACTTCTACCAGGGGGGTAAAATTTTGCGGCACCGGCTCGTAGGTTTCTTCAAAAGTGGTGCTAAAAGCAGTGGCGTTTGCTTCGGCTTCTTCGGCCACTGGCTCGGCCGGGGTTTCTATTGCATTTTCGTCCAAAAATTCATCTACTTGGGCAACCGGCGCATCCAAGCCGCTTAAAGATTCTATATGCTGTTTGTACAGGGTTAAAATGGTGGCTTTAAAATTAGCCACTTCATCGCGCATTTTTTGTAGGGTGTAGTATTCGGTCTCAATTTCCTGGTCTGCCTGTTGTTTCAAAAGTTCTGCCTGCCCGGTGGCTTCACGCACCATAGCATCGGCTTTTTGTTTGGCCTCGCGCACAACGGTTTCGCCCATGCGCTGGGCATTTATCAACGCGGTTTTCAGGGTATCCTCTAAACCACGGTATTCTTCTACTTTTTGTGCCAAAATATACATTTTATTCTCGGCATCTTCTTTGGCCGCTTCCAGTGCTTCCATCTCTCGGGCGGCTTGCTGCAAAAAGTCATCTACGTCCTCGGGGTTGTAGCCACGTTTTACGTTGTCGAAAGTAACTGTTTTCATGTCTTCAGCAGTCATGTTATTGCCTCCTATAGTGTAAATAGTTTTGCTTACCTATACCGTATAAATTCAATAAATGTGCGGTCTTTTCGGCTTTTACCGCCAATTTTGTGCAAAACAAACTTGCCAGTGCCCCGCACCGAAAACACATCGCCCTCACAAATGGTGTAATGCCCCGCGCTTACCTGCAAATGGTTAATTTGCAAAAGCCCTTTGGTAATTATGGCAGCAGCCCCGGCTCGGTTCAGGTTCAACATCGCCGCCAAAACAGCATCTGCCCGCAAAGAGGACACGCTGGCGGTTTCGACATCTTGCGGGGCTGGGCTTTTAATGGTGGGTAAATCGCACTCTACTAGTTCTATGCTGGCACGCCCCACCTGGGTTAGTTGTTCTTGCAAAAAGGGCAACATAGTGCGTTGTAGCAAAAGCACAGTGCCGTCATCGGTGTTTATAATGTCGCCCACACACTCTCGTTTTACCCCGGCACCAAGCACGGCGCCCAAATAATCTCGGTGGGTAAGCGTAGTTTGCTGCGCAGCACCTAATTTTGCCAACACTGCTACAAACGGGAAATTATGCGGCAAAGCAGATGCGGCATCTGTTTCATCAAAAATACAAAGCATGGTGCGCTCTGCACCTTCAAAACCACCATAAAAAGCATAGGCTTGCCATTTTTGTCGGTTTAGTTCTGCCGTTGCAAGCTCTGCCTCGCGCAGGTTAAAAAAGCCAAGATAGCGGGACACACCAGAATGCGAAACTGCCTTTACAGCGTCCGCCACCTTGCGTCCCACTAGCTTTTCCTGCTCATTCATTGGCGGCACAAAACCACGGGTTGCCAATGTTAAAATATTACCCCGCTGCTTTCCAATTCGTCCAAAATATTATCCCCAACAATATCTACGTTAAAGGGGGTAATAATAAAGGTGTTGTTAGCCACACGTTTAATTTGGCCGTTGTTGGCATATGCCACGCCGCTTAAAAAGTCCACCAATCGGCGAGAAACCTCTTTGTTTGTGGATTCTAAGTTTAGCACAACGGTGCGGCGAGAGTTTAAATGGTCGGCCACAGCCGAGGCATCGTCAAACCGCTCTGGTTTAACCAGCACTACCTGCAGCTGGGTGGTTGCGTTAATGTTTACCACGTTATCCCTTTTTTTAGGGGTGGTTTCCTCGTAGTAATAATCGTCCTGTTCATCTTGATAACCGGAGTTGCGTGTGGCAATAAAATCCATCTCCTCGCGCTCCATATCCTCTTCATCTTCTACGCCCATAAAGTCTCTAATTTTGCCAAATATACCCATTGTACAATCTCCTCTTTATTCATCGTTTGGCCGTTGCATAAAAAAGCAAAAGCCATTGCTTTACAAAGTAGTTGTATCAAATTGCTGCCAATTATATACGTGGGCCAAACAAGGTGCTGCCCACCCTTACCATGGTTGCCCCCTCCATTACGGCGTAGCCATAATCGGCAGACATTCCCATTGATAGTATATTAATAGCTTTATTATCCATTTTTTTGGCCTTAATGTCAACAAATAGATGGTAAATTTGTTCAAAGTATCTACGCACAAGGTCTCCTTCACAAATTGGCGGAATAGCCATTAACCCACGCAGGCGCACCACGGGCGACGCCACGGTAAGTTCTACCAGTTGCTCTAGCTCTGGTACCGAAACCCCACTTTTACTCGCTTCATCGCCAATATTTACCTCAATTAGTACATCCAGCGGCTTGTTTTGTGTGGCAAATGCCTTCTCTACTGCCTGTAAAGTTTTGGGGCTATCTAGGCTTTGCAACATGGAAATATGCCCCGGCAAAAATTTAGCTTTATTACGCTGTAAATGCCCTATTAAATGTGTGGTGTGGGGTAAATCCTCTAAAAAAGGTTCTTTTTGTAGCAGTTCTTGCACCCGGTTTTCACCAATATCGGTTACACCGGCCTGCAAAAGCTGGCGCACTGCCTGGGCACTTTGGGTTTTGGTTACCCCCAAAAGGGTAACTTCGCTGGCTTTGCGCCCCACTTTATTGGCCGCAACCTCAATATTCTCGCGCACTTGCTGCACCCGGGCTGTAATATCGTTATAATATTGTTTCATTTTCTAACACAGTGCTCCCAGCATCCACAATAATTTCATCATACATTTGCAGCTCGTTTATCCCCTTTTGCTCTACTGCCGAAACCAACAGGTAATGTTCGTCTTCCTGCAAAATTTCGATGCGGCGGAAGTATGCCATATTGCCATATTTAATATATACGCCGTTTTCGCCATTTACAATATGCAGGGCGTTTTTGTCTACCCGCAGGCCTTTTTCTTCTTTTAAAATAATTTTGGCTTTTTCGCTGCGCATTTGCAAAACCTGGGCATTCATGTATTCGCACAAAAGTTCTACCTTGGCTGTTTCGGCAGCTTCATCCACCACTATATTTTGCACCGTAACTGGCATGGCGTTTTCGCTATAATCTGAAAAAGAGATTTTTAGCTTGTTGCCCACATTCAGCCTGGCGGCATCTTTGCTGGGTATGGTGGTAAAAAAGCTCCAGCGATAATCGGCCACAATGTGCCCAATTACCTCATCGCCGTAATAGGTGGGCTCGGCCTCTAACATGGCTTGTAGTTCTACCGGGCTTGCTTGCTCCAAGGCGGCATACTCCATCACCTGTCTATCGAACTTGGGCGAGGGCACAAAATAACCCGAGGACGGCGCCGTAACAACCCCCTGCACCACTGCCTGGGCGGCATAACTTTCTTTTTGGGCGGTAAGCTGGCCAATGCGTTCATCAAAACTTACGGGTTCGCCTGTTACCACGGCCATTTTGTTGGCCGCCAGCATAATTTCGGCTTTGGAGGCATTTAAACCCGCATAGTTTTGGGTGTCAATTTCGTTTAACAATTGGTACACACCGTTTAGCTTTTGTTTAGAGAGTGCCCCCACATCGCCACCTTCTGCCAAAATCCTTTTGGCAGATTCCAGCTGTTGCAGTTCAGCCTCTGCGCGCTGGTAAGAGGTTTGGGCCATTGCCGCAGCCTCGTTTGCAAAAATATCGGCTACCGGCGCACCGGTTACCACCCGCTCGCCTTCGGGCACGGTGTAGTACAAAGTGCCCCCGCCGCCGGTTACGGGCTGGCTATCCATTACAACAAAACCCTGCACCGGTATGTAGTCCATCATGGTATAGGGTATGGCGGTTTGGTAGCGCATGTTGGGCACATATATAATAAACAACTGCACCGCCACATACACCACCGGCACCAACAGCAGCAGTGGCGCCCAGCGAAGAGCGCTTTTTTTCTTTTTAGGTTTAACCGGCTTTACTGCTTGGCCGCTGCGTGTGTTTTGTTTGGGTTCGCTCATAAAGCCCTCCTTGTGTTATTGCCCTGTAAAGTTTTGCACCAAGGCCGCCGCTTTTTCTTCTAGGCCCTCTTCATCCACCATTAACCAGTGGATATTGGGCATGGCCCTAAACCAGGTAAGCTGGCGTTTGGCATAGTTGCGGGTTGCTTGTTTTAGTTTTTCGGTGCAGGCCTGTAGTGTGGCCGTGCTATCAAAATAAGCAAAAAACTCTTTATAGCCAATGGCCTGTGCGGCCGTTTTATACTGGTTTTGGTTGGCGTAAACCTGCTTTGCTTCTTCCAGCAGGCCTTGTTCCAGCATGGCATCTACCCGGGCGTTAATTTGCGCATAAAGCAGTTGCCGGCTGCTGTAATTTAGCCCAATGCACAGGGTATTGTAAGGTGCTTCCCCGCGCGAAGCTTCATCGCGTTGCAGGCGGGTTTTGCCAGTAAGATGCCATTGCTCCAGCCCACGCAAAATGCGTTTTTCGTCGGCTGGGTTAAGGGTGGCGGCATGGGCAGGGTCTACCTGTGCAAGCTGGGCCAGCATAGCAGCCGCCCCCAGCTTTTGCAGCTGGCTTTGCAGCTGCTGGCGCAGCGCGGGCTGGGGTGGCTGGGGGGTAAAAACCGTGCCCGTGGTTAAGGCCGAAAGATAAAGCCCCGTGCCACCGCTAACCACCGGCAGCATACCCTGTGCCGCAATGGTGTTTATGGCTGCTTTGGCATGCGTAATATAATTGGCCACCGAAAAAGATTGCTCTGGCGGCAAAAAACCAACCAGATGCTGCGGAATACCGCCGGCTTCTTTGGGGGTTACCGCAGCGGTGCCAATGGGCAGGCCTTTGTATATTTGCATCGAATCGGCCCCTACCACCTGCCCGCCAAACCGCTTACACAAGGCATTGGCAAGGCCACTTTTGCCGGTGGCGGTTGGGCCGCACACCACCACAATTTTGGTTTTAGCCAAGTCTTCCAAATTGTTTTTCAAGCTCCTTGCGTGTTATTTCTAGCACAACCGGGCGGCCGTGCGGGCAAAACGGCGGCATGCTGCCATTCAAAATTTCCTCAGCCAGCTTTAGCAGCTCCTGCGGGGTGGTTTTGTCGCCCGCTTTTACCGCCGCACGGCAAGCAACCGAATGTAAAACCCACTCGGTTTTTTCGTTTAGGGTGTCTTTGTGGTTTAGCACCATGCGCTGGGCTACTTCCACAATCAATTCCTCTACATTTCCGGTGCCGGTGTCGGCCGGTATAGCACGCACCAGCACCTCGTTGCCGCCAAAATCGTCCAGTTCTATCCCTGCATCGGCTAGTATTGGCTGGTTTTGCAGCAGGGCCGTTTTTTCGGCTGCCGAAAGCACCACCGGCACCGGGGCCAGCAGTTGCTGGGCCGCAATGCTGCCACGGGCTTCTACCAGCTGCTCGTACAGCATGCGCTCGTGGGCGGCATGTTTATCAATTAGGCAAAGGGTTTCGTTTGTTTCGGCCAAAATATAAGTTTTAAATAGTT